>CAYHOS010000005.1:0-59712 GCA_964358505.1 uncultured Candidatus Peribacteria bacterium
GGAACTTCACGTCCTCCTGCAGCAGCCGGTGCGTGCCGATGACGATGTCGATGCCGCCCTTGCGCAGCTTCTCCAGGATCTCCTTCTGCTCCGCGGGCGTGCGGAAGCGGCTGAGCATCTCGATGCGTATGCCGAACGCGCCCATGCGCTCCCGGAAGGTGTGGTAGTGCTGGTCCGCGAGGATGGTGATGGGGGCGATGAGCGCCACCTGCCTGTTGGACGCCACGGCCTTGAACGCGGCGCGCATGGCCACCTCCGTTTTTCCGAAGCCCACGTCCCCGCAGATGAGGCGGTCCATGGGATGCTCGCTCTCCATGTCCTTCTTGAGGTCGGCGATGGCGGCGCGCTGCCCCGGCGTCTCCTCGTAGGGGAACGCCTCCTCGAACGTGCGCTGCTTCCCGGTATCCTCCTCGAACGCGTGTCCCTTGCTCCGCGCGCGCTTGGCGTAGAGCGCCAGGAGCTCCTTGGCGATCTGCTTCGTCTCCGAGCGCATCTTCTCGGTGATGCGCTTCCACTCCACCGTGCCCAGGCGGTTGAGCACGGGCTCCTCTCCCTCCTCGTGCACGAACTTGGAGAGCTTGTCCGCCTGGTCCACGGGTATGAACAGCTTGTCGCCGCCCGCGTACGTCAATTCGAGGTATTCGCGCGCGATGCCGTCGATCTCCTTCTGCGTCATCCCTTCAAAGTGCCCGATGCCGTGGTCCATGTGCACCACGTAGTCCCCCGGCTGGAGCGAGGTGATGAAGTCCAGAGCCAACTTCGCCACGCTCCGCTGCTTGCCCGCCTTGCGCAGCGTGAAGATCTCGCGGTCCGTGAGGAGCGCGGCCTTGAGGTCCGGGTTCTGGAGGGAGTGGGGGAGCAGGTCGTCCTCGTCGGCAGGGATGAGAGTGACGGAGCCTGGGTGATGGTCGTTCTTCAGCACCGGGATCCTCTCTTCCTTCAGGATCCCCTGAAGCTCCTCGGAGCGTTTGGTGACGATGAGGATCGTCCACTCCTGCGAGAGCTTGTCGCGCACGTCGTTGAGGAAGTCGGCGAGCGTGTAGAACTTGAGGACGGAGAGGTAGCGCAGGTGGGCGTGGTTGGCCGCGGATTCCGGGAAGGCCGTGAAGCTGAGCAATGCGGGCATTCCTGCCCGCGCTTCAATGTCATCCTGGTCGTCTAACACGAGGAGGGATTCCTCCGGCAGCTGGTCCGCGATCTTCTGGCTCCGCTGGAACGTGGCGGGGTAGATGTCCAGGCTCTTCCCCGCCGGGACGGTGCGGGAGAGGTCCGCCGCGTCCACCGCGTAGATCTTGAGCATCTTGTCGAAGTCGAACGTGACGCGGTAGGGATGGGCGGATTGGATGGGGTAGATGTCCAGCGTGTCGCCGATCCTCCGGTACTCCCCCGGGTGCAGGTACAAATCCTCCCCGTGCGCGTAGCCGCGCTCCAGCAGGTCTTCCACGAACCGCGTGAACGGCAGATCTTCTCCTTCCGCGATGCGGACCTTCCTTTGGGAGAGCTCCTTGAAGGATGGGAACGTTGCGTCCCATGCCTCGCGGTCGCAGAGGAACGCCGCCGCCTCGCCCTCCCCCTTACCCATGAACTGCAGGTACGTCTGCATGCGTTCCGGAAGCACGTGCCCCTCCGCATCTTGGACGGGAAGGAGCCGATGGGACGGCACCTCGAAGAATTGCAGCCAGTGCTGCAGCGCCTCCACGCCCCCGTGGTTCTGCGTAACCACCAGCGCGGGCTGTGGGTGGAAGGAGAGGAGGTGGCTGAGCAGGAGCGCTTTCGCCGTCTCGTTCGACGCGCCGGAGATGACGAGCCTGCGCTTCGCCCTCAGGAGTTCCGAAAGCTCCTGATGGGTTCTGTCCCCGAGAAGAAGAGAGGGTTGCATGCGATGCCGATGGATCACCCGAGAGGGCCCTCACGCGTAAAAGTTGCGCGAGGGGAATTCCAATACCGAAAGAGTCCTGTTCCCGTTTCGGGCGATGTTGCCTATAGGATACGACGATTCGAGGAAGTTTGCAAGTGCTTAATTATTTAAGCCTGTTCTCATTCTCCGAAACAATCTTCATATCGGCGTCGTACCAACTCCTGTAACGGGTAATCAATGAAGCAACCCATTCGGTTTGGGCACCATCCAGTTCATGATTATGAAAAGCACGAAGTTTCTTCTCATCCACTGGTTCCGGTAGCGTCTCATCCGTCTACAGAGACTGCGGATCGGGAATGCCCATGTCATCCAAGAATTTCTTGAATTGCTTGTCCTCGCTGGACCCAGATCTTCAAGGACAATATGGACCTCTGATGGGTGATGGGGGGATTGCATAAGTGGAATCATCATACTCCTCACATAGGAATCCCATCCCTCTTGATCTCCTGCGCCAGCGTTGAATACCTGTCTTCCAGATGCTCGGGGTAGAACCAGATCGGCTGGAGTTTGTAGCTGATGGGGCGCCGCAGTTTCCGGATATCGTGCATCTCTTCAAGACGATCCCCTCTGAAAGAGGTGCCAACGACGGCGAGATCCACATCGCTCTGCTCATGCATGTCATTCCGCGCCGCGGATCCGAAAACAATGAGCTGTAAAAGGGGATGCGCGCCTCTTGAAGAGCTTTCTTATACCTCTTTGCTAATGCGAAGGCTTCCTGTTGCTTCATGGTTGAAGGTAATGGGAAAGAAAATGCTCTTCCGTCAGCGTGCAACAGCTTCTTCCTGTGTCATGTGTTGATAATAGCATCTGACCCCTGAGCGTCCACAGCGGATTACTTTCCCTCATGAAGAACTTCACGTAATAACGATTTCCGTAGCCGAACCACTGGTGAGCTTGCATTCACTCATAACAACAAGAGGAACTTCACTCCTCCTGCATCCGCAGCGGCATGATCAAGTGGAGGTACCGCGGGTTCTCCGGAAGGGTGAACACGGCGGGGTGGAGACTGTCGGTGACCTTCATGAGGACGTTGTCGGTATGGATGTGGCCCAGGAAATCGAGGAGGTAGCTGGAACTGAGCGCGATCTTGTTCTCGTCGCCCGCCACTTCCGCCGCGAGCACCGCCTCGTCCCGCCCGATCTGCGTCTGCGGCGTGGACATCTTCACTTGGCCTTTGGCCACATGGAACGTGAGGTTGTTGTTCATCTCCTTGGCGAAGTAATGCATGCGCTTCACCGCCGTGGAGAACTCGTGGGCGGCAAAGAGCGCATTGGTCTTGCCGTCTTTGGGGAGGATCTGCCGGTAATCGGGGAACTTGCCGTCGATGAGGCGGGAGAGGAGCCGCACATTCCCCGCATGCACCTCGATCTGCTGCTTACTGAGGAAGAGAGAGATCTCGGGCACCTTTATGGCGCCCTTCGGCTCTTCCTTTCCTCCGCCATCCTGAGGGGAAACCTTCTTGAGGCTGGAACCGATGATGGAGCGGAGCTCGTCGAGGATTTTTGTGGGGATGATGCAGGAAATCTCCTCGCCCTTCTCCTTTGTTTTGAGCGTGTACTCCGAAAGCCGGTAGCTATCGGTGGTGACGAGGGTAAGGCTTGCGCCGATGCGCTGGAAGAGGACGCCGGAGAGGACTGGGCGGAGGGAGGATTTCGCGGAAGCGAAGGTGACGAGGTGGAGCGCCTCCAGGAGCGGTTCCGCTTCCAGCACCAGCGACGTCTGCCGCTCCACGGAGGCGATGGTGGGGTATTCGCTCGCCGCTTCGCCGGCGATCATTGTTTTGGCATGTTTGGATGTACAGCGCAGTTGCGTCCCCTCCAACGTCTCCAGCAGTACCTCGGCATCCGAGTTATACTGCGCGAAGTTGAGGATGGCTTTGGCGGGGATGGTGATGGATCCCTCGTTCTCAATGGACGCGTCGAATTGCGTGATGATGGAGAGTTCCAAGTCCGTCGCGCTCACGGTGCAGCGCCGCCCCTCGGCTTCCACGAGGACATTCCCCAGGATGGGCAGAGCCTGCTGGCTCCCGATCGCCCTGCTCACGAGCTGGAGGGCATGGAGGAGGTCGAAGGTGGAACAGGAAAACTTCATGGCCTAAGGGAATAAAGGAAAGGAACTATACATAATCCGTCGTCATAATACCATCTTCCCCTCCTTCCACATCCTCAAAGGAATCATGTGGAAAAGGGCGGCAAGCGGCGGGGAGATTGAACATGGGGAAGGGGCGGGGGAGGAGGCCGTTCCACCATACGCCTTCCCATTTTCCGTCCCATCGGAAATCTGAGTAATAGGGAGGGAACAGAATCCTTTCCATTGGTTCCTGTGGAACACCTGTGGAGAACCCGTGGAGAACCGGGCGGGCGAGGAAGGGGAGGCGCGGAATCGATGTTTTTGGCTTCCAAAACAATAGAACAAGAAAATTGTGTGGAAAAGCCTTCGCAAGTAACCTGGAACTCTTTCCCGCCGTTATCCACACGTGGTGTGGAGAAGGGGAGCGAGGGGGGAGGGATAGCCGGAGATATGCACTTGAGGTGTAAAGTATAAGTGGTACCATCCATCTCCTCTTTCCCCCCCCCTCCATGTCCCCTCACCCAACAATCGACCCGGAGTTCTGTGCCCGCGATAAAGACCAGACGTGTCTCTATACCTCGGAAGGCGTTTGTAACCATGCAATGATAGAAAATGACGATGTGATGAAGAAAGTTACGGCAGATCAATGTTGTGTATGGGCGAAAGTGAACGATGTGCTCGGGAGCATGACCAAGGAAGGCTTTGTGCCGGCTCCGGACCAGACAGCAGAAGATCAAAAGCAGTCTTTCATTGCGCTTGCGTCGCACTTCGGGGAATTCCTCAGAGATGTCGAGAAATTATTGAAGGCCTGACGGTTGGCGAAGATGTGCTTGGGATGAAAACGTTCAGCGCACGTACTTCTTCCGTGCCTCCGCGTGCGGCGGGGCGATCCTATTGCGCTTGGCGAGGACTTTGCCGTTCTTCGTGGCGACAAAACTTCCCTCTGGTACGTCTTCAGTGATGAACGTCCCGCCCGCAATAAAGCTCCCGCCGCCGATCTTCACGCCGGGGTTGGTGCCCACTAGTATTCCCAGCCGCGTGTCCGCGCCGACCACCGTCCCGAACTTGGCGAGGCCGGTACCCGCCTTCTTTCCGTCCACCATGGAGGAGATCTCGCCCTCGTCCAGGCGGAAGTTCCCCGTCACGCAGCCGCCGCCGAAGGAGACGTTATCGCCGATGACGCTGTCGCCCGCGTACGTCATGTGCAGCCACACGTCATCCATGAGCACGCTGCCCTTCACCTCGCTCCCGTAGCCGATTACGCAGCGCTCGCCGATACTCGATCCCCGCACGAGCGCGCCGTTCCCGATCACCGTCCCGCGTCCGATGAAGCAAGGACCGGAAACGGTGGCGTGCGGAAGGATGCGCACCCCATCTTCGATCACCACGTTGCCCTCAATCACGGCCGTCTTGTGGATCTGTGCCTTGTTGGAAACGCGGGGGGCGGCGATTTCCCCGAGGAAGAGGGGGAGGAGGTTCAGGAGGTGCCACGGGTATTTGACGGCCTGCCAGGTCCCCGCGTAGGGGACTGCGAGGTAGTTCTTCTCCTTGAAGAGCGTGGCGAGCGCGCGCTCGTATCCGTCATCACGGTCGGCACTTGTCCCGCGCAGTTCCCGCAGGAGCGCCGAAGGATCATTGTGGATGTGGGCGACGATGTTCACCAGGTTGCCCGGCTCCTTCCCTTCACCGGGCTTCTCCACGATGTCCATGACCTTGCCGCGCTTCACCGTCAGGTACCCCCCAGGGAAGTACCGCTTTACCCTCTGCGCCAGTATGGCGCCGTCCACGCCCTTCCGGGATGCGGCCTTGATGAGCGCCGCGTACGCTTCCGGTTCCACCACGTCGTTCCCTCCCACCACCATCACCGGCCCCTTCACCTTGGGGAGCGCGGAGAGGAGCGCTCCCAGCATGCCCTTCTGCAAGTCCTTCTGCTCCATCGTCCTCAACCTCAGCGCGCGCGTCGCCTTGAGGTTATGCTTCCCGTTCACGAGAATGATCTCCCCGCATCCGCCTTTCCGCAGCCGTTCGATCTGGTGTTCCAGGAGCGTCTTCCCCGCGATGGGGACGAGGCTCTTTTCCGTGAGCGGCCAAAAACGTCGGGACCTGCCTGCGGCGAGGAGGAGGGTTTGCATCTTGACGTATGATAGCGGATGGAGGATAGAAATAGGAGGGATGATAGACGGTAAGCGAGAGAAAAGAAGGATGTGTCATCCCGAGCTCCGTCGAGGGATGATACGTGTCATGGTTCGACGGAGCTCACCATGACACTTCTTCCGTTCAAACTCACCGTCACCGCCCCCTCCGTCGCAAGGTTCCGGAGGGGGATATCCTCCGTCCATGCCTCGAACTTGGGGTCCCGCACGACCACCGTTTGGGGCTGTCCGTCTTCCCACACGATGGCGCGGAGGAGGGAGGCGGGGAAATCGGCGGCGATGTCATCCTTCAATCCGGGGAGATCGATGCGGTCCCGCCCGGACGCGAGCGTGAGTTGCGCGGGCTTGGATTTCCCGTCGTTCGTGATGGTTAGGGTGAGCGCGTCCTCCAGCGGTACCGTCTTGTCCCACGGCACGTCCGTGATGGGGACCTTGTGCTCCTCAAGGATCGTCCTGTGGAGCGAAAGCGTTTCCGGGAGCGGGGAAGGGAGCAGCGCGCGGCGGATCCGGTACCGTCGCGCGGTCTCATCCAATGTCTCGGTGCTCACGTGGCGGTGGTCGGCGAGGACGAGCAGGTCCACCGTGCGCGCGAAGAACGGGAGGAGCTTCCCCATCTCGCGGAACGCCGTGAGGTCCTTCCCCCCGCCGATGAGGACGGTCTTCCCCGCGGGGGTGGCGATGAGCGTCGCGGAGCCCTGCGGGACGGGAAGGAAGGAGACCTGCAGAGGGTGCGATGTTTGGAGTGAGCGCTCGCGCAGGATCAGGAGCGCGATGCCCGCGATGGCGAGGAAAAGGAGGAGCCTGTGGTGATGGGGTGGAGGCTTCGTCAAAGCAGCGGAGTGTACATCATGTACGTCTCCGTTGTAAGGACACGGCATGCCGTGTCCTTACGAATGATGTCGCATCCTCCTCCACCCCATCACCGCGCCCGTGAGCGCAAGGACGGTGGCGAGGCCCGCGCCGGTGCTCGTGAGGGGCGACCTGCTTCTTCCCGTCTGCCCGATGGTGATGCTTGCGGTGATGCCGGGGGAGGCGTCCCCCTGCGCGGTCTTGGCGCGGAGCAGCACCGTGAACGCGCCGGCGGGGACGTTTTCGAAGCGCACGGAGCGCGCCTGGGAGGGGATCTCCCGCGGGGCGCTGAAGCTGCGGCCGCCGTCCGCGCTCTGGAACACCTCGATGGCGGAGACGCTCTCCGCCCCCGCGGGGATCTCGAAGGCGGCGAGGACGCCGTACAGGTCGCCCTGCCTCCCGTCGATCCGCAGCTGCACGTTCCTTATCACCGGCAGGGCACCCGAAGGCTGCGGTGCAGGCGGAAGGACGGAGCCGGGCACGGGTGGATAGGAGAAGGCCGCCACGCTCGTGCGCGGATCCACGGGCACCGGACCGTTGGCGCCCGTCCCCCACACCTGTGCGACGGAGACGGAGTAACGGCTCCCTTCCCGCTGCGGTGCCGTGACGAGGAGGACGGCGGGCCCCTGCACGTAGATGCGGCTGATGAGGAGGAGGGCGCCGCTGCCATCCACGATGCGGAAGGCCGTGGCGGCGTCCTGCTGCGCCACCGTCGCCGGGCGGGAGAACGTGAGGAGCACGCCCGTCTGCGAGGCGCTCTGCGCCGCGAGGAGCTGCATGCCCGCCGTGGAGGCCGCAGCCGGCTCCCGCGTCTCCGGGACGCTTTCGGGAACCGCCGCTTCGGGGATCTCCACCGTCGCCTCGTCGCCGAAAGCGGTTCCCTCCTCGCCTTCCTCATTCACGGCGAGCACGGCGACGTACAGCCGCCGGGTGGAAGGGAGATCGCGGAGCACAAAGGCGGTGGATGCGTCCTCCGTCACCGCGTAGTCGTCGTATGCGCCGCCGCTCTGGAGGATGGAAGCGTGGCCGTAGTAGATGTGGTAGCGGACGATGCCTTGCTCAGCCGGCGCCTGCCATGTGACCGTCACCGCCCCGTCCGCGTAAACCGCCTCCACGTTCCGCACGGCGGATGGGGGAACGGCCATGGCCGCGGCCGGCCACAGCGCCAGCGCCAGGAGCGCCAGCGCGCGGAGGACTTGCCCGCCGAAGCCGAGGCGGTGCAGGCGGATGAGCGGGAGTTTATGCATCAGGATATTGTAGCATAAACGACCATAAGCGGCAATTGCGTCCTCACGGCCCCTGTTCCTGCACTGCCGGTGCCGCCATCCCCATCCCCAGCGCCTTCCCCAAGCCGAGGCTCCACACCAGCCCCGCGATCCACGCCGCCACCGCCGCGCCGAAGAGGAGCGTGTGGAACGACGTGACCAGGAATGGGCTGAGGAGGAAGAGCGCGAGTGCGAGCCCCGCCGCGTAGAGCAGCCACTGCCGCAATTCCGTCCAGCCGAAACGCACGGGCATGGTCCAAAGCGCCTGGGGCAGCAGGAGGAGCGCGAGGAACGCGTGGGTGATGATGGAGGTGACCGCCGCGCCCACGAACCCGTACGGCGGGATGAGCGCCGCGTTGAGGCCGAGAGAGAGCCCCGCGCCCAGTGCGAGGGTGATGACGAGCGGCTTCCACCGGTGCCGCGTGAGGAGCACGTAGAAGCAGTACACCACGATGCCGTTGAGGAACATGGGGAGCGCGAGGAGCTGCAGGGCGGTATCCGACCCCGGCGTTCCCGGCGAGCTGAGGTACGCCTGCGTGGTGAGGAGCCCCACGAGCGGCCGCGGCCACAGCGCGCCGAAGAGGGAGGCGGTGGAGCCCAGGATGAGGACGGCGAGGAGCGTCTTCCCCAGGAGCCCGCGCGTCTCCTCTCCCCGCGCGTCCCGTTCGCTGAGGATGGGCAGGGCGGAATTGAGGAGGAAGGTGGGGAGCAGGTACGCCATGTCCATCATCCGCTGCACGAACCCGTAGTAGGCGTTTTGCAGCTGGAAGTCCCGCGGCCGCAGCAGGGAGATGAGCGTCACGTCGAACTGGCGGTAGAACGCGGTGCAGAAGAACGCCAGGCCGTAGGGCGCGGCGAGGAGGAAGTAGTGGCGGAGCAGGGCGCCGTCCCAATGCAGGCAGACTTTCTGGAACCTGCGCGCGAAGAGGGCGGAGAGGAAGAGCAGTTCCGCCGCGCCCACGCTCCCGAAGGCGAGGAAGAGGTAATACGTGCGCGCATCCTCCGCCCCGCGCGCGCCGGCCAGGACCAGCGAGCCGATGAGCGCCACCGTGATGACGCGCTGCGTCACTTCCGCCGCGAATACGTACTGCATTCTGTGCCCCACCTGGAACACCGTGCGCAGCATCCCCGCCGCCAGCGTGAAGGCCGGCACGAAAGCGGCGATGGCGATCCCCATGGGCAGCGGCGTCCCCCTCCAATGCGGCACGAGCCACGCGATCAGGAGCGCCGTCCCCAAAGACAAGACCAGGATCCCCAGGCGCAGCACTATGAGCGTCCCCAGTACGCGTTCCCGGTCCTTCGCCTTACTGACCTCCCGCACCGCCACCGCGTACAGCCCGAAGTCCGCCAGTATCCCGAAGAGCTGCAGGTACCCGTAGGCGGTGTTGTAGTGCCCCGCCAAATCCTTGCTCAACCCCACCGCCACGAACTTGACGGTGAGGATGGAGAGCGCGGCCATGAGCGCCTGGCTCGCCACCTGCCACAGCGTGGAGGAGGCGATGGCTTGCGCGTCCGTGCGGGGGCTTAAGCCTCGAGCCATGAATCGTGGGAATGGGAATGCGTGTTCGTGGAGCGGTGGTGGGGCGCGGGCTCGAGCGCGGGGAGGCTCTCTACCATGGCACAGATTTCCCCGATCCGCGCATGGCAGTGTTCCCTTTCCCTCCGTATCCTTGCATCAGTGAATAGCGCAACAGCTTCCCGTGCCTCCTGTAAAGCAGCATGAATCGCCGGATAGGTATATTCAGTATTATGCATGTCCATTTCCAGCACCTCCCGAACGTCCTCGGCGAAATGAGCCAGGTGTGTCTCGATTTGGTGCGCCAATGTTATCTGCCGTTCTGGCGATTGCCCGATGGCATGGGCGGCGCTGATAAAGAGCGTTTGATAACCCTGGGGCGTAGATCGTTTGTGGGATGCATGCATGGGCAGATTGTAGAAGAGCATCTTTTCTTCCGCATCACGAAAAAAGCCCTCCAGCTCTCCGGAAACAGGTGAATAACGGAGCGTTTCCTTTGAACTGGAGGGGATACTGACCGAATCAGTAGGTGCCGATCGTCCGTGCCGGTCAGATGATGAGAGGATAACAACCTTCCAAAACCTGTCAAATAATGGGCGTTTTTTTTAACGGCCGCGGCGGAAGCGCCCGCACCGGGCCGGTTTGGTATGGTTCCTGTAGACAGCGGCGCGGCGTTCCACTACCCTCGGGCCGGAATGGCGCTGAACTTCCAGCACCTCACGTCTACAAAGCAACTCTCGCGGAGGGACGCGGACGCCATTCTCCAGCATGCCCGCCTCATGGAGCGGTACTTGAAGGAGGGCGCACAGGAACCGCGCCTCCCCGGCAAGATTCTGGCGGCGCTCTTCTACGAGCCCAGCACCCGCACGCGCCTCAGCTTCGAGACGGCCATGCTCCGCCTCGGTGGACAGGTGATCACGGCGGACGGGTTCCAGTTCAGCTCCCTCTACAAGGGGGAGACCATCGAGGACACCATCATCATGGTCAACCAGTACGCGGACATCATCGCCATGCGCCACCCGGAGCAGGGATCGGCGGACCGCGCGGCGGCCGTCTCCAAAGTCCCCTTCATCAACGCGGGCGACGGCCCCGGCCAGCACCCCACGCAGGCGCTCCTGGATTTGCTCACCATCGAGCGCGAGCGGGGGAAGATCGACGGCCTGCGCATCGCCATGGTGGGCGACCTCAAGTTCGGGCGCACGGTGCACTCCCTCACGTTCCTCCTCGGCCTCTACAACGGCGTGCGCTTCACGTATGTCTCGCCCAAGGAACTCGTGGTCCCCGAGAAGGTGACGAGCTTCCTCAAGGAGAAGGACATCGCCTACGAGGAGACGGATGACTTCAACGCCGCGCTGGCGTGCGACGTCCTCTACATGACGCGCATCCAGCAGGAACGCTTCACCGACCGTTCCGAGTACGAGCGGCTCAAGGACAGCTACGTGCTGCGCGCCAAGCAGCTCAAGGGAAAGGACGTGAGCGTCCTCCATCCGCTCCCCCGCGTGGGCGAGATCGACCCCGACGTGGACGCGCTCCCCAATGCCGCCTACTTCCGCCAGGCGAAGAACGGCGTGCTCATCCGCATGGCGGTCCTGGACATGCTGCTTCAGAGGGGGCTGTGAGGGCTGTCCTCTTCCTCATCTTTCTCCTGACGCAACGCTTCTGCAGCCAGCGCCTTGATGAAGAGGTCAAACTTCTGTTGGTATCCCACGCTGATGCCATCCAAACCACCGGCATCCAACAGCTGCAGTTTGGGATTATGGGGAATGCCGTGCATGCGGCAGACCGCCGTGAAATCCTCGCGCAATGCACCAACGACCTCGATCACCTTCCGGCTCTGTAGCATTACTACGTAGTCCGATGAAGGATCGATGATGACCATTCCCATGCCGTGATCGCCGAGAAGGAGCGTCCGGAACCTGGCGAGGATTTGTTCCAATTCGTCCGTATCGATGTGGTTCCGTTGATATGTCACAACGTCCGTTTCGTGCGATGATTGCACGCAGACATCCACCGACGCATATCCCAAGCAGGCAACCACATCCTTGAGCGTGTGGACGAACTGGCCTTTCTCCGGGGCGATAGTGAGGGTTGGGGAACAGCAGTCGCTGTTGTCGTAGTTGTCGAAGTACCAGCCGGTTTCCACCCCTAGCGAATCCGACGAGGACGCTTCGGGTAACCCTTGGCCGCTCTCAGGCTGCCAGTGCACCATACAGATGCGAAAATCATCCTGCTACGCCATTCAACTGTCAATCTGCCGTTTTCTGCAGCGGAAGAGGGCTATTCTCTCCCTGTATGCTTTGAGTTACTCACGAAGGAACCAATAAACCAATAAACCAATAAACGAATCTGCGATATGATCAGGGCAATGAAGACGATCACGATGCCCGGGCTTATAGACATGCACGTCCACCTCCGCGAGCCGGGGCTCACGCACAAGGGGGATATGGAGACGGAAACCCGGGCGGCGCTCGCGGGCGGCGTTACCACGGTGTGCGACATGCCGAACACCGTCCCCCCAACGGTCACCCTCGAGGCGCTCAAGGACAAGGTGGAGCGCGCGAAGAGGATCACAGACGTGGACATCCGCTTCTACTTCGGCGTCACGGCAAGGGAGCATCTGGAGGAGCTGCGGAAAGTATTCACCGAAGAAAGCCAGAAGGACCTCCGCGCGCGGTGCTGCGGGGCCAAATTGTTCTTGGATCATTCCACGGGGGACCAGAAGATCGATCCGTTACTCGTCGAAGAAGTCCTCGGCTTCTGCGCGGGGCGGGGGATCGTGGCCGTGTGCCACTGCGAGGATCCCGTCGTGAACACGGCGCGGAGGAATGAATTCCTCCAGGTAGCCGGCGATTTCAATCGCCGGCTACAAGATGCCAACAACGTGCGAATTCATTCGCTCCTGCGCCCGCCGGAGAGCGAGGAGAAGGCGGTGGCGTTCATCCTTGACCTTGCCAAGAAGACCGGCGCGCACGTCCATCCCACGCACGTCTCCACGCGGAACGCGATGGGGCTCATCCGCGCGGCGAAGGCGGACGGGGTGAACGTCACGTGCGACGTGGCGCCCCACCACCTCTTCCTTACCACCGATCATTATGCCGCGCTCGGCACTCTGGCGAAGATGAACCCGCCGTTGCGTTCAGCTGATGATCAGGCTGCGTTGTGGGATGGGATCGCGGACGGCACGGTAGACTGCATCGCCACGGACCACGCGCCGCACACTCTCGAAGAAAAGCAGAATCCCGATCCGCTCAAAGCGCCCAGCGGCGTCCCCGGCGTGGAGACTCTCTTGCCTCTCTTGCTGACCGTCGCAGCGGGCGAATGGCCTCATCCCCATTCCCGAAGTCCGAAGTCCGAAGTCCGTCTCACGCACGACAATATCCGCCGCCTGTGCTTCGAGAATCCCAATCAAATCCTGTCATTAGGGAAGAGCGACGCGCCCACCATCACCGTCAGCACCGACGAAGAGTGGGTGATACGGGGGAGGGAGTTGCACTCCAAGTGCGGATGGACGCCATACGAAGGGTGGAACGTGGTCGGAAAAGTGCTGTAATCCGCTTGCGCCACGCTGATATGTACGCTATCATGTACATATGAATAAAACGTTCACCGCTACGGATGCGCGGAAGAATTTCTTTGCCATCCTGAAGATGGCCCGGACTCCCGGCGTCTATGTCAAAATCATCCACGAGGGTGATAAGGGATATGTCCTGATGAGTGAGGATGAATTTGAGGGGTGGATGGAAACCTTGGACATCATGTCGGATCCGGAGGAGGTAGCCGCCATCAAGGAGGCGATGAAGGAGAAGGAGAGGGGCGATGTGGTGACTTTGGAGGAATTTGAGAAGACACTGGGCGTATGATGGAGTATCGAGTCATCGTTGTTCGACGCGCGCAGAAGGAAGCGCAACAATTGACGAAGAAAGACCGGAAGCGCATCGCCGAGGCAATTCGTTCACTGCGTTCCAATCCTTTTCAGGGCAAGAAGCTCCAGGGAGAGCACGAGGGCGAATGGTCTATCCGCGTTTGGCCGTACCGGATCATCTATACGATTGAGAAGGCAATCGTGACCGTCATCGTCCTGCGGATCGGCCATCGGAGAGAGGTGTATCGGTAAAGACGATTGTCTATACGTTGTCTATACATCACCCGATCACCTCCAGCACGTCCCCGATGTCCTGCACTGCCATGTCGGCATTCTCCATCGCCTCCTTGGGCGTGTAGGTCCCGTTGACGCAGCAGCTTTTCATTCCCGCGCGCTTTGCCGCTTCGATATCGAACAATTGGTCGCCGATGTAGATGCACTTCTCCGGTTTCACATTCAGCAGGTCAGCCGCGAGGAGGAGGCCGTGGGGGTGAGGTTTGGAGAAATCACCCATGGCTTCTCCCGTCACGATGCTCCCGAAATACTCCTTGAGCGACAGGCGCGCGTCGATGGCGTCCACGTACGACTTCCACGATCCCGTCACCAAGCCCAGGGGATGGTTCCCTTTGAGCGCGGCGAGGAGTCCCTCGGCACCTGGGGACCATTCGATGCCCTGCCGCAGCAATTCCACGTACCGGCTGTCACGCGCGGTGCGCATGATGTCCACGGACGCTTCGGTGAGCCCGTACTTCACCAACCAGTCCTTCAGCTTCAATCCCGTCGCGTACGAGGTGCGGAACTGCTCTTCCGTAAGGCGTATACCCGCCTCCCCAAACATCTCACGCATGGCCTTGGCGTAGAGGTCGATGCTGTTCACGAGCGTGCCGTCGAGGTCGAAGAGGATGGCGGAGAAGTTCATGGGGGGATGGTAATCGAAGCGAAGAGAGAACCGAAGAAGAATTATGAATCAAGAATAAAGAATGAGGAGGGGTGTTATCCCTAATTCTTCATTCATCATTCTCGATTCTCTTACACCTCAACCATCAGCGGAATCACCATGGGCTCACGATCCAGCTTGCGGTCGAAGTAGCGGTAGAGGGATCCCGTCACCGCGCGCTTGAGGGCCTTGCGGTCCTTCTCGCCGCGGTTCAATTCATCCTCGTAGGCCTTGCGTGAGGCTTGGACCAGGTCGCGGGTGATCTCCTGCTGTTCGGAGCCGTAAATCAGGCCGCGGGAGACGATGTCCGGGTCGCCCACGAGCCGCTTACTCTCGTTGTAGACGCGGAAGAGGATGATGATGACGCCGTTCTCGCTCATCACCTTGCGGTCGTCCAGCACGCGCTGGCCTTCGCCCGCGCTGCCGCGCCCGTCGATGATGACGTCGCGGAACGCGAGCTTGCTCTTGCTCTTGCGCGCGTCGCCCTTGGCGTCGAACTCGATGATCTCGCCGTTGGCGATCTGGTGGATCTGGTTCTCGGGGTAGCCGATCTGCCGCGCCAAGTCGGCATGGGCCGCGCGCATGTGCGGCTCCCCGTGCTCGGGGATCACGTGGCGCGCCCGCACCAAACGGTGCATCAAGAGGAGGTCGTTGGCGTAGCCGTGCCCCGTGGTGTGGAGGGCGAGTTCCTGGGTGGTCTTCACCATGGCGCCCTGCATGTGCAGGTTATTGACAACCTTCGCCACGGCGCGCTCGTTGCCGATGATGGGGTTGGAGCTGAGGACGACGGTGTCGCCCTTCTTCACGCTGATGTGGCGGTGGGTGCCGAGGCCGATGCGGGCAAGGCCCGCCATCTCTTCGCCTTGGCTTCCCGTGGTGAGGATGAGCACTTCCCGGTCCGGGAGCCGGTCCATGGCGGGGTTCACCTTGCGGATGAGCCCGCGGGGGACGCGGAGGTAGCCCAGCTGCTCCGCGATCTCCAGGTTGGTTTCCATGCTCCGTCCGGAGATGAAGATCTTGCGGTTGTACTTGCGCGCGTGCTCGATGATCTGCTGCATGCGGTTGATGAGCGAGCTGAAGGTGGAGATGATCAAGCGGCCCTTGGCGTCGCGGATGATGCCGTGGAGCGTCTCGGAAATCTCCCGCTCGCTCTTGGCGTTGCCGGGCTTGTTGGCGTTGGTGGAGTCCGCGATGATGGCGAGCACGCCCTTGTCGCCGATCTCCGCGAGGCGCGGGAAGTCGGCGGGGGGCTCGTTCATGGGCGTGAGGTCGAACTTGAAGTCGCCCGTGTGCACGATGGTTCCGTACGGGGTGTGGACGGCGATGGCCGCGGCATCCGGGATGGAGTGCGTCACGCGGAGGAATTCCACTTCCACCTTTCCCAGGCGGATCTTCTCGCGGAACTTCACCACGTTCATGCGCGCCTTGGAGGTCATCTTCTCCTCGTCCAGACGCTTCTTGACGAACGCCATGGTGAGGCGCGTGCCGTAGAGCGGCGGATAGTGGAGGGCGGGGAGCAGGTGCTGCACCGCGCCGATGTGGTCCAAGTGCCCGTGCGTGAAGAGCACGCCCTTGATGCGGTTCTCGCGTCCCCGCAGGGGGGAGATGTCCGGGATCAGGTAGTCGATGCCCAGCATGTCCTCGTCCGGGAACTGCAGCCCGAGGTCGATGAGGTAGATGTCGCCATCCACCTCTATGACGAAGCAGTTGCGCCCCACCTGCTCGAAGCCCCCGAGGGGGTACACGCGGAGCGGGACTTGCCGGTTGTCGAACCGCTGCGCTTGCTGCGGCTGGGTCCCCGGCTGCACGTCCGAACGGACGTTCGTCCGGGCGGGCCCGTCCGGGCGGATGTCCATCCGGAGGTGGTTGTTGCCCGGGCGGGGCCCGCGGCCGCCGAAGCGCCGGTTGTGCCGCCCCCGCGGCTTCTGCCGGGAAGGGGCGGGGGAGGGGGCTCCCTGTGCTTGCGGTGCGCCCCCTCGGCTTTGCTCCCCGCGGCTTCGCTCGGGGTCTGCGACGGGGTCTTCAGTCCCTCGGCGAGGCTCGGGACCTTCGGCCCCTCGACTGCGCTCGAGGCCTACGGGAAGAGCGCCCTGCGCTTGGGGCGCAGGTTGCGTCGTATCGTTCATATCGTCCATTGTCTTTTCTTGGAAACCATGCACCAGAGTTCACTCTGTTCGTCGGTCATGGCAGGGGTAAAATCGTCGAACTGCGTCCAGTGTACTCCCCTGAGGATGAAAAAGCAAGGAGTGATATGTATGTCATTTGAGTTTTTGGCTTCTGATCAATGTATTATTAGTATGAGAATAGTGATAGACCGGGGGAAAAACCAGGGAAACCAAGGATGATGGCGGGGGGAGAGTATCGTTGGTTCCTTTGGTTTCCCCTCTCGGCCCTGGGCTCGAGGCCGAAGGGTTGGATTCCTGCATTCCATCTTTCCTTGCCGAATAAATCCGTCCTCCTGTAGCCTAACCCCCTGATGGACCTCTCCGTCCAGACGGGCGTTGCGCAAGCGGATGGCGCGCAGGTATTGCTCTCGCGTTCCTACGCGAGCAAGAGCGAGGAAACCGTGCTGCTCCTCCTGCAGGTGTACGCCGAGGAGCGGCAGGCGCGGGCGTTCGCCGAGGAGTGCGAGAACGTGATCCGCCACGCGCTGCTGGACACGGAGGGGGACGCGTGGAACCGCCTCGACGGGACGCTGAAGGAACTCAACGGGCTCGTGAAGGGGCTCTTGCTCGCGCGGACGATGGATGAGGTGCATGCCATCGTGGCGGTGGTGGAGAAGGACGGCGGGCTCCACGTCTCCCACGCAGGGCGGGGCGAGGCGTACCTGGTGCGCCGGGGCGCGGCGACGCAGATCACGGAGTACACGCGGGGCAAGCCGCTCTCCGCCTTCGTCCACATCTCGAGCGGCGCCCTGGAAGCGCAGGATTCCGTAGCGTTGGCGACGCAACGGCTGCTGCGCGCCTTCACCCCCGCCCAGCTGGCGCAGCTCACGTTCCAGCGAGGGGAGGAGGCGCTGCGGGACATCATCACGCGGCTGGAGGCGGAGGAGGAGCCGGCGGCGCTCGCCATCGTCGCTTCCGGATCGCCCGTGAAAACGGCGGAAGTCATCGCGCCGAGGCAGGAGTACAGCCGCGGGCGCCCGCTGCCCAGCCGCCGCTCCCGCCCGGCCGCCTGGCGGTTCGGGCAAGCCGGGAGGCGCATCCCCCTCGCGGTTCCCACGTTGCTGCGCAAGGCCGGCTCCTCCCTCAAGCGGGCGGGGGCGCGGGCGGCTCCGGTGGTGGCGCGGTGGGCGAAGACGGGCATCGGCAAGCTCTCCAGGACTTCCACGCACGTGCAGACGCTGCGTGAGAAGGCGTCGGTCTTCATGGCGGACCTCAAGCATCCCCAGCGCAAGCGGCGGGCGCACGTGCTGCTCCTCGCCGGGGCGCTGGCCGCGTTCCTCGTCATCTTCCTCGTGGTGAAACTTTCCATCACCAGCCAGCGGAGCAAGACGCGCGCGGAACTCTCCACGCTCGTAGACCGCATCAATGAGGAGATCAAGACCGCCGACAACCGCCGCATCGCCGGCGACACGGACGCCGCCAACGACATCCTGCAACGCGCGGACGCCTGGGCGAAGCAGGTGATGGACAACGAGAGCGGCCTCTTCCGCGTGCAGGCGCTGGACCTACTGGACCGCATCCGCAGCAAGAAGGAGGAGCTGAACAACATCACGCGCCTCTCGCCGCGCGTGCTGGTCAACCTCGCCGCCAAGAACTCCGATGTCTCCGCCCAGGGGATGGTCGGCATCGCGGACGGGGAGTTCGTGGTGTTCGACCGGGAGCAGTGGTACCACGTCCTCCTCAACGGCGTGGATGACCCCCGCCCCCTCACGGAGGACGGGTTCATCATCGACGGCGCGGCGTTCCCGCGCTACAAGGGGCAGGCGTTCCTCACCACGGGCAATGCCGTCCTGGAGCTGCAGGGGAGCCAGCCGGTCTCCATGAAGACGGAGGACCTCTCCGGCTGGGTGACGGGGAAAGACATGGAAACGTACCTGCGCTACCTCTACATCCTGGGCGTGGACAACAACATCATGAAGTACGAGCGGCTCAATAACCGCTACGGCGCCGCCGTACAGTACAACGTGAGCGGCGACCTCACGGGGGCGCTGGACATGACCATCGACAGCAGCATCTACGTCCTCAGGGAGGGCGGCGCCATCGTGAAGATGCTGCGTGGCGAGGCGAAGCCGTTCACCATCAGCCATGCGCCGGACGGCACCTTCAAGACCGCCACGAAGATCGTCAAGATGCCGGAGAGCAACTTCTACTTCCTGGACCCCGAGAAGCGCCGCATCAGCGTTACGTCGGACGGCGGCGCGAACGGGGATTCCACGTACCTGCGGCAGTACGTGCTGGAGGGCGACCAGGTGGGCAAGCTGCAGGACCTGTACGTCGACCCCGACGAGGCGCACCTGTACGTGCTGGATGAGAAGAGGATCTACGTCATCGATCTGTTGAAGTAAGGACGCGGCATGGTTCGGCACGCTCACCACAGGTGCCGCGTCCTTACAAAAGTGCGCGACAGAGGATGGTGCTCACTGTAGGATCAAGCCATGCGCGTCCTCGTCTTCGGCACCTTCGACGGCCTCCACCCAGGGCATCGCTTCTTCATATCCCAGGCGGAGAAGCGCGTTGTTCCCACGGCAAAGTACGAGCGGGGGGAGCTCTTCGTGGTGGTGGCGCGGGACGCCAACGTGAAGCGCTTCAAGGGGAAACTTCCGGAACGTCCGCAAGCCCAGCGGCGGCGCGAGGTGGAGCGCGCGTTCCCCGAGGCGCGGGTGCTGATCGGGGAGGTGGATGATTACTTCCTGCCCGTCCTCACCGTGAAGCCCGACCTCATCCTCCTCGGGTACGACCAGAAGCTGCCCCCCGGCGTGGAGGAGCGGGACCTGCGGGAGGCGGGGATCGACGTGGAGCGGGCGAAGCCGTTCAAGCCGAAGAAGTACAAGAGCAGCGTATTGAGGAAGCATCCTCCTTCGCCCCTACGGGGACTACGGAGGACAGGCCCTCCTTCGCCCCTACGGGGACTACGGAGGACAGGGAAGAGGCAGGGGGAGAAGAGGAGATAGTGGGTTCCCTGGTGGCGAAGGAAGGTGAAGTTTGCTATACTACCCTGATTATGCACATTGCATTCCTCAAGCATCATTTCGTCCGGGCCAAGAGGGCCCCCCTTTGGGGCCAGTGCGGCGGGGCTGCTATGGGCGCGGTGATCGCGCTGCTCCTCTACGGCGCCTACGAATGGGGAGGGTCCCGCGCCGCTTCCCTCCTCGCACCGGTCGTCTCGGGGGACGAGACGGGGGATCGGACGGATCTGGTGGTGGGGAGGGCTAAGGAGATCATAGAAAGTGCGGAGTAAGCGTCTATTGATCGTTCTCCGGGGGGAGGATTCCGAGGATTCCGAAGAGTCCGAGGATCGGCTACCACTTGTACACGCCAAAGTACTGCATGTCGTTCGTCGGAATCCTCGCCTGCCCACCGTAGCCTGGGCGAAGGCGGGGAATCGTCGGACTCATCGGCATCCTCCCGTTCAATCACATCTGGCACTCAGGACTCCCTCGCTCTATGCTCCCCCCAATGCTCTTCCTCCCGGCGAACCAGGCGGCGGTTTCCATCTTCTTCTTCGTCTTTGGGCTGGTGTTCGGGAGCTTCGGCACGGTGCTCGTGACGCGCATTCCGGAGGGGCGCAGCATCATGGGGCGCTCGCATTGCGTGCGGTGCGGCAGGGAGCTGCGCGCGCGGGAACTGGTCCCCCTCCTCAGCTTTGCGTTCCTGCGCGGGCGGTGCGGTTCCTGCGCCGCGCGCATCCCCTGGCTCTACCCCCTTATCGAGCTCTTCTCCGGTGCCCTCTTCGTCCTCGCGTTGTACCAGGAGACCTTCGCCCTCTTGCCCGCCCTCCTCCTCGCCTTCACGCTGTGGCTCTTCTTCCTGGTGGCGGTGATGGACGCGCAGACGGGCTTCGTTTCCGATTACCTCTCCTTCCCCCTCCTCGCCGTCGGCGTGGCGTACGCGTTTTTCTCACCGCCGCTGCAGCTCCTCGCCCCGCTCATCGGCGCCGGCATCTTCGCACTGCAGTGGGGGATAAGCCGGGGGGCGTGGGTGGGGAGCGGGGACATCATCGTGGGGGCGGCCATGGGGTTCCTGCTGCGCGATTGGCGCCTGCTCGTGGTGGCGCTGTTCCTCTCCTACATCATCGGCACGGCCGTGGCGCTCACGCTCATGCTGCTCAAGCTCAAGACCATGAAAGACAGGATGGTGTTCGTGCCGTTCCTCTACGTGGGGACGCTCATCACGCTGCTCTTCGGCTACACGATCCTGGATTGGTACGCGTTATAGCCCCCACCCCCTGCCCCTCCCCCCCTTCGTCTGCGCTCAGGGCAGGCTCGGGAGAGGGGGGTGTGCGCGTGGTCGTGGTCTTGCTGATGTGCAGAATAAATGGGGCCCACAGCCAATTGGCGGAGCCCCAGAATAATGTCGGTAGAACCGTGACGCAGAAGCGTTTCCCGCCCCCGCATCTCTCTATTCTCCGCAAGAAAGAACAGGGAGACGCAGGGAGAGAATGGAATAAACCGACGGAGCATTATTTCTTAAAATCATGCATTTGTCAATATGGAGACGATTTTCTCTCGTAGAAGCCAAAAAGCATGTCATTCCCCCGTCTCCTCCTCCAGCCGCATGCGGTAGGCATCGCGCTCGCGGCGGGTGGCTTCCAGGTCGAAGGCGAGGCACTGCATTTCTAGGGAGAGCGATGACAGGGAATCTTGGATCGTCGCAAGATGTGTGTCCCATCTGCGTTCCATGTCCTGGAGCTTCTTCAGAATGGAGTTGAAACGGGGGCGGAATTCCAGGGGAAGGCTCCATGTTTCCTTCTCCAGCGACCGGAGTTCTCGGGTGAATTCGAACGTAGGAGCCGGTGGCGGCGCTTCGGGGTTCAGAGGGCACATTGGAGCAGAAGCCCCGCGGAAAATCAATTCCTGTGGATCGCAGGCGCGTTCCACCGCATACTCTCCCCGTGAAAGTGGTTGCGGAAAACCGCCGGGCGCGCTTCGACTTCGAGATCCAGGATACCGTGGAGGCCGGAGTGGTCCTCACGGGCCAGGAGGTGAAGAGCTGCCGTGCAGGCAACGTCAATTTGGCGGGATCATACGTCTCCTTCCTCGGCGGCAAGCCGGTGCTCAAGAAGGCGAGCATCGCCCCCTACAAGTTCGCGCTGCCGCTCCCCGGGTACGATCCAACGCACGACCGTCCGCTCCTGCTCAGGAAGAACGAAGCGCTCAAGGTCGAGAAGGCGTCCGAGGAGAAGGGAATGGCGGTGGTGCCGTTGGAGGTGCGGGCGGGGAAGTTCATCAAGGTCCTGCTGGGGATCGGGCGTGGGAGGAAGAGGATCGATAAGAGGCAGAGGATTAAGGAGAGGGAAATCGGTCGGAAAATCAGGGAGGGGAGGGAGATATAAAGAATGTAGAATGAACAATGGAGAATGTAGAATGATGGGAGCAATGTTCGCATAGAGCGGTATTTCGCCATCATGTAGCAGATTGACAAAAACAATAAAAATGATATATTGATGATATGCATCCGGAGCATCACGAACGAGAGGGTACAAGTACCGGCGTACGTTTTCCCTTGCCGGAGAAGGTGACGCCGGAGGAGCGCGCGTGGTTCCTCGGGCGTCTTGCGCCGAAGCTGAGGTATGATCCGCATTTTTCTTTTTCCATTACCGAAGAGGGGGATCTGTTCCTGCACGACAGGAGCGAAAAGGACACGACGCTTCTTGCACCCATTCCAACCGTTAAGAATCTCTACGCAGACGTCGCGCGCATCGTTTCGCACCTCCTCCTGGAAGGTCCACACGTACCCGCCTATCAGCCGCTCGAACGCGCGGATGATCGAGCAGTGGAACGGGAAATTGACCGGCGGATCCGGGAACGGAGGGGCGCGGTCGGGAAGTGCCTCCATACTCCGCCCATTCGCTTGCTGCTCCATCTTGTTCCCTTCGCATCCGAAGGCATGCGTACGCATGACTACGATCAGCGGCGGGCCATCGGCCATGCTCTGTTGCGCGAACGCGACGCGGAAAAGGAACGGCACGACGCGGAACAAAGGGAACGGCTCCAGGCATTCCTGGACGAGCATGCGGGCGAGCTTGCGCGGGCGCTGCGCGACACCGTTGCGTCTTCCACTCTCGCAAAGCAGCAGGCGGAAAAGTACCGGCGGGTTCCGCACCTCGATATTCCCCTGGAAGAAGTCCGGCTTCGTAAGATTCGCATTGCCGGGTATCCTGCGAGCGTGGAGTACCGTCAGAACAGCGTGATGATCTACATTCAAGTTGCCCCGCGTTCCACGTACGCCGTCCTTGTCCCCAAGGGGGAGACGGTGCAGTTGGGGGAAGGGGATCAGCGCTTTTCCGGCGTGGAGTGTTCGCATCCGCGCGAAGGGACGCTGGCAAGGCTGACCGCGAGCGGCCCGGCGCAGCTGGAAATCACGCTGGAAGAGTGGAAGTATCGTGAGCCTAAGTTGCCCGAGAGGGATTGAGTGGCTTGTGTACCTCTCTGAGGTTGAAGGAGGGGAGATCTCATCGCGCACATTCAACGTGCGGGGGGAGCGCAACGTTGTCAGTTCGAGCCGGCAGATATCAATCGCATCCATTGTCTTTCTGAGACGGAAAGAACCGTTTGGTAGGAATGGTGATCTCCAACTGAAGTTCAAGATACTGTTGGTCACAGCGCATCACTTTGAGCCATACAGTGAACCATTTTGAGTGAAATCTCTCTTCAGCGACCGTTCCAACCTCCTGACGGATCTCTATTTGGTTGTTCCCGTAAAGGATGCTCGGATTAAGCGTGTGAGGCACTTCTGAAGATGCCTTCTCTTCACTGAAGAGGGCATCCTCCGCAATAACGTCGGAAAATCCGAAGAAGATCATCAGTACGGTGGCGAAGGCCAGCAAACCTTTCTTCATGATTATTTCCCTTATGCTACGGTTTTCATTGCTGCACTCCCCACGCGTATCCTGATTCCTGTCGCCCTCCCCCGGCGACGCGGTATCACAATGCGCGGAGTGGGCTTCCTGAAATCAGGGTGTCGTGGGGAAAGGTGATGTGAAAGAGCAAGGGGGCAGTATGGGCGATGCATCATGGAACGACAACAGAAATGGCAACAATATGTGTGGGGGAGGGAGATTTGAGGAGAATCAAGAATGAAGAATTATGAATTACGAGAGAAAACATATTCTTAATTCTCGATTCTTGATTCATAATTCTTCCGCATGTCTCTCCTCCCTCCGCAAATCACCAAGGTCATCGAAGAGTTCAGCAAACTCCCCGGCATCGGCCCCAAGAGCGCGGAGCGGCTCACGTTCCATCTGCTTCGCAGCGGCAAGGCGAGCCCGGAGGGGCTGGGAAAGGCGCTCCTGGACCTCAAGGGAGAGCTGAAGTACTGCCGCACGTGCCAAATGGTCACGCTGCAGGAGGAGTGCGAGGTGTGCCGCGGGTCCGGCCGCGACCGCTCGCAGGTCCTGGTGGTGGAAGACCCCCTGGACGTCGTGGCGTTCGAGAAGGTGGGGTACCGCGGCTTGTACCACGTCCTCCACGGCGTCCTCTCGCCCATTGATGGCATGGGCCCGGAGCAGCTGCGCCTCCGCGAACTCGTCGAGCGCGCGAAGGCTGGCGGGATAAAGGAAGTCATCGTGGCCACGAACCCCGACGTGGAAGGGGAGGCGACCGCCGCGTACATCCGCACGCAGCTCTCCCCCTATGTCCCCGCGATCACGCGGCTGGCGCACGGCCTCCCCATGGGCGCGGACATCGGGTTTGCGGACCAAACCACGCTGCGGGAAGCGATCGAAGGCAGGAGGGCGTTGTGATATACTCCTCTGGCTTTCCCCATCCTACTTTTGTGCTGAAGAGAGTCCTTCCCATCGTCCCACTTGCAGCCGCACTGCACTTCCTCCTCGTTCCGGTTGCGTCCGCCCAGTGTCCGGTATGCGCGCTGGGCGCGGTGGCGGGCGTGGGATTCGCGCGGTGGCTGGGGGTGGACGATACCATCAGCGGGCTGTGGGTGGGCGGCATGATGGTCGCGCTCACCGCCTGGACCATCAACTGGCTGAATGCGAAGAGCATCCGCTTCAAGGGGAGGATCATCCTTACGACGCTCATCTACTACGGCGTGTTCCTCTACATCCCTCTCTACCTGTGGACGGATCTCCTCACGCATCCCTTGAATGTCCTGTGGGGAGCGAACCGGTTCCTGCTCGGGACCGTCGTGGGGAGCGTCGCGTTCCTCGCGGCGAATATCTGGTACGGGTCCATCAAGCGGAAGAACGGCGGCCACGCGTGGTTCCCCCTCCAGAAAGTGGTGTGGCCGGTGGGGTCCATCCTCCTCCTGAGCGTCCTATTCTTCTTCATCGCACGGGCTAACCCGACTCTCTAACCCCCCTCTCCCATGGCCGCCACCGATGATATTTCCGTCGAGAAGCTCAACGCGTTCATCGCCAAGATCGACAACATGAAGAAGCAGGAGAAGATGGACCTCTCCTCGGACCAGGATCTGAGCATCGCCATCATGAACCTCGTTTCCATCGAGGAGCACCTCTTCTTCTCCGGCGGCAAGACGGGGAAGACCGACTACTTCGACCTCATCACGGAAGTACGGGAGATGCGCAAGAACCTGCTCAAGAAGATCATCAAGGAGTACGAGGGCGAGGTGTGGTGCATCAGCAAGCACCTGCTCGCGGCGTCCATGCGCCTCATGGAAGTGGGCACCAAGGCGCAGTCACAGGGCCGGAAGGACGAGGCCTACGACCTCTTCCGCAAGGCGTACGAGCTCTACTCGCTCTTCTGGGGCTTGAACATGAAGATCATCGCCGCGGGCGACGTGAAGAAGATCGACGATGACGTCATGAACAAGCACGATACGGAGAAGACCGGCTTCATGGGAAAACTTGGTTCTCTGGTCAAGAAAGCCATCGACTGCTGTCTTGAATGATGGGAGCGAAGCCGGGTGAAGAAGGCGATTGATTGCTGCTTGGAGTAGGGGGCGTTCCATGAGGCCAAGATGGAGTGCAGAACAAAATTCCAATGCATGGACAGATACGCAATGGATTCCGCGATTCATTTATGGTAAGATGATGTTGAAAAGTTCGTCAAAAACACATACTATGTTTGCAGAATCCTTCCGGTTCATGCAGTTCATCCTCCATCCTTTGCAGAGCGTTGCCACGTTGCTCCGGGCCTGGTCCACGGGCTTGCCCGTGAGGAAGCTCTATGAATACGACCGCGAGTTCATCGATATGATCAAGGAGGGCAATGTGAAATTCTACGGATCCGCTGACGAGGCAATGAATGATATCATGGGCGGGAATGTTCGCTCTCGCCATCACCAAGCGGTGCCAAAAACAGATTGCGGATCTCTGTGCGCATGATGCGAAGCTTGAGGAGCGCTTGAGAGAGACTCTGCAGGAAGTGCAGAACGATCCGTTCAGGACGGGCAGGAAATTGAAGGGATACACGGACTACATACGCGCGAGAGTGGATTATCGTCATCGTCTCGTTTATCGAGTGGTGGACAGAGCGGTGATCGTATTCGAATTCAATACGAGGGACAACATCAGTTACGGCTGATGGGATCAGTGACGAAATGCTCTCACGCCGGTAATCACCATCGCGATGCCCAACACCTCCGCTTTGGCGAACACGTCGGCGTCGCGCACGGAGCCCCCCGGCTGGATGATGGCGGCGATGCCGTGCTTGGCGGCTTCCTCCACGGCATCGGGGAAGGGGAAGAAGGCGTCCGAAGCCATCACCGCGCCCCGGGCTTTCTCCCCCGCGCGCTTGGCGGCGATCCACGTGGCATCCACGCGGCTCGTCTGCCCGGAGCCGATGCCCACCGTCACCCCGTCCTTGGCGAACACGATGGCGTTGGACTTGGCGCTCTTCACCGCGCGCCACGCGAAGAGGAGGTCGCGCACCTGTTCCGCCGTCGGCTTCTTCCCCGTCACGACCGTCAGGTCCTTCTCCGTCACCACGCGTGAATCGCTCTCCTGCACGAGCATCCCCCCCATGACGGAACGGTAGAGAACCTGGCCTCTCATGCGCTCGCCGTTCCGCTGCTTGATCACCCGCACGTTCGGTTTCCGCTTGAGAAGTTCCAGCGCCTCCGGCTCGTAGTCCGGCGCCACGATCACCTCCGTGAAGATCTTCTGGTCGATCAGCTTCCGTATGATCGCCGCGGTGCAGGTCCTGTTGAGCGCGATAATCACGCCGAAGGCGGAGAGGCGGTCGGCGTCGTAGGCGCGCTGGAACGCCTCGGTGATATCGGCATGTGATGCAATGCCCGAGGGCGTTGCGTGTTTCACCAGTACTGCCGTGGGGTCCGAAAAGTCATGCACGGCGGACCATGCTCCGTCGGCGTCGAGGATGTTCAGATAGGACAGGGGTTTGCCCTGGAGGAGGATGCCCCAACCCTCTACCCTAGCCCTTCCCCCAGGGGGGGAAGGGGATGTGTGTTGTTCTGTTGTTGTTTGAATGCTTCGAGCGTGCTCCCCTTCCCCCACCGGGGGAGGGGGTAGGGGGGAGAGGGAATCGAACAACGTGTAATACTTCCCCCACTGGTGCGGATTTTCCCCGTACCGCAATACCATCCCGTCCGTGAGCATCACGCCGCGGTACGTTCCCTCCGAGAGATACTCGGCGATCTTCCCGTCGTACGCGGCGGTGTGGAGGAACACTTTCGCCGCCAACTCCCGCCGGAGTCCCGCGGACGTCTCTCCCGTTGCTTCCAGTTCCCCGAGGACGCGGCCATAGTCATCAGGATCGCAGATGGCCGTCACGTCGCGGTGGTTCTTGGCCGCTTCGCGCAGGAGCGCGGGGCCGCCGATGTCGATCTGCTCGACGGTCTCCTCCCGCGTCTTCGCGGGATCACCCGCCGCTTGGGCGAAGGGGTAGAGGTTCACGGCCACGAGGTCGATCGGTTCGATACCCAGTTCTTCCGCCTGCTTGCGGTGCCCGGGGTTCCCGCGCTCGAACAGTATCCCCCCCGCGATGAGGGGATGCAGCGTCTTCACGCGTCCCCCGAAGCATTCCGGGAACCCGGTCACGGCGGAAACGTCCGTCACCTCCACCCCCTTCTCCCGCAGGAACTTGGCGGTCCCCCCCGTGGAAATGATGTGGAAACTGAGCTTCCGTAAGCGCTTCCCCAGGGTTTCTAATCCTGTCTTATCCGACACGGAAAGGAGGGCTCGTTTCGGCAAGGCGAAGGGAGTTTACCGGAGAGGGGGCGGCCGCGGAAGGGTGTGGGAGAGGGGATTGCCCCCCCAACACGCCATTGTGAAAAATAGGGTTTTCTGCTACAATAAGATGAAAGTTCCCAATATAAACCCTATGGCACCACACACACCTGCTTCCCAGAAGATCCTCATCGTGGAGGACGAGCGGCCGCTCGCCCACGCCCTGGAGCTCAAGCTCAAGCGCGAAGGGTTCGACGTCACCGTTTGCCTCACCGGTCCCGAGGGCATGAAGGAAGCCCTCACGGGGCAGTACGCCCTCATCCTCCTGGACATCATCATGCCGGAGGTGGATGGCTTCTCGCTCCTGCAGGAGATGGTGAAAAAGAAGGTGAAGACGCCGGTGCTCGTGCTCAGCAACCTGGGGCTCGATGAGGATAAGCAGAAGGCGAAGGGCCTGGGGGTCATCGATTACTTCGTCAAGGCCAACACGCCCATTGCGAGCATCGTCAAGCGCGTGAAAGCGGCGCTCGAGTGAACCCCTCCCCCATGTTTTCTCCATGCCCCTGAACGATGCCGATCTCGGGAAGATTCTCGTGGAGCAAAGCTATGTGAGCGAGGAAGAACTCAAGCAGGCGCTGGAGCAGGCGCAGCAGCGGTCGGTCACCCTCAAGGTAGTCCTGGCGGAGATGGGGCTCCTCACGGAGGATTTGTACGAGAGCGCGCTGGCGGAGTACTACAAGCTCCCCTTCGCGGACCTGCAGCAGGTGCAGCCCACGCCGGAAGTGGTCTCCCTGCTTCCCGAGGAGATCGCCCGCGCGTACAGCTGCGTGGTGATCAAGCAGGATGAGAACGGCGTGATGGTGGCCACTTCCGACCCCAGCAACGCGAAGCTGGAGGAAGGCGTCCGCTGGAACCTGGGGCAGACCGCCGTCATTTTCCCCGACCAGCCGGGAGGGGCGGAACTGGCGGCCAAGCAGAAGCGGCAGAAGTTCATGGGGAGGATCCAGTTCCTCTACGCGCCGCGCGGCGCCATCGAGAGCTTCTTTGTCCACTACCGCAAGCCGCTCGCCACGCGCTTCCAGGCGATCATCACCAAGCAGCGCAAGGTGGCGCCGGAGATCATCACGGAGATCTTCAACGATGCCATCGAGCTCCGCGCATCCGACATCCACTTCGAGCCGCAGGAGAAGTTCGTCATGGTGCGCTTCCGCGTGGACGGCGTGATGCACGAGGCGGGGCGCATCCCGCGGGAGTACTACGAGGGGGTGGTGAACCGCATCAAGATCGAATCCAACATGCAGATCGACGAGCACTTCGCCGCGCAGGACGGTGCCATCCGCTACCGCACGCCGAACGACAACACCATGGACATCCGTGTCTCCATCGTCCCCATCGTGGACGGGGAGAAGATCGTCTGCCGCCTCCTCTCCGAGTACGTGCGCACGCTCACGCTGCTGGACCTGGGCTTCAGCGACGAGTACCGGGAAATCCTGGAGAAGGTGGCGCACAAGCCGTTCGGGATGATCCTCACCACGGGGCCCACCGGCTCGGGGAAATCCACCACGCTCTACGCGCTCATGAAGATGCGCAACAAGCCCGACGTGAACATCTCCACCATCGAGGATCCGGTGGAGTACAAGGTGCCGGGCATCAACCACATCCAGGTGAACTCGGATACCAACCTCACGTTCGCAACCGGCCTCCGGGCGCTCGTCCGCCAGGACCCGAACATCATCCTCGTGGGCGAGATCCGCGACGGCGAGACGGCGTCCATCGCCGTGAACGCCGCCCTCACGGGCCACTTGCTCTTCTCCACGCTGCATGCCAACGACGCCGCCACGGCCGTGCCCCGCCTCCTGGACATGGGGGTGGAGCCGTTCCTCCTCGCCTCCACGCTGGAGGTGGTGATCGGGCAGCGCCTCGTCCGCCGTATCTGCCCGCAATGCCGCTTCAGCTACACGTTGCCCTTCACGGAAGCCTCCAAGCTGTTCCTCGGCGGGCAGAACTACTTCGACAAAGGGGAGCCTGCGCGTCTCTACCGGGGCAAGGGGTGCGAGTCGTGCAACGGCACCGGGTACAAGGGGCGCGTGGGCATCTACGAACTCCTCATCGTCACGCAGCAAGTGGAGCAGCTCATCGTCGCGCGCGCCTCGAGCAGCGACCTCAACAACGTCGCGCGCGAGCAGGGGATGAAGCACATGTTCGACGACGGGTTCGCCAAGGTGAAGGCCGGCATGACCACCATCGATGAACTCCTGCGCGTAGCGGCCCCTCCCGACCTCATCGTCCCCCATGCCAAAGAGTGAGCGGAAATTACCGGCCTTCCTCTCGCTCCTGCAGTCGTTCCTGCCCTTCCTCAAGAACGTCGGGAGACCTGCCGCCGGGCCGGAAGAGGAGAAGCCGGAAACGGCGAAGCGGGCGAGGATGCACCGGAGACGCCATCGCCGGCATCACCGCCGCCGCAAGCGCCTCGTCACCCGCCCGCAGGGCAAGACCAAGCGGGACGTGGAATCGCTCCTGGAGCAGGTGGACCTGGATGCCATGCTGGGGACGGCGAACTTGGAATTGCCCCCCGCCGTCGCGTCTTCCGAGGCGGAACCGGAGCCTCAACCCGCTGAAGGGCTGCCGGAACCCTTGCAGGTTCCCCCTGCTGGCGGGAAGGACGTGGAGGAGATGCTGCGCACCGTGGACTTGGATGCCATCCTGGGGGAGGTGAAACCGCAGCAGGCGGAAGAGGGCGCGCAGGAGGAGCAGCCGGCGGAAGCGCACCCTTCTCCGCCGCCCCTCACGGCGCAGGAGGGGGGGAAGACGAAGAGCTTGTGGCAAAAACTTGCCTTCTGGCGCAGGGCCACCCCTGCCGTTCCTTCCCAACCGGCCCCCAAGATTTCCCTCCCCACCGCCCTCCACGCGGGGGCCGCGCATCCCCCTCTTCCCCGGGGTTCCACCCCCGCCGGCACGTCGGCCCCTGGCTCCATGGAGAAGGAAGAGAAGCCCGGCGTCCCCGTGGACTTGGATGCCGTGCTCCAGTCCGCACGACCGCAAGCGAAGGAAGAGGACATGAAGCTGAGGGGAGGGACGTTCATCCGCAAGGAAATGCCGCATTCCCCCTCGCCGGGTCTGCAGCCGCAGCCTCCCGTCCCCCCCCGGGAATTGACGCCCGAGGAACAGCGCAAGCAGGAGGAATTGCGCAAGCGCCAGCAGGAGGACGAGAAAGCCCTGCGCGAGCAGGCGGAGAGGCGCCGCAAGGAAGAGGAGGAGCAGAAGAAGAAGGCGTTGGAAGCCGCGAAGAAGGAACAGGTACCAACGGCCGCGCTCCCCAAGAAGAGGGTTTCGCTGCGCAGCCGCGAGAACGTGTTCGTGGGTATCGTCAACGCGCTGCGCCACTTTGGCTTGGGGAAGGAGCGGTTCCAGATCATCCAGAACCTGGCGACCATGCTCAATGCCGGCTTGCCGCTCGTCGACTCCCTGCGGACCCTGCAGATGGAGACGCACAACCGGCAGGCGCGCGCCCTCATCCAGCGCATCGTGGAGCGAGTGGAGAGCGGAATACCGCTCTGGCGCGCCATGCAGATGGAGCACTTCTTCACGCCGGACGCCCTGGCGCTCGTCCGCATCGGCGAGGAAGCGGGGAACCTGGCGGAGAACATGCAGTATCTGGCCGGGCAGCAAGAGAAGGACGAGGCGCTGCGGGGGAAGGTGAAGATGGCCATGATCTACCCCGCGATCGTGCTGGTGCTCATGGTCATCGTCATCATGGGGCTGGGGATGTTCGTGCTGCCCAACCTCATCAGCGTGCTCTCCTCGCTCAACGTGCCGCTGCCCCTGGTGACGCGGCTGGTGGTCGGCTTCAGCAACCTCTTCTCGGAGCACGGCACGACCGTGGCCCCCGCCACGCTCGCGGCGCTGGTCCTCCTCGCCATCCTCGTCAAGTACACGCCGCTGCAGGTCGTCTTCCAGTGGTTCATCTTCCGCATCCCGGGCATCGGCGCCCTCCTCTGGGAGGCCACCATCGCGCGCTTCGGCGTGATCGTAGGCGGCCTGCTGCAAGCGGGCGTGCCGCTCGTGGACGCCCTGCGCTCCCTGGTGGACGTCACCACCATCCTCTCCTACCAGAGGTTCTACCAGCGCCTCTTGGACCACATCCTGGTGGGGGATTCCTTCAGCAAGAGCTTCGCCGCCATCCGCGGCAGCAACAAGCTCCTTCCCCTCTCCGTGCAACAGCTGGTGATGACGGGGGAGCGCACGGGTTCCCTCTCCAAGGTCATGCTGAAGATCGCGGACATCTACGAGAAGAAGGCCAACGAGACCGCCCAGAAGCTTCCGGTGATCCTGGAGCCGCTCCTCCTCCTCTTCATCGGCGCGCTGGTGGGCACCATCGCCTTCGCCATCATCGTCCCCATCTACAGCATCGTGGGGAGCGTGAGCCAGTGAGGAAGATCATGACTTCACCCACGCACCAGGAGGCCCCGACCGTATGCCCGGCGTAGCTTTGCGAAGACGGGTCAGGTCAGGGAGCTTCACCGCCATGAGCGCCTCGTACGTTTCGGTGAGCTGATAACGCCGCGCTTTCTTCGATGGATCGGCGATCATGAGGAACTTTTCCTCAACCCATTGGAGGCAGAGCGCGGAAGCGGAGCGCGTCCCAATCCGGAAAAACCGAGCGACATCGGCGGAAGCGACCCTCTTCATCCTTGCGAAGAGCGAGAGCGCCTTGCGCTGCCGCGCCGAAAGTTCCCGCAGGAGCGCCGTCTGGCCGGGAACCCCTTGTCCCTGCGCTTCTCCCGCTTGGTTGCGGATCTTGGCGAAGCTGCCGGCCATGCCGCGGATGAAGTACACGAGGAACGGCGTCACGTCCGCCTCCGCCCGCCCCTCGTAGTAGTTATGGCCGGGGGTGACGGCCAGCGCGTCGTAGTAGTCCTGCAAATGCTCCGCGTAGTACTCTTCCAGGGAGTAGATGCCATGGAGTCCGTAGCCGCCGCGGTGCAGGATGAGGTTCGTGAGGAGACGCGCGGTGCGCCCGTTGCCGTCGTAGTATGGGTGGATCGTTGCGAACTGGTAATGCGCGAGACCGGCAATGACGGGCGCCGGAAGGTCGCCGCGCTCCGTCTCCGCATTGATCCATGCGACCAGGTCTTTCATGAGAAGAGGGACGTCGTTCGCTTCCGGAGGAAGGTAGACCATCGCTCCCGTCCGCGCGTCGCGGATGACGTTCTGGCCGTCCCGGTAAGCCGTCGCCGCCTTCCGCCCGTTCAGCACGAGGCCGTGGATCGTCCGCAGGGCCTTCTCGCCCAAGGGACGCCGCCCTCCGCCCTCCTCCGTGGCGAATTCCAGCGCCTTGTAGTAGTTACGGACCTCTGCCTCATCCCGCTCGCGCCCGGGAAAACGGCCTCCGCCCTCGAGGACTTCCTCCACTTGCATCGGGCTGAGCCTGTTGCCCTCGATCTGCGTGGAGAAGTGCGTGGAGAGCAGCTTTGCGGTGTGCCGCAACGCGTCGAGCATGCGGACCGAGAGCGGCATCCCCTGGACCGCCTGGCGGCACGCCTCGATTTCCATGAGGTTCTTGGCGATCGCCGGGGTGAGGGTGAAACGGGGATGGAACATGGACGAACAGGAACAGTGTATCAAAGTGTCATTAAAAAGTCAATAAAATGTCAGGAAATCCGAGACTTGAACCCAGTGGAATGGCCATGACGCCGCAGACGACAACCGACGAAGAGGGGGTGGTACGGATCAGACCGGACCCCTCCGGGAGTCCAAGATGTCTCGCAGTGTATTCAGCGGCGACCTTGACTTGGCCGATTGTCCTGAAGGAGTATGTGTCGGCACATGGAGTGGCACGCCATGGACGGCAAGGTAGGAAGGATGCGTACGGGTGGGCTACACTCCCGCACATGACGCGCAGCGCCTTCACGCTCCTGGAAGCCCTGGTGGTCATCGGCATCATCGCCTTGCTGGCGGGCCTCTCCACACCCTTTGTGCGCCAGCTGCTCATTCGCGGGGACGTGCAGCGCAGCGCGGAACAGGTGATCCAAGCCCTGGCGCGCGCGCAGACGCTCTCTCAGAACGGCGAAGGAGGGTCAGCCTGGGGATTCCACGTTCCCACGGGGACGCTCTTCCAGGGGAATTCCTATGACACGCGCGACCCGCAGTACGACGAGTCCTACCCCATGCCTCCCACCATCACGGCTTCGGGGAGCCTGACGGAGGTCACCTATTCGCGTCTCGAAGGGAAGCCGAGCGCCACCGGCAGCATCCTTCTCCTGGGGCTGGAGAATGAACGGGAGAGCATCCTCATCACCATCTCCGCGGAGGGGATCCCCATCCTGTTCCCCGACCGCCTCACCATCTGCCACTGCCAGGGGCACGACGCACGCACGCTCCACATCCCGGATAACGCATGGCCCGCGCACGAGAGGCACGGGGACCACCTGGGTGCATGCGAGAACTATGTTGATCCTTGCGATTGAATCCTTCGCTCATGCAACACGTGCGGAGCGCGGTCAAGTGCAATCACGGGCGTGGCCTTTCGGCATGTTCCTGCGGATCGTACGATGAGCTCTCTGCGTATGCTGATGCCCAATTCCCAGCGGAAGGCTCCGTTCCATTGCGATGGTGATGGTGAGCGGACGAAGGCGGGCCAGCCCACCGAAGACCCCTCAAGGGCGAAGGTGGGTTTCACCCTAATCGAAGCCCTGATGGTCATCGGCATACTGGGCATCATCATGGTGTTCTCCGTCTCGCGATTCCGCCAGTCCCAGGTGCGGTCCGACCTGGACCAGGCGAAGGAGAACGTGGTGCAGGGGTTCGCGCGCGCCAAGATGCTCTCGCAGACGGCGCAGGGGGATTCTGAGTGGGGGTTCTACGTCCCGGCCGGCGTGCTCTACAAAGGAAGCTCCTACACCGCGCGCGACCCGGTGAACGACGAGGTGTACCCCATGCCTTCCTCCGTGGTCGTCAACGGCGTGCTCCTGGAAGTGTCCTTCACCAAGCTGGAGGGGAGACCCAGCGCCTCCGGGACCATCGTCCTGCAAGGTCTGGACGAGCAGCAGCGCACGGTCTCCATCACCCTCTACATGGGGGGCGAGGAGCGCATCGCGAGCTCCTCCAGTCTCGGCGCGAGCGTCAACATTTGCCACAAGCCGGGCATGCACAATGAATCGCAAATGACGGTTCCTTCCGCCGCTTGGCTGGCCCATCAGGCGCACGGGGACATCCTCGGCATGTGCCCGGGAGACGAGGGGAGTGTTGCATGCACCGAAATCTCCATACAGGATTCCGGCAACATCCTGACGGCGGACGGAGTGGACATGACGGTGACGGTCCTGGCGAAGAACCTGAAGTACGGGGAAGGGGCGGCCGTACCAGACATTCCCGTTACCCTGAAGTACACGGATGACGGCGGCATACAGTGGAAGAAACTGTTCAACGACAATCCCATCACCAGCATTCCTCCTGACAATGTCGATACGAAAGGGAACATTCAGGAGAATTCCCAGGTGGCGCTCCAGATGTACGGGCACTACGAGGAGGATGGATGGACGGTGTACGATTCTACGGCCGAGACGAACGATGCGGATTCCGGGCATGCCCTCATCCTCCGTGATGGCGATGCCATCCCTACCTACTTTGATAATACGGAGCTCGTCGGTGTGCTCCAAAACAATCCCACAGGGGAAAACTTCGCTCCCGACGGGGAACACATCGAGTTGGCCGATCCCTGCAGCGTTGTAGTCATTACGGAGCTCAGTGATGTTCTCGTCCCGCCGCCCGTAAGCGAGGACTACACGGATGCCGTGTTCCTTCTCCAGTTCACTGAAGATTGACGGTTCCATCTTTTCCCCATGGCCTTTCCCCACTTCCACCATCGTTCCCGCCCAATTCCGCACCGTTGTGGCGGCGGATTCCTCCTCGTGGAAGTGATGATGGGTGTGGCGCTCTTTGCCATCTTCCTCCTCGCCGCGGGCCTGGTGCTCATGAACGGGCAGGAAGGGACGGAGACGGCGGGGGACCGTGTGCGCGCCACGTTCCTCGCGGAGCGCTCGTTGGAGGCGGTGCGGGACTTGCGGAGCGTTTCCTTCTCCTCCCTCGGGGACGGGCAGCACGGCGTGCAGCTGGGGGTCTTGGGCAAGTGGGAATTCTCCGGGAACGAGACGGACGCGCTGGAGGGGTACAGGACGAACGTCACCATTTCCACGCCGGGCACGGGCGTCAAACGGGTGGTGGCGCAGACAAAGTGGAAGCACGGCGTCGCGCGTTCGGGGAGCCTGCTCCTCACCACGGACCTCACGGACTGGCGTTCCACTTGCGACGTCGGCAACTGGGCCAGCCTGACGGAGGAATGGCGGTACGTCCCCGTGGCGGGTTCCAGCTTCAACGACATCGCCGTCGTGGAGGATCGCGCATACGTCGTCTCGGGCGCGGTACCTGCCCTCCACATCCTCAACCTCTCCACGTACGCCACCGCCACGTACGACATCGGCGGCCTCACGGCGACGGCGGTGGCGGCCAAGGGCAAGCGGCTCTACGTGCTCACGTCCGATGCCGCCGCCGAGCTGCGCGTCCTGAACATCGAGAATCTCTCCTCGCCGATCCCGCTGAATCCCCCCGTGAGCGTGGACATCGCGGGGACGCCCACGTCGCTCGCCATCAGGGGCAACGAGCTCTACGTCGGCCTCACCAACTCTAACGAGACTCTTCAGCCGGAGATCCTCTCCTTCGATATCAGCGACAGCGGTGCGCTCGTTCCCTTAAAGGTGGGGCATTTGGCACCGTTGTTAGGCTTTGACGTCAAAGGTATCGCGGTCCGCGGAACGGGCGCTTACCTGGCCCTCTACTCGGGGACGATGGAACTGGGCATCTCGGACACGACCCATGCCACCCTCAATCCCAATTCGATCCATAACCTCACGGCCTGGGGAGGGGACGAGAAGGCTCTTTCCGTTGCGACAAGCGGTACGGGGCTCCTCATCGGGTGTGAGAAGAACACTGCGACGTCCCAAAGTCCTGAGTGGTACATCGAGATCGTGAATGGGGGCATCTCCACCCCCCTCTCTCACTTGGGCAGCGGGAGCATTACGGGCGTGAGCCTGGATCCACAAGGGCAGTACGCGTTCTTGGCGGCCGCCTCGGGGAGGAAAGCGCTGCAGGTGGTGAGTATCGCCAACTTTTCGGCGGCGGGGGAGCTGGCCTTCTTCAACGCCACCCCTCCCGCCATCGGTCGGGACGTCCTCTACGACCCCGTGCGTGACCGCGCCTACCTGGTTACGTCCACCCATGTCGTCGTCCTCCGGCCCGGCGGCGTTCCCACGCGCCCATGCGATTAAGCCTCCTTCCATGCGCCGGCTTGCACCAACCGAAAACGCTTCGTCCCGGTTTCGCCAGGCTTTGTCCCGCCACGACGGGACTGCGCCACGGCTTTGTGTTCCTCCTCAGCGTCCTGGCCGTGGGGGTGATCGCCGCGGCGACGGCGGCCTCCCTGCTTCTCCTGGGCGGCGCGGCGGAGAGCACGTCCTACACCGTGGAGCAGTCCATGCAGGCGATGGAATTCGCGCGGTCGTGCGTGGAGCGCGGCCTCCAGGATGCGCGCAGCGACATGGCTTTCGCGGGGGACCGGAGCTACAGCTGGCCGCGGGGGTCGTGCCGCCTGCTGCAGATAGGAACCGCCACGGACTCCGAGGACGTGTTCTGCGCCGAAGGCCGCAGCGGCCTGGCGGTGCGGCGGCTGGAGGTGGAAGTGGCCACCTTGTACCCGGATGTGAAGATCCGGTCGTGGAACGAAGTGAAGACGTTCACGCGCTGTCCCGCCACATAACTCTCCCCCCTTTGCCGATGGTTCCCTTCCTTCCCTCCGCCGCATGCCCCGGCCACAAACGCCCGGGGGTGACGCTCGTGGAACTGCTGGTGTTCGTGGCGGTGTTCTCCATCGTGGCGTTCACGGTGCTTCCCCTCCTCTTCTCCGCGACGGAGAACAGGATACGGCAGCAGAGCATGTCGCTCGTGGAGCAGAACGGCGCGCAGGTGCTGCAGAACATCGGGTACCGGCTCCAGTACGCCGAACGCATCCAGGATCCCCCCGCGCAGCAGGAGGGGCCGGTCCTCACGCTCCAGACGGGGTGCGGGGCCACGGACCCCACCGTCATCGGGACCCAGACCGGCCAGGCGATCATCATCCGCAACCGCACGAAGCAGATCATCACGTCATCGGAGGTGGAGGTGAAGGATTTCCGCATCCAGAACACGTCGGCTTCCGCCATCCAGCAGAGCTTCCGCGTCTCCTTCCGTGTGGAGCGGACCATCCGGCTCAAGGATCCGCAGGTCTACGCGCGCACGTTCGAGGGGCTCTTCACCCTCCCGTCCTCGGAGCAGCCGGGGGGGTCGACGTGCGGGGGCGTTTCCTGCGCGGGACCAGCGTGCGCCGGCGGCACGTACACGTGGGAGGTGTGCGAGAGCGAAGCATGCCAGGAAGTGTCCCTTCCGCTGGCATGCGCGGGCTTCTGCTGTTCCCCCGGCGGCTGCGCGGCGCATACGTCCGCGGAGTGCGCCTTGCTGGGCGGGACGTTCCATGCCACGGAGGCAGCCTGCAGTGCGGAGTGCGGGGCGCCAGGATCCGTGTGCGGCAACGGCGTCCCTGAAAGCGGCGAGGAGTGCGACGACACGAACACGACGAACGGCGACGGGTGCTCCTCCACGTGCCAGTGGGAGGGGCAATCGAGCAGCACCGGTTCCTGTGGTGCCTGTCCTCCCGGGGAGATGTGCAACCCCTCGGGGTTCTGCCAGAGGACCTGTACCTGTGACGCAGATTGCGGCGCCCCCACGGCTTGTTACATCTCCACGCTGCGTATGCGCCAGTATCCCGCGTGCGAGGGCGGCTTCTGCACCGGATGGGATTCCGCCTATAGCTGCGGCGGGGAGGATTGTGACGGGAATCCCGCCATCTGTGCGCCCACGAAGGCATGCGTGACGGAGGGGGCGGTCTCCTACTGCGCCTGCGACGGCGATGCGGATTGCCCTGCGGGGCAGAATTGCATCGACGATGAGCTGGGGAACGGATTCTGCAATTTCAACGGATGGAACATCGGGCCATCGTGCGATGCGTCGCCTTCCGGCCAGTACTCCTGCCGATGGGATGCTGCCACGCCCGCGACCGGCCCCTATTACATCAACAACAGCGTCACGCTCAACCTCTCATGCTGGCTCAACGGCGCGCCCGCAGACATCGGCACGGCATTCATCCACGGCCAGGCTGCGACCATCACCACGAACACCGCCTTCAGCGACGTGACCTCGGCCTCGGCGGGGACCGTCACCTACACCGCGAACGTGACGCCGGCGGGGGGGCCGCTCATCACCATCTCCACTACGATCACCTACACGGACCCGTCGCTGCCGGACTGGTGCCAGTGCGGCATCGTCGACGTGACGCCGGCCATCGGCACGCTCTGCGCGGGCGACACGCTCTCCGCCAACTACCAGTGCTACGACGGGTACGGGCCGATACAGCCCCACGTCTTCAACGTGTCGGATACCATCAACGTGAGCGGCAACGACCCCTACCTCGTGCAGGACGGGGAGGTGAAGGCGTACGTCACTCCTGCGGGCGTGGGTACCTACGGCTACGCGCTCAACGTGAATGGCGTCAACATGCGGGCGCAGGACGGGAGCCCCCTCAGTTGCGGCGTCACCACCGTGGCATGCAAGCACTGCTGCGACGATCCCACGGATACGTGCACGGGTAGGGCGGCATGCCTGGGAGGGGAGACAGAATACGCCACGCGCGATGCCTGCGTCATCGGCTGCACGGGGTCGGGGTCGTCATTCACATGCGCATGCAATGGCGTCACGGAAGCCACGCAGGTACCTCCGACCAACAGGGTCTGCACCAACGAGCAGATCATCGCCTCATTCACCTGCTCGGAAGCGCTCTCGGGCAACGTGCAGATCGATGGGGGGGCGGCGACCCTCAACGGCCAAACGGCCACGCGGCAATTCGCGGCGGGCGCCGCACCCGGTACGCAGACATACGCGCTCACCGTGGACGGCGTGGAGAAGGGGACGTGCCCGAAGCAGGTCTACGATTGCAGCTTCTGTCCGGACATCTCCGAGTCCTGCGTTCTGGAGGCGAGCGTGGACGGGGTGCCCCTCAGCGGCCCCGTTGCGCGGGGAGCGCAGCTCACCCTCACCATGACGTGCCGGGACGTCAGTCTGAACATCATCCCCATCCAACAGGCGATGTTCTACGTGGACGGGGGAACGCTCCTCGGCCCAGGGACGCTGGTGGGAGGAGTTGCCGTCTTCCAATACGTCACGTCGGCAACGGCCACCGTACGGACGTACAGCGCCGTCGCGGAACTCGTAACCGGGGATTGCGGGAGCGCGGAAACCGCAGTGGACTACACGGGACCCTTTTGGTGCGACACCAACTCCGGGTCGCGATGGACGGAAGGGGAACTCGGGTACCCCCCCGTGGGAACGTGGCCTCAACTCAATCCGCCGCGGAATACGGATTGCATGTATGAGTGTGCGGGAGGGTATGCCTTCTGCATGGAGAACCCGGGGGCGGGGGCCATAGGGTGCGGCGGCCCCAGCAGCTTCCCGGAAAAATGCGCCGTGCGAGGGCAAACGACCGTTTGCGGACCCTGCGAAGGCCCGCCCCCATGATGGATATCTTCTCCCGCAGCGGCGCCGGCGTACGCGCAACGGCAGGAGCGGCTGGCCGCGTCCCCCGGGCTGCGCGCCCCGGCGTTACCCTTATCGAGCTCCTCATCTTCGTCGCCGTTTTCGCGGTCGTGGGGTTCACCGTCCTCCCCCTCCTCTTCTCCGCGACGGAGAACCGTTTGCTGCAGCAGACGATATCGCTCGTGGAGCAGAACGGCCTGCAGGCGCTGCAGCAGATCGGGCGATTGGGGGTGGCGGAGAAAATCCTGGACCCTTCCCCGCAGGAGGAGGGCATCGTCCTCACGCTGCAGACCGGGAGCGGAGCGACGAACCCCACCATCATCGGCGCCCTCAGCGGCTCGCTCGTCGTCATACGCCGCGCTACGAAGCAGATCATCACCTCGCCGCAGGTGGCCGTGGATGAGTTCCGCGTGTGGAACACCTCCGCTTCCGCGCAGCAGCAGAGCTTCCGCGTCTCCTTCCGCGTCAGCAGGGCGATCCGCCTGCAGACGCCCCACGTCTACAACCGGACGTTCGAGGGGACGTTCACGCTGCCCCCTGGCGATGAGCCCCAAGGGGGGACGTGCGGCGGCGCGGCCTGCTCCGTACCGAGCTGCGTGGGGACGACCTACGCGTGGAAAGTGTGCCAGGACTTCCTGTGTTCCGACGCGCAGACGTACCTCCCCTGCAGCGCAAGCAGCTCGAGCGCATCGAGTTCCTCCTCCTAAGACCGCCGTGGTACAGTCTGCGCACCCCATGCCCGCGCCGAAACATTCCAGCGGCTCCTTCCGTTCCGTCCTGTGGATCGCGGGGGGCATCGGCGCGGCCATCCTGTGCCTCTCCCTGGCGCTGTCGCTCTTCCTCCCCCCCGGCGTCCTGCGCGCGCGCCGCGATGCGCGGCGCCAGGAAGATCTCCTGCTCTTGCTCCGTGCCCTCTCCCTCTATTCGGCGGATAAGGGGGCTTTCATTGAAGGCCTTCCCGAAGGGTGGTCACGCGAAATTTGTAACGTGACGCTCTCCCCTCAAGAATGCGCGGCGGAAGGCGGCGTGGACCTCTCGCCGCTCCTTGGCACCTACCTCACCACCATTCCCCGCGACCCCCTGCTCCCTTCCACCTCCACGGGCACGCTGTACGCCCTGCGGCGCAACGCGAACGGCTCCGTCACCGCGACCGCGTGGGGGATGGAGGAAAGCCGGTCACTGGAATTCACTTGGTGAGGAGAGAACGGTGTGGATCCTTCTCGCATCTTTCGCCTATGTCCCATATGTACCATCGCCTCCTTCCCCGCCCGTGGACCACAATCGTGCTGACGGTGGTGGCGAGTGTTGTGGTTGTGATGCTCTTTTCCGTGGTGGTGCCTTACGATATGGATGAATTCATCTATTACAATATCATTGCGTGCAGGGCGTATCCCGGGAATGATATCGGTGGCCACTGTGATCCTCATGCGCTGAATGTTCTGGGGACGGGTCTTATATTGCCGCTGCGTTCCTTCCACTACGTCGGGAGCTTTCCCGCGCTCTATTACCTGCCGCTATGGCTCGTTTGGAAAAGTCCTCTTTCCGCGCGCTTGGTGAGTTGGCTCTTCCTCATGGGAGGTGCCGCCGTATTCGCGCGCGCTTTCCGGTTTCCGTTTGCCGTGACGGCGGTGCTCTTCTCCCTGTTCTTCCCCTACGCCTTCCAGCACATGGTGGATACCGGACCGGTCGGGCCGCAGATATTCTCCATCTACGCCCTCTCCCTGCTCTTCGGGCGCTGGTGCTCCACCGGCCGCTGGCGGTATGCCCTGGGGTCCGCGGCAACGATATCCCTCGGCATTTGGATCAAGCTCTCCTATTTCTGGCTGGTTCCCGGCATCGCCATCCTCCTCATGATCTCGTGCTTCCGCCATCGCCGCGCCCTCCTCCGCCCGGGCGCCTTCAGGCGTTTCGCGGTCCAGGCCGAAACCGCGTTCATCGTCTGCGCGGGATTGGCCGGCGCATACATCTTCTCCACGCATCCTCTCCGGGGCAATGAGCGGCCACTCCTCACCCAACTTCTCCAGAGCCAGATGTTATCCTTTCGGGACATCCTCCATGGCGCACTCTGGCACACGCGGGCTTTCGAATACCTTCTGCATCCTCTAGAGGCGACGCAGCGGATCTACTACGTTTCACCGCTTGATCCGCTGTGGCAGTACTACTACGTCCTCCTCTTCCTCTTCGTTCCGGCTTTCCTGATCATCTCGTTGGTTCTGTGGAAGAGGGAGAAGGGGATGAGGGAGTATGCCTTGATGTCCATTGCCCTGTTCGTCGCGTTTCTGTTGACCGTTGCGATCATCGCCCGTACGAAGAATGCTGTTTGCATGCACCATATCATTCTCGCCTTCCCCTTCCTTCTCCTCGCCATCGGTGCTGCCGTACGCGGTGTTCTGAGCCTGCAGGGCGTCCGTATCCGTCTCCCTGCCCGCCTGGCGATCGGAGTGTGGGCGGCGCTGTTCCTTGCGCTCAATATCCATTACTTCCTGGAATTTCCCAGACAACAAATCCTTCCCACGAGGCATTTCTCCAAGCAGGTGCTCCATACGGTGCTGCTCGATCCCCATGTCGCGGATCGATACATGGTCGTCGTTGCGGATTGGGGCATGTACTACTATCACGCGCTGTTCGGTTTGCCTGGGCAGAGCGTCGTGTTGGAAGAAAGGCTCAGGGCGCCACATACCATCCTGTGGTGGAAGCAGTTCGCAGTACAGCAGGGCCGCCGCGTTCTCTTCATCATGGCGCAGCCGGATGCGGACCGCGTGCGCACTTTCCTGTCCGTTCTGCCCCTGGAACGCTGCTCCGCGGTTCCCCCCGGTGCCCCCTGGCAGATGTTCGCAGAACCCGATCCAGCCGTGCGGCAACGGTGCGAGGAAGTACGTCGAACGCTTGCGGATGGAACGACCCCCGGCAAATGGCTTAGAAACAGGCTTTTATTGGCTTTCTGAAAGAATAGTTCCTCCCTCAGACCTTGAAAAAAACGGTGTTTTGGGCTATAATATAAGGAAAACACACTATGCCTACCGCTTCCCATCGCCGACCCAACCGCGGCGGAGACGTGCTCCTGCGGCACATGCCGGAGCAGCATACGTCGCTGCGCAAACGGATCCTGTGGCAGTCCCTGCTGCTCACGTGCTTCACGGTGATGGTGCTGTCGCTGCTCTCCTCGGTGGTGGCGCTCTTCCTCATCCGCAACCGCGTGCTGGGGCAGCTCTCCTCCACCCTGGCTTCCCGCGAAAACCTCCTCTCCCGCTCCCTCCAGTACGATCGCGAGCGGACGGCCCTCCTGGGCGCCGAGGACGCGCTCGCGCATGCGTTGCAATCCCCCTCGGCTTCCTTGCCGCTCCAGGCGCTGTGGGAACGGCTGCTCGGCGAGCAGGTGCCCGTGGAAGGCATCACGCTCCTCAACCTCCAAAGTACGGTGCTGGACCACCGCGGGGAGGAAGTTCCCCTTCCTTCCGCCATTCCCACCGCCACGCAGCTCTTCCCGATCCTCGACCGGCACGGGAAGTGGATCGCCACCGATTCCTACGCACCGGTGCGCGGCGAGAGCGGGAACCTGCTGGGCACCCTCGCCATCCGCTACAATCCGCAGCCGCTCTTCACGCTCATCTCGGACAACCCCGCCATCGGCTCCACGGTCGAGCTGCTCGTCATCCGCGACGTGGACGGCGTCGCTTCCCTGGTGTACTCCTATTCCGGGGAGAAGGCCCGCCGGTCTTCCGGCGACGTGCCGGTGGGCTCCTTCGTCATTCCGGATGCCGTGAAGGGCAAGGGAGGCGTGTTCATCGGCAAGGACGAATGGGGCGAGGACATCCTCGCCTCGTACCAGGCCGTCCCGGCCACCGGGTGGGGCATGGTGCTGAAGGTGGATACCAGAGACGCCCTCCAGGGGTGGGAGCGCTTTGTGTACACGCTCCTCGCCATCGACCTGTTCATCGTCTTCCTCACGGGGGTGTTCGGCTTGGTCCTGGCGAAGCAGATTTCCTCCCCCATCATGGACTTGGCGCAGAAGATGCGCGCGCTCAACCCCAAGCGCTGGACGTTCAGGCGCTCGGTGGACACGGGCGATGAAGTGGAGCTCCTCGACGTAGCGGCCGCCGAACTCACGTCCCGGCTCCGCATCGCGTACACGGGCCTGGAGCAGAAGGTGGAGGAGCGCACCAAGGAACTGCACCGGCAGTACCTCCTCGACCGCACGATCCTGGAACACATCGAGTACGGCGTCCTGGTGGTCAACCCCCACGGGAGCGTGATCAACGTGAATCCCGCCGGACAGCACATCCTCCGCCTGACGCGCGAGGAAATCGTGGGCAACGTGGCCGCCAACCTCCTCCACTTCTTCCGCAAGAACGAGCCCCTGCGCGACCTGAACCATCCGGTGGTGCAGGCGCTCAACCAGAAGATGGCGGTGCACTTCTTCCACAACGACCACCTCACCCTCTTCGTGGGCAAGAACACCCTGCTGCCGGTGGCGCTCACGGTGACGCCGCTCCTGGACGGGCGCACCCTGGAGGGGATCCTGGTGATCCTCCAGGACATCCGCGAGGAGAACCAGATCGACGCCATGAAATCCGATTTCATCGCGCTCGCGTCGCACCAGCTGCGCACTCCCCTCTCTTCCCTTCGGTGGTATTTGGAGCTCATGCAGGAGGAGAAGGACCCGAAACTCTCGGAAGTCCAGCAGTCCTACCTGGAGCAGATGGAGTACGCGTCCAAGCGCATGGTCACGCTCCTCGACGACCTCCTGCGCATCACGCACCTGGAAGGCGGGGAGATCCATGCGGAGAAGAGGGAGTTCGACCTGCGGAAGATGATGATGGAGCTGGAGAACGAGTGGAAACCGCTGGCGCGCGAGCGCGGCCTCTCCTGCAGCTTCTCGCTGCCGAAGCGCGCCGTCCGCCTCTCCAGCGACCCCATCCTGCTGCACCTCGTCCTCCAGAACCTCTTCACGAACGCCATGAAGTATTCGCCGAACGGGACGGACATCAAGATCAGCCTCGTCCTGTTCAAGAAAACGGGCATCATCACCGTAACGGACAACGGCATGGGCATCCCCACGGAGGAGCAGCAGCACGTGTTCGAAAAGTTCTTCCGCGCCAAGAACGTGAAGCGGACGGATACCGACGGCTCGGGCCTGGGGCTCTACCTCACGAGGATGATCGTGGAGAACCTGGACGGGAAGATCGAGTTCAAGAGCAAGCCCGAGAAGGGGACGACATTCACGGTGAAGCTTCCGTTAAAATAAGAATCGCGGAACCGCGGCGTAGACCATTCGCTTACGGCGGATCAGACGGAGCCGGGTGAAGTTGCCGTTGAAGTAGGAAGGGTATTAGGGTGATGGAGCCGCTTCGGGGACTCGAACCCCGGATCAGCCTTCGCTCTCCGCTACGCTCCGAGCTACGGCCGACAAGCCTACTCATTACCCTCCTTCGCTCCGCTGCGGCGGAGCTATGGAGGGCAGGCAAGTGCGTTGCTATAAAGGATACTGGAGCCGCCGGGGAGAATTGAACTCCCGACCCACGCATTACAAGTGCGTTGCTCTACCTCTGAGCTACGGCGGCGCGGATGGAATTATGAATTATGAATCCAGAATTATGAAGGAGATCGTAGAAGCCATGAGGATACCAGCTGCCGTTTCATGATATATTAATGAAATAATCTATTTGTCAATAATCATCGCATGAGCGATAATGGTGGTCTGCTCCTTCGATGATCGCCCTCCTTCGCTCTTTGCTCACTGGCGCTCGCAAAGAGTCTACGGAGGGCAGGCCCTCTTACATTGGTAAGAAAGGGGCCCGCCCCCCGTAAACTCCTTATGAGCGGAGCGAGTAAGGAGCGAAGGGGGGAGGAACGTCCGGACGCCATTCGGCTTCGCTCATGGCGAGCCATCGGAACGCCATGCGGGTAACGCCCGCCCATGCATCGTATATCCCCTAAGGATGCATGCGGACCAGTGCCACAGTGACGAACCCCGCACCCTTCTTGGCAGAGATGCAGCAGCTCCAGAAGTTGCATTGCTTCTCTCCCTGCCCGGAAGGGTGCGGGGGTGAAACGCCTCCCGAAGGGAGGATCGTGCGCTCAGCACGTGCAGACGCATGATCGGCAAACTCATGGTGGCGCAAGGAGGAATTGGGTTGCGGGAACCGGCGATGGTTCCGTCGCCCCCGTCACCCCTCCGCTACGCCCCGCACCGTCCCGAGCACAGCGAGGGACTGGTGCCGGGGTTGAGGCGGCAGGCAACTGCCGTCCCAGAGAGATGATCATCCTTCCCGCGGTCGCGGGACAGACAGAATCCGGCGTATGAAGGAGCAGAACAAAGACGCCCTGATGGGGCGTTTTTTGTAGGCAGGAACGGAAATCTTCTGGCACGCCTCCCCCATGACCCGGCGGCAGGCCTTCCTCACCGTGCCGGCCCGCCGTACTTGCGCGAGGGCTAGCGAGGATGGACACTACACGGCATGAAGAAGTCCGAAGCGGTGTTCGGCTTGCTGCGCATCCCCTCGGACGCGCTGGCCGTGGGCGCAGCGCTGCTCCTCGGCTTCCGCCTGCGGCAGGGGAACATCGACCTCCTCCCCTTCGTGCGGCTCCTGGAGCCGGCGCAGACGCTTCCCCCGTTGCCGTACTACTTCTCCGCGTTCGTGGTGCCGGCGATTCTCCTTTTCGTGGCGCTGGCGGCCGTCTTCCGGCTGTATGCGCTGCGCGCCACCTTGAGCGCGTGGACGGAGATGGGCAGGGTGGTCGTCACGGCGGCGCTGTGGGTCGCGGTGATCATCGCGTGGTTCTTCCTCGTCAAGCACCAGCTGTTCTTCTCCCGCGTTCTCCTGGTGCACTCCGCGGCGTTCGTCATCCTCTTCGTCGCCGCGGTCCGCTCCTTCCTCATCCTGGCGCAGCGCGGGTTCCTGAGGAAGGGGGTGGGGCGGCTGCTCGTGGTATCGCTGGGGTCGCAGCCCATCGCGGCGCCGGCGAGGGACGTGCTCCAGCGAGACATTCACTACCACTACCTGGGGCATCTGCAGGACCTCGAAGCCCTCAAGCGGGTCTTCCACCATCAAGTGATCGATTTCGTCATCCAGACCGACCCTAATCCCGGGAGCCAGGAGACCGTGGCGCTCATCGAGTATTGCCGCAGCCACCACCTGGGGTACGGCTTCCTGCCGCCCGTCCTCGCCGACGTGCCGCACCAGCTGGCCGTGGACCGCCTGGGGCCGGTGCCGCTCATCCGCTTCCAACCCACCCCGCTGGACGGGTGGGGACGCGTGTGGAAGCGCCTCTTCGACCTGCTCGCGGGCGCGGCTCTCCTCATCCTCCTCTCGCCGTTCCTCCTCCTCTTCGCGCTCGGCATCCTCCTCACGAGCGGCTGGCCCGTCCTCTACGTCTCCACGCGTGTGGGGGAGCAGGGGAGGAAGCTCGTCAAAATCCTCAAATTCCGCACCATGGTCCGTAACGCCGATGCCCTCAAGGGGCAGTTCTTGGCGCAGAACCAACGGAATGACGGCCCGCTCTTCAAGATGAAGGACGATCCCCGCGTCACCCCGTTCGGCGGGTTCCTGCGCCGCTGGACGCTGGACGAGTTCCCGCAGATCATCAACGTGATCCTGGGCCACGTCTCGCTTGTGGGCCCCCGCCCGCACCTCCCCTCCGAAGTGCAGAAGTACTCGCCGGAACAGCGCCGCGTGTTCGCGGTCAAGCCGGGCATGACGGGGCTGGCGCAAGTCTCCGGCCGCTCGGATCTCTCCTTTGATGAAGAGATGAAGCTCGACCTGCGCTACATCGAGGAGTGGTCGTTGCTGTTGGATCTGTGGATACTGTGGAGGACGGTGTTTACGGTATTGGGGAGGAAGGGGGCGGATTAAATTGCCCCGTCACCCTTGCGGATGGCGGGGCGGGGAGCGTTCACTCGGCTTTGTTCGGGAGTGGACAGGTGAGCAGCACTCGAGTGTCGTCGACAAGTTCACCATCGAATATCGGCAACACTTCTTTGAGGAATGTCTCTCCGTTTTCCTCAGGGACCGCTACTTGTAACAGGATGTGTTTGCTGTCAGCCATCCCACGTTCTTCTGGTCTCAACCCTACGTCCAGGCAGCACTTCACCGCCGTGACAAGCTCACGATGACGAACAGAAAATATGTAGTTCCAGGCAACGAACGTGCCAGCCAGTTGCGTTGTTTCGGCCATTGTACGGTTCCCTTTGAACAGAGATTGAAGGAACGCTTGGATGCGACGTTGCATCCAAAGATAATAATATACTTACATCACGTTACGTCAATGTCCCCGTTGTGGCTCTGTTAAAACAACTGCAACTGATCCTTCTTCTTTTCTTTAGAAGTATCCTTTTTCTTCGCGGCCGTCTTTGTTGCACGCCCGCGGGAGGGGCTTGAGGCTTCATTTTGCATTTCAAATTTTGCATTGCGTTCTCCCTGCGTCGAGAACAAGTTCAAATAGGCGATAACATCTTTCCCGTACTCCTTACTCCTCAGCCGGTCATCCAGTATCCGCACATCCGCTTCCTCCGTCTTGAAGCGCGCGAAGGTGCGGAGGATGCGGAAGAGGCGGTGCTTGAGGCGCGGGAGGAAGTACTCCGCAAAACCGCTCTTGTAGCGCGCGGCGCGACGGCTGAGGACGGGGTGCGAGGCGTAGTCGAAGGGGAGTGTGCTGATCACCAGATGGTCCACGGTCTCCGGCGGAAGCTCCAGCCCCTCGAATACCCAGGGCGTCACGAGCCACACGGTTGTCCCCTCGGCGGCAAGGAATTCCGCGCGCATGCGCCCCTGCCCGCCGCTCACGCCGAGGCAGATGAGGGTGGCGCCGCGCTCCTCCAGCATCTCCATATACTTCACATACATGTTCTCAATGGTCCCCTTGCCGGGAATGAGCACGATGGTCTTCCCCTTGGGCGGGTTCCCCAGGATCTCGTGGAGGGGAGTGAGGGGAAAGGTGACAGGGAGCGATAAGCGGTCAGCTGTCAGCGAGGCTGTAGAGGATTGTGTCGAACCGTTCCTCAGTTGAGGAAGAATTTCCCGCAGTTCATTGCCGCTTTGGGGGGGAATGAGGAGCGTGGTGGGGAAGCGGGAGTAGAGGAAGTCCTGCAGGAAATCCGACACATGCTCGGGGACGGATTGCAGCGTGTGCGAACCGTTCATGCGCTGCTCGATCCACGCGTAGCGGCGCGCAAGGTTCTCCGGGTTGAGGATGTGGGTGATGCCTTCCAGCTGGGCGCGGACGGTTGAAAGGAGGTCCCCGTCCTGTTCCAGCAGTTCCTCGATCTGCGCGCGGAGTCCCTTGGCTTCCGGCGCAGTGAGGTCACCGGCATTGAGGGCGCGCACGTCCAAACCGCCGCGCACCTTCTCGATCCACAGCTGCAGGAGGTCGGTGATCCGCGTGAGCGAAGGATTGCGCTCGCTCCCCGCGCGCAGCGCCGCAACGTCCGCGTACCAGCCGTACGCCTTGGTGGCGGTGTCCTCCAGCATGGAGGCGTCGTCGATGATGACGTGGGCGGGTTCCTTGAGCGCCGCGGCTGCCGGATGCCCATCATCCTCCAGGAAACGCAGGAGCTGCTGGTGGTCGATCAGCACCACGCCGGGAAGGTCCCGGAATTGGTCCACGTATGCCTTGGAAGCGTCGGTGCACGCCAGCGTCCCGCGCCACACGGATTCCTCGCCGCCGTGCAGGGGGAGGTCGTTGCGGGTTACGGGCTTGTACCATTCGCATTTCAGGAGAAGAGTAGCTTCGTCTGCCGTAAGGGACGCGGCGCGCCGCAGTTTTTCCACCGCTTTGGGATCGAGGATGTGGGCGGGGGGATAGAGGATGCGGACGCCTTCCTCAAAGGAGAGCCGGCGCACGGCGGCGTCCAGGTTCTTCACGGCCACCCAATGCCGCACGGACGTCTCCCCTTGCGCGGCTTCGATGATGGACTGGAGTTCGGCCGGGTCGAGCGGCTCCTCCCGCAGTGCAATATCCCCTTTCTTCGGCGTGGGAAGCGCGGGAGGGGTTACAGGGCGGCGCTTGAAGGTCGCTTCTTCCGGTTTCTTCAGCCAGGGGGGCACGCCACGGTTCTTGGAGGGGGAAAGCGACTGGAAGAGGAGGCGGTAGCCTTGGGGGGCGCGTTCCATCACGTCCTGCGCTTCCTTCACCAAGCCGGAGGGGAGCTCGAGGAGCCGTTCCCACACGCGGCTGAGGAGTTCCAGTGTTGCACGAACGTCACCGAGCGCGCGGTGCTTGGGTTCGTGGTTGAGTCCCAACACCTCGCTCAAGTATCCCAGCGAGTAGCTCTCCAGTTCCGGGAACACGAGCGCAGCCAGCATGGAGGTATCCACCCATGGCCGCCCCGTCAAATCCAGCCCTTCCCCCTTGAGCATCCCCAAATCGAACGGCGTGTTCTGCCCCACGATGATGGCGTCATCGGGAATCCGGGAGAGGATCTCCTCGCGCTTCTCCTCGAACGCCGGCTGCCCCCGCAGGTCTTCCATCCGGATCCGCGTGATCACCTCCACCACGGGCGGGATCTCGTCCGTGGAAAACAGCTGCTCGTACGTGTCCGTCACTTTTCCGCCGATGACGGTTACCGCCGCATACTCGATCACCCTATGCGTGCGCGGCACGAAGCCGGTCGTTTCGGTGTCGAGGACCACCAATGGTAAGGGCGGCAATTTCATCGAAAGCAGTGTACAGGGTTTTTTGTGTACTGCTTTCTGTTTCCTCTCCTCCTTGTTTGTTTCCTCCACCCCTACCCCCTCCTCCTTCGGAGGAGGGGCATACTCCTTGTCGTGAAGCACTTCTTGTCTTCGCTCCAGGAGCCGCTCAAGCACATGAAGCACGCCCCTTTCTCCGTAAGGAGAAAGGGGTTGGGGGATAGAGGGAACAATGCACAACAAACCACTCACGCAGTTTTCTCTTCCGCCTCTTCCTTCTTCTTCCTCTTCTTCACCGGCTCTCCCGCTTCGGCGGCCGGTGCGGCGGGGGGCGGCACTTCCTCCGGTGCGGCGCCGGACACTTCCGCGGACGCGGGAGCGGGCGCTTCCTCCTTCGCTTCCACTGGGACTTCCGCGGGAACGTCAGTAGCAGGGGCTTCGGCGGCGGCTTCCGGCTGCCCCTCGGCGGAAACGGCTGCTTCCACGGGAGCGCCTCCGCGCAGCTCCGCCAGCTTCGCTTTGAAGGCGGGGAGCTCCTCGTAGTTGTACATGTCCAGCTCGTAGTTGCTGAGTTCCGTCGCCAGGCGGATGTTCTGGCCCTTCTTGCCGATGGCCATGGGGCGCTGCGCCTCTTCCACGAACACCGCGGCGCGCTTCTTGATCTTGCGGCTCTGATCGTCCAGGTGCTCCTTGTCGTTCACGATGATCACGGCGGAGATGGCGGCGGGCTGCAGGGCGAGGGAGATGAGCTTGATGGGGTCCTCGGACCACTCGATCATGTCCACGCGCTCGCCGTTGATCTCCTCCATCACGGCCTGGATGCGCACGCCCTTTTGCCCCACGCACGCGCCGATGGGGTCGATGCGGGGGTCGTGGCTGAGCACGGCAACCTTGCTGCGGAAGCCGGCGTCGCGCGCAATGGCCTTGATCTCCACGTCGCCGTTGCGCACCTCGGGGATCTCCAGCTCCAGCAGCTTCTTCACCAGCTTGGGGTGCGTGCGGGAGATGCGAAGCTGCGGCCCCTTGCCGCTCATCTCCACCGTCTCCAGGTACACGCGTAGGCGCTTGCCCGTGTAGTAGTGCTCGCCGGGGATCTGCTCCCGCCAGGGCAGGCTCACCGTCATCCCCTCGATCTCCAGCGTCACCCAGTTGGGGTCCACCTTCGTCACCGTGGCGGTGAGCAATTCGTCCTCGCGGTCCTTGAACATCTGGTACAGGCTCATCTTCTCCGCCTCCTGCAGCTTCTGCAGAATCACCTGCTTGGCGGCCTGCGTGGCGATGCGGCCGTACTCGAGCGGCGTGACGTCGATGCTGATCTCGTCGCCCGGCTCCGCGTCCGGCTTGATCTTCCTGGCGTCCTTGAGCCCGATCTCGATGTTCTCGTTCTCCACGTCCTCCACCACTTCCTTCACGAGGAGGATGGTGGGCATGTCCTTCCCTTCCTCCAGGTCCACGCGGATCTCCTGCTCCTTGTTGCCGAAGTCCTTGCGGTACGCGGTGCCGATGGCCTGTTTGACCGCCTCGATCACCTGGTCGGGCGAGACGTTCTTCTCGGAGCAGATCTGGTTGATGGCAGCAAGAAAGGAAGCACGCATGATATTAGAGGGAAAAGGGAACAAGGGTCGCGCCACGTGGCCGCGAAGCACAGATCTGTTTCGCAGAGCTCGCCCCGCGACACGTACGGCTGCTTCGCGGCTTTACGTGGTTGATGGCGGCGAGGAACGAGGCTCTCATGGGATGGGGGAGTACGGGTATACGGGAGTACGGGGGATGAAGGATCGGAGAAGCGACCATCCCGATCTACCCGGGATAGCCTGCCATACAACTCGATGCTAACACCATTGTATGCCTTTTTAAGGCAAAGGCAAGGAGATTCCCGGTAACTGTATGAGTAACCAACCGCCCTATGCCTGCCCAGAGGCAAACGTAGCCCCGGGCTTCAGCCCGGGGTTGCGACGAACGATGAACCGGGAATTCATTCCCTTCACGTACGTCCAAACCGGCGGTTCCCACCTTCGCCAAGGCTACGGTGGGCAGGTAAACCGCCGGCTACACCTTGTGTAGCGGGGGATAGTGAGCGGTTACGATTCCGGGGGCTGCAGTTCTTTTTGGTTCGATGGGACTTGAAGGTGAATACATCATTGTCAAAGATAACGTCTTCAAATATCGGTGTATGGATTGTGTGGTACGAATAATTGAGGTCTTGAGAGAAATAGAGAAAGCGCTCCGGTTTTGTACACCAATCCGATGATCATTGCATATAGTAAGAGATACGTGATGAGAATGAGCATGGTAGATCGAGAAAGGGTTTGGTTTCTTGGAAGAGCAAATGTCATACCGATGGCTATGCCGAAAAGAATATGGATGAGGAATGTGAATGGCAGGTAGGGTAAAGGAATATCAATAGTCCTTTTGAGGGCGTGTGCCAGAAAGAGAAGAAGAGCGGCTACGCGGGAATAGCACCATGGATTGATTACAGAAAAATTCAATGCGCGGGGGCACTGGACGATTACCACAGCAAGGGAAAGGATGACATGTACTACACCTACAAAGCCGCCGATGAGCACGGGGAGAAACCGTTTCATGAGATAAGGATACGATGCAATGAATTGAGTCGTGAATTGCATCAATGTCATTATCTGCTCTTATCCCTACCCTTGTTCGCTTGCGGGAGCCGTACCCGGAGGCTCGTCATCCACGCGAAGAACATGACATCATGCGATCTCCGGCGCACGTTCCTCCCCGAAGGGCAGGTCCGCTTCCCGGAGCCCGTCGGGGTCCGCGTTGGACGCGAGGACGTGCTGGTACAGCTTGGCGCGGATGGTGTTTTGCACCCTCCTCCATTCCATCACTCCCCCGATCCCCCAAATCTTCATATCCGGGTATTCCTGCCGCAGATACTCCTGCAGCGTCCCTTCGAACGGCGTCACGCTCCGCTCGTTGAAGATGCAGAGCCGGTTCCCGGGGAGCCGGCAGACGGTGATCTGGTGCCAGTCCTGCTTCAGCTTGGCGACCCATCCCCCGGGGCACAGGGTGACCACATACGGAATGCCGCCATGCATGGCTGCCCACGTGGCAGAGAGTTCGGCGAAGTTGTTGCACGCCCCCTTCCAATCCCCGTTCTCTTCCAGGCAGTCCGCGGGATCCTGCCGGTAGCGCCGCAGGAAGTCGAGCATACCGTCCACTTCCCGGTATTCCGCGTGCGCGTCGAGGAAGCGTTGGAACTTCTGTACGGTATCCAGCGCAAGGAGGCGCTCCTCCATGCCGTCCTCGACGGGATATGCGGTATCCGCGGCGGTTGCCACGCGGCGGTGGGGTGGCGCGCGTTTCGGTTGCTTGGCCTGCTGGGAGAGCGCCGTATCCGTCCCCAAAGCGACCGCGAGAGCCAGGAGCACGCGGCTGCGCAACCCAGCCGTGCGCGTGCGCGCGGGGGAAGCCGGCTCCTTCCCTTCCTGCCCGTCCGGGGCGTTTGGCAACTCTTCCCGTTCGGGGAAGAACGGCAGGGCGGTGAGCGGCTGATGCATGGGTGCGTACCTTACACGCTCGGAAAGGAGGAGGATAGAAATGCCCGCGCGTGTTTCCCTTTGATGGTGGGGAAGAGCGCAAAAAACCGGTACGCCCATCGTTTGATCCCCCGCGGAACGAGGCGGAGATCCGGATTCATCCTTTCAACGAGGACTGCGGACTTCCCCAGCGTCTCCATCCTCATCAATGAGTCTTCCAGTGTCATGCGGTGGTGGTGGAGTGCCTTCGCGCCCGGCTCATAGAGGAGGGGAATCCCCGCCTGCGCCAGCCGCCATCCCCATTCGATGTCCTCCCATCCGTAGAGCGTCACGTCTTCGCGGAAGGGGAACTTGAGGGCGATCTCGCGCGGGAGGCTGATGTGGCTGGTGTAGGTGAAGCGGTGCTGGATGTCTTTCGGAAGAGATTGGTGCGCGTACGGCGCAATGAAGCGGTAGCCGAATTGCCAACCGGTCTCGTCCAACCAGCGCATGGTCGGAGTGATGGCGCATGCCGGGTCCCATTCCGTGTGGCCGAGGACGAGACCCGGACTTCGGACTTCGGGATTCGGACTTCGGGATTTCGCATCAGAGACGCCGGCTATTGTTCCGAGGTCCGAGGTCCGAGGTCCGAGGTCCGAATGCAAACGCAGATGCACTTCGCACGCAACCGGCTCCAACAAAATATCATCCCCGATGAACATCACGATGTCGCCCGTCGCGCGTTCCACACCCCTGTTCCGTGCCACGCCCTGTTGCGACTTGGGGATCTCGAAGAAGACAGGGGCTTGGTGCTTGGGATTTGGTGCTTCCTGAAACAGCGAAGCCGTTTCGGGATCATGCCCGTCGCTCACCACGACCACTTCGATCTTGTCCCGCACCGTCTGCGCATCGATCCTCTTCAGGCACTCGCGGAGAATATCCGCGCGCTTGTGGGTGGGGATGATGAGGGAGAGGGAGGGCACGGGGAAAGTATAGGTTAGTTTTCGATGAAGCGGAGAAGGGATTAGGGATGAGAATATTCGGGATTTGAGTCGAGGTTATACCGCAAACGGATCCGGAGGGAGGATCAATCCCATCCCTAATTCCTCATCCCAAATCCCTAATTCCTACATTCCATCTCCTCCAATTTCATCGTAGATTCCTCTACCATATGCCTCGTGAACACCCTCTTCCTCGACCTCGCCGGCAACCCCGGTCTCGTTGCATGCGTGGCGGAGAAGGAGGTCAGGGCGGCGCGGGAGGCGGACCGCCGCATTACGGATGCCGATCTCGTTCCCCTGCTCGAAACGCTCCTGCAGGAAGCGCAGTGGGACCTGCATGGCGTGGAGAGGATTGCCTGCGTCACGGGGCCCGGCGGGTTCACCAGCCTGCGCGTGGCTGCGGCGTTCACCAACGCGCTGGCATTCGCGCTCAACGTGCCCGTGGCGGGAGTCCACCTGAGCGACCTCAAGAACGTGCAGTGCGCGCAGGAAGACCTTCTCTGGGTCCACTCCACCAAGAAGACCGAGCTCTTCGTCCGCGGTTTCGGCTCCTACGCCAAGGCCTTCCCGGAGGCCGCATGGATGGAACTCGGGCGGCTCGGCGAACGGTATCCCCAAGGCGCGCCGTGGACGGGGGAGCTCCTCCCCGACCACGAGCGGTTCCTCTCCTCGTGGGGGGCGGTGCGCGCGGAGGCGAAGGACGCGAAGGAGATCCTCCCCGCGTTCCTGGGATCGTTGAAGTATGAAGAGAAGAATCTCGTTCCGTGGTACGGACGAAAATGGTAAAGTACAGGTATGCCAAACACCCCTGATCAACATCTGCATGGCCAGCCGTCACAACCTGAACAGGAGACGGTGCGCGTGTCTCCTCTCAATCCGGATGCATTTGCAGAACTTCTGAAGCTCCGTGCTTCCACCCGCGCCCGTTTTTCCGGTGTCGATGAGCAGTTAACAGATGAGGAGGCGACGCAGTGAGGGTTCCGCTGCCGGACTCATCCCGGTGTTGTCCTGAGCGAAGCCGGATTCATCGCGGCGAAGCGGGATCGCCCGCTCCCCTCTGGCATATTTCCCAACAACCGCAGCTCTCTCGCCGCGCAGCCGGATGGTATGGGAGAAAGTGGTAATTGACTCCGCCTTGCCGGGGTGTACGATGCTTTCCTTTCTTCGTTACCTATGAATCATTCTACTGAGTCCGAAAGCGCCATAACTCAACGGGGAGTTCCTGTGGACGTATTGTGGGATCTTGAAAAGGAAGTCCAACGATGGATGGAAGAGATGCAAGGTGGTCCCTACAGTCCATTCCGAAGATCTCTCGAAGGGCCTCAGCGCAGGGAGGTAGCGGAACGGGCAGCCACGCGTTTGCTGGAGATCATGCAAGAGCACAATGCAACGCGTGATGAAATCCGCAGGCTGGTTTCGTCAGTCTGTCTGGGTGTGGTTCCTGGTCTTGATGCCTCACCACAAAGCGAAACAGAGCGTTGGTTCCTTTATCGCAAACTGTTTATGGATGAACTCTGTACCGCTCTGGCCCAACGGGCAGTGGGTTCCCGTCCGTCCGAGTTGTCTGATGGAGTGAAGGGGGAAGAGCAGGTGCGTGTGGAAGGACAACAACAAGGGGCGGCTGATGCAGTGCGGGAGGTTCTTGGGGAAGAGGGCGGCATACAGGAAAATGCTTGAGCCCCAAGCCCAAATGTCGGCATCGTGCCGGTTGTGGATTGACGGCTCCAGAAGGCGGCGTACCGTGTGTCTCTGTGGATAACACCTATGAATCGCAGAGCGAGTACCAGGCGGAATGCGGCTGTATGGAGCGTCTGCGGCGTATTCATTTTTCCGCGGGAGAATTGCTCTCGCCATGTGAGTTCTATGGCTTGCCGGCAAGGAAGAATAATTCCGTGAGAAAAGGGGGCATCGGTATTGAACTGAGGGAAAACGGCGATCCGGAGATATCGAACGGATTCCCCGTAAAGCGGAGGGTGAAGATGGAGCGGGAGCGATCCGTCCAACAGCCGTGCCGCGACGGAGCGCGCGCCGAGCCGGATAAGCCCATTGCGTTCTGCATCGAGTACGGCAAGCAATCCGAACACTTCCGTGTATCGCTCGAGGAGCGTTCCGTGTGGGAAGGAGGGAAGCAAATGCCACCGGAAACGCATGCCATGATGCTCGACATGCTCCACCGCATCTCGGATATCCTCGAAGGGGCGCGGATCGAGGAGATTCAAAACAGGATCCGGGAGGAGATAGAACGGCGGAAGAGCCAACTCGCCTCGGTAGTGGTGCTGCAGGAGAGAATGGTGGAGAGTGAACGACTGGCGGCGGAAAAAACGGTGTAGACAATGTTCACCGCAGTTCCCTGAGCATTATTCGAGTATCGAATAAACGAATCAACCAATAAACGAATCAACGAATACACGCAAGTCGTGCTATCATCCCTTTCGTATGGCGTTTTTGGACATGTTGAACAAACTCCTCGGCGATCCGAATGAGAAAGAACTCAGGAAGCTGTGGCCTTTGGTCAAAGAGGTCCGCAAGCGGGGGGAGGATCCCGCCATCAAAGCCCTGACGCTGGAAAGTCTCCCGGCGAAGACGCAGGAGTTCAAGGAGAGGATCCAGAAGGGCGAGACGACGGACGACCTGCTTCCCGAAGCCTTTGCGGTTGCCGTCCGCGCGTGCGAGCTGCTCAAGGACTCCGGCCAAAAGGCGCAGATGGGCAAGCAGGAGTTTGCGTGGGACATGGTGCCCTTCGACGTGCAGATCCTGGGCGGCGCCGTCCTCCACCGCGGGAACATCGCGGAGATGAAGACGGGGGAGGGGAAGACGCTCGTGTGCACTCTGCCCGTGTACCTCAATGCGCTGGAGGGGAAGGGCGTCCACGTGGTCACGGTGAACGACTACCTGGCGCGGCGCGACGCAACGTGGATGGGCATGCTCTACAAGGCGCTGGGCTTGGAGGTCGGCGTCATCGTCCACGGCCTCTCCACCGACGAGCGGCGCAAGGCGTACGCGGCGGACATCACGTACGGCACCAACAACGAGTTCGGGTTCGATTACCTGCGCGACAATATGGCCACGTCCCTCGCGCGCCAGGTTCAGCGCGGCCTCCACTATGCCATCGTGGACGAGGTGGACTCCATCCTCGTGGACGAAGCCCGGACCCCGCTTATCATCAGCCAGCCCGCCGAGGAATCCACCGCCAAGTACGTCCAGTACTCGCAGCTCGTCGGCAATTTGGAGGAGAACGTCCACTTCAACCGGGACGAGAAGCAGCGCGCCGCCGTACTCACGGAGGAGGGGATCAAGAAGATGGAGGAGATGCTGGGCGTGGAGAACATCTACACGGAGCGCGGCTTCGAGGAGGTGCACCACATCGAGCAGGCGCTGCGGGCGCATGCCATCTACAAGCGCGACGTGGACTACATTGTGAAAGAAGGCGAGGTGATCATCGTGGACGAGTTCACGGGGCGCCTGATGCCCGGCCGCCGCTACAGCTTCGGGCTCCACCAGGCCATTGAGGCCAAGGAGGGCGTGGAAGTGCAGCGCGAATCGAAGACGCTCGCCACCATCACCTTCCAGAACTACTTCCGTCTCTTCAAGAAGCTCGCTGGCATGACGGGCACGGCCAAGACGGAGGAGGAGGAATTCGAGTCCATCTACAAGCTGCGCGTCATCGTCATTCCCACGCACCGCCCCATGGTCCGCACGGACAAGCCGGACATGGTCTACAAGTCGGTGGCGGCCAAGTTCCGCGCGGCGGCGGCGATCGCCAAGGAGAAATTCGACCGCGGGCAGCCGGTGCTCATCGGCACGACCTCGGTGGAGAAGTCCGAGGCCATGAGCCTCCTCCTCCAGGAGCTCCATGTCCCCCACCAGGTCCTCAACGCCAAGCAGCACGAGAAGGAAGCAGAGATCGTGGCCCAGGCGGGCCAAAAAGGCGCCATCACCATCGCCACCAACATGGCCGGACGCGGCACGGACATCAAGCTGGGCGAAGGGGTCACGGGCTTGGGAGGCCTCGCCATCCTCGGCACCGAGCGCCACGAGGCGCGCCGCATCGATAACCAGCTCCGCGGCCGCGCCGGGCGCCAGGGCGACC
>CAYHOS010000006.1:0-59585 GCA_964358505.1 uncultured Candidatus Peribacteria bacterium
CGTCGACCTGGAAGACCAGGAGGTCGAGGCGCTCGGACCGCCCCCGGAGGGCGGCCCCCGCCGCGGCCAGCACGCCAAATTCCCCCAGCCCCCCCCCCCCCGCGCCCCCCCCCCCCACCCCCCAATCAACCGGTGATGGTACCCGCTTCCCCTGATGATCTCAAGAGGGTGGTCTTGTGCATCAGCAGCTCCTCTTGAACACACCGAGGAACAAACACCACCCGTCGTACACCAGCTTCCGGATCGCTTCGTCGAGCACGGTGAGGAAGGACCCCCACCACGTTACGGCTTCCTCCGGCAGCTTCTGCATGGTGCGCATGAGGCCCACGTCCAGGTGCATGCTGCACTGCTTCTCTTCCCCACCGGCACAGGTGACGGCAACGGGGTACGCCCCGGCGGTGTAGCGCTCCCCCTCCACGGTGGCGTCCACGTTGCAGAAGCGGATGTTCACGGGATCGCCCGGCAGCGTATCCAGTGGGCCGATGGCGCAGGAGCCCGTGCAGCGCCCCGTCCAAATGAAGAACTCATCCAGCGCATCCCGCGCCGTGCCGTAGCACCGCAGGATCATACCCACGGGCTCGGTATACTGGATGGAATCCCGGTCGATGGCCACCGTGAAACTGGCGGACTGGGCGGCGAGGGCTCCGCTCACCAGAAGGTGGGATGCAATGAGAAGAGGCAGCACGGGAGAGAGGATACTCCTCTTACAAGGATTTCGAAGAATCCGACGATTCCGAGGACTGTCAGGAACAAGCGCTCAACTTGCAGAAGCATACATCGTCGGAATCCTCGGAATCATCGGCATCCCTCCATACCCTATCTTCGCTGCAGCAGCGCCACGGTCTCGATATGCGACGTATGCGGGAACAAATCCACGGGCTGGACGGTGCGCAGCTCGTACCCCGCCTTGAGGAACTCCGCCAGGTCGCGGGCGAAGGTGGCCGTGTTGCAGGAGACGTAGACGACCTTGTCCGCCTTGTGCGCGATGAGCGCGTCCCGTGCGGCGGGGTGGAGGCCGGGGCGGGGGGGATCCACGACGATGGCGGTGAAGGAGTACTTGCCCCCGGCCTTGAGTTGCTGCTGCATCACCTGCTCCACCTTCCCCTTGTAGAAACTGATGTTCCCGATGCGGTTCTTGCCCGCGCTCTTGAGGGCGTCCTCGATGGCCGAGGGGTGGCTCTCCACCCCCACCACCTTCTGGCAGAAGCGCGCCAAATACTGCCCGATCGTCCCCATGCCGCAGTACGCATCGAGGACGGTATCGCGCAGGGTGAGTTCCGCCGCGTCGGCGATGGAGCGGTAGAGCTTCTCGGCGCCCAGCGTGTTCGTCTGGAAGAAGGAGAAGGGGGAGATGTCGAACGAGAGGTCGAAGAGGCGCTCCGTGACGGTGTTCTTGCCGTAGAGGGTGTGGATCTTGGGGAAGTCCGGGCGGTCGTGGAGGCCCATGTGCTCCACCACGAGGAGGGAAGCCAGGTTCGGGCGCCCCGCGAAGTGGCGGATGAAGGTCTGGAAGAGCGGCTCCAGGTCTTTCTTCCTCGCCTGCAGGAGGAAGCAGATCATCTGTTCCTCCGTGTGCACGCCGCGGCGCAGGAGCAGCGTGCGGAGCATGCCCTTCTGCGTCTTGGGGTTGTACACCGGCAGCTTCGTCTCCTCCATGAAGCGGCGGACCGTGCCGAGGAGCGTGGGGAGCTGCTCGTCGTACAGGTGGCACTCCGAGACGGGGAGGACCGTGGACCATTGCCCGGGGCGGTGGAAGCCGATGGTGGGGTTCTCGTCCAAGTGGATGCGCCGCCCGTTGTTCTCCTCCGTCCGCATGCTCTCGTACCCGAAGGAGAGCTCCATCTTGTTCCGGTAGTGGAACACCTGCGGGCTGGGGACGATGTTCAGCACGCGCCCCGGGAGGTTCTTGCGCTCGGCCTCCCCCAGGGGAGTGAGGTGGAGGAGGGTTTCGCGCACGATGTCCTCCTTGTAAGCGATTTGCTTGTCGTAGGGGAGGTTCTGCCAGGCACACCCTCCGCAGTCGTGGAAGTGGGGGCAGCGTGGGGGGATCTCCTCCTTCGCCTTCCGGACCACCTTGCGGACTTTTGCTTCCGCGTAGGAATCCTTGAGTTTGGTGATGACGATTTCCACGGTCTGCCCGGGTATGGAATCGGGGATGAAGACGGGCAGCGTGCCGATGTGCGTGAGGCCGGAACCGCCGAAGGTGAGCTTTTCCACGGTCACCTGGTGCGCCTGTCCCGGAGCGACGGCCTGGGGGGGTATTGACATCTTACTTATATTGTAGTACAAATATCACCTTTTGCCCCGTCATGAAAACCTCGTATCTCCTCCGTCTCTGGCTCGTCACGACGCTCACTGCAGGGGCTTTCCTGCCGCAGAGCGTAGCACATACCGGTATTCCCGCAAGGGAAACCTTGGCCGGAAGTGCCATTGCAGCGCGACGGGAAGCCGCAAAACCTACGGTGAAGAACGCCATTGTGACGCTGGAAACTCCTGAGCCGGCCACTGCCACGGTGACGACGAAGGACGGCGGAATCCACCCCCTCCATGCCCGGGCGATCGCGGAAGTGGAGAGCCTGCTGCCCGCCGTATGTGCTTCCAGGCCGCGCAACGTCTTCGTCCGCTACGATAAGCCGGAGAAGAGGGGGCTGGGAGGGAAGACCTCGGTGATCGTGAGCGGCAACCTCCCCCTGCCGGAGTTCCGCGCCGTGCTGGTGCACGAAATGCTCGGGCACGTGAACGACCTCGGCTGCCTGGAGGGCACGCCCAAGAGCGGCGCCAGCGCCTTCCGCGACGGGAACGAGGTGATCTTCAACGACGATCCCAGCGTGGTCTTCTATTCCATCTCGTGGGCATCGGCCACGGAGAGGAAGAAGGGGGGGCGCGACGAGGATTTCGTCTCGGGGTACGCGCGGGCGGACGCGTTCGAGGACGCGGCGGAGACGATCGCGTTCACCGTGCTCCACCGCGAGGAGTTCAAGCGGAGGGCGCAGGGGAATCCCGTACTGTCGCAGAAACTGGCATGGGTGGAGACGTACGCCCTCCCTTCCGCGCAGAGCTACGCATTGAGCACGTACGTATGGGACCCCCGGGAGATCCCGTGGGACATCACGATGCTGCCGTACGTGTGGATCGGGCCTGCCAAGGCGGTTGCGAAGAACTTCTGATATTCTCTCCCCATGCGCTCCCGCTCCGTCTTGCTCCTCTGGTTCGCCTCGGACATCGCGCTCTTCATCGCCGGTTACGCGCTCGCCTACTTCTGGCGCGTGGGCTGGATCCTCTCCACCGATTTTCCCTTCGCCCCGTACATCGCCGTGGTCACCCTCGTGGCGCCGCTGTGGCTGGCGGTGCTCGTCTCCACGCGCATCTTCCACCTCACGCGCAGCCAGTGGACGCGCGGCAGCTTCCTCGCCCTCCTCTACGCCAACATCGTGGGGAGCGCGCTTTTCGCCCTCACGTACTACTTCCTCTACGGCCTCTTCTTCAGCCGCCTCCTCCTCATCGAGGCGCTCTTCCTCTCCACCGTCCTCCTGCGGCTGTGGCACCTGGCCTTCCAAGGGATCAGCCGCTCCCTGCTGTGGCGCGCGCCCGCCTTCCCCACGCTCATCGTGGGAGTGACGCGCGAATCGCGCCAGCTCATACAGCTCCTCTCCCGCAGGAAGAACCCGCTGCGGCCGGTGGCCGTGCTCGACGGCAGGGGATCGAAGGAGAAGGACATTGCCGGCGTGCCCGTGCTGGGGAAGTTGGACAAGCTGGAAGAGACTCTCCGCGGGGAGAAGATTACGCACCTCATCCAGTGCAGCGATTTGGAACAATCGTTGAACCTCCTCAGCGCGTGCCGCCAGCACAGGATCACCTACCTGCTCCTCCCCTCCGTGCTGGGGGTGATAGAGAAGGATGAGCGCGTCACGTCGCTGGAAGGCTGGGCAGCCACCATGGTGCGGCCGGACATTCCTTGGTGGAAAAGCCTCTTCTTACCGTAGATTGAATGGCCTGCCCCGCGGAGTCCGAAGGACGGAGTGGGGTGGAAAGGGTTGTTCTTGCCATGATAATCACTCCGGCTTCCCCTTTGCCTCTTGCATGCGCCGCTCAAAATCTTGTCGTTCCGCTTCAGGTAAGTTCTGCCACCATGGCAACCACTCTTCAAAGGTCATGGATGGCGCCGGAGTTTCGGCGGATTGCCGCAGCAGGGCAACGAATGCCTGCTCGCGGTTGGCTTCTGTCAATTCTCGAATTTGCGCATGCCTGCGCTCCACGCGCTCTTCTTCCAGTTGCCGCTCGTAGCGTTGGAAGTCCGCAAAGATCTCCTGATCCCTATCAACCGAAGGACCGCCGTCACGCAATTGTGACTCGATATCCTCGAGCTGCCGCTCATAGAGCTGCATATCGGCATGGACTTCTTCAGAATCGCGACGCTCAGGGCTCATAGGACATGGGGGAAAGATATCACGCCGTCGGCAGCAGGTTCAGGTGCCGTTCGATCCTGCCCGTGCGGCGCTTCAAGTCGCGGATGTCATCGCTGTGCTGTTCCGTCCTGTCCTTGAACGCACCGTGGAAATCATGGATGAGTTGCTCGTTGATCACTTTGACGGAATGCACGAAGTCCTCTTGTTGCGCCTTCAATTTTTCATCGATGTAGCGTTTCACGCGATCTTCAAGCGCCTCCATGTCGCTCTTGAGGGCTAGAGCTTTCAAATCGCCTTTCGTCGCCGGAGCCGAGTCGTCTGCAGGGAATTTCGCCATGAGGGAACGGATCGTAGACCATCGATAGGAGGAAGGCAACAGGATATACTGCCCCTCGATGCAAGCTTTTCTATTAGCCGGCGGCTTCGCCACAAGGCTGTGGCCGTTGACGGAGAAGCGCGCCAAGCCGCTCCTCCCCCTCGCCGGCAAACCCATCATCACGCATCTCCTGGAAAATATCCCGGAGGGGATCCCCGTGACGGTGAGCACCAACGCGGTATTCGCGGAGAAGTTCAACACGTGGCGGGAGGAGGTATCACGCCCGGGGCTGGACCTGGTGATCGAGGGGAGCAAGCGCGACGACCAGAAGAAGGGGGCGCTGGGGGCGCTGGCGGAATGGGTGGACCGGGGGAACGTGCGGGACGATTTGCTGCTGCTCACGGGGGATAACTACCTGGGGTTCCCCATCACGCGCTTCCTGGCCGCCTACCGGACGGGCATCCCCCTCCTCGCCGCCTTCGACGTACGTGATCCCGAGAAAGCCAAGGCTTTCGGGACAGTGGTCATCGAATCCCTCTCCCCCCTGTCCCTTCCTCCTCCTGTTCACTCCTCCATCCCCCGGCCCCTTCCTCCTCCTGTTCACTCCTCCATCCCCCGGCCCCTTCCTCCTCCGGAGGAAGGGGAGAATATAAGGAGCACAAACAACAAACATTCCCCTCCTCCTTCGGAGGAGGGGTTAGGGGTGGAGGAAACAAACAAGAAGGAGGGCGTAAAGCCCCGTGGGGGCCACGCACCTTTACGGGGGTTAGGGGTGGAGGGAGGAGAAGTGAGGCGCATCACCGGTTTTGAGGAAAAACCGCAGCACCCCAAGACCACCCTCGTGAGCACCGGCTGCTCCGTGCTCCCGCGCGAGATCCTCCCGCTCCTGCTGGAGTTCGCCGCGGCGCATCCGGACAACGTGGGGGGGCTGTTCGAGGAGCTTGTGCGCCGCAACGTCCGCGTGGATTGCTTCACGTTCACGGAACCGTGGCTGGACGTCGGCTCCTTCCACTCCTATTTGGACGCGCACCGCCTGCTCGTGGGGGAGCGCCTCCTCGCCCATCCCTCGGCTTCGGTGGAAAGTTCCCTCTGTACTGGCGGCGTGGCCGTGGGGAAGCGGAGCACCGTCCGCCGCAGCGAGCTCCATGACTGCATCGTCTTCGAGGAGTGCGTCATCGAGGACAGCACGCTCAAGAACTGCATCATTGACGACCTCTGCGTCCTGCGGGGTATTGACCTTTCGAACAAAATGCTGCGTTCTGGAACAGTACTGGAGCTGTCAGCTTTCAGCAGTTAGCGGTCAGCACATTCAAGGAAACCTGGATAATGAAGCCTGATCGCTGGGAGCTGGAAGCTGACCGCTGACCACTCCGGCCTGCTGTTGAACGACCCGTCACTCCGTTGCACGGTGTACAGAAGTTCCCTAGACTCCCTTCGCCATGAGACGCCTCTTCTGCATCAGCGCCCTCCTGCTCCTTGCGGGATGCGCACAGCCGAACGCCGGCTACACCGTCACCATCCAGGAGACGGGAACGGCGCACGCCCAGGAACTCCGGGATGCCGCCGTCCGCGTGGTGGAACGGCGGGCGGAGAGGCTGGGACAGAAGCTCCGGGCCAAGAGCCTCGCCATCACGGGCAACGACGCCGTGCTGCGCTTCGCCCTGCAGAACACCGCCGTGAGCGAAGTCCTCACGGAGGAACTCACCGCGCCGTTCTCCTTCCGCGTGATGGTGGAAGCGCCCCGGGAGGAGGCCGACTTGTGGCACGAGAAGAGCGGGAGCGGCTTCAAGGAGACGGGCGTCACCGAGCAGCACGTCAGCTGGGTCACCGCCACCACCACGCAGGACCGCACGCAGGGCACGGCCCTCATCCTCCTCACCCCCGAGGGGCAGACCCTCCTGGCCCAGGCCTTCGAAAAGAACCAGGGGAAGCAGATGGCCATCTTCGTGCGCGGCGTCCTCATGTCCCGTAAGCGCATCGGCCAGGAGGATAGGAAGAGATCGATCCAGATCGACAACATCCCCAACCCCCAGATGGCCTCCATCTTCGCCGACGACGTGAACGTCGGCCTCCACGTGGCCTTCCGCCCCCTCACCTCCTCCACCGCCGCCTCCGCCTCCTCCTCCCAAGCCTCAAGTACCAATTCCCAATGACCAATCCCATCGAACATCTCCTTGGTCATTGGTCCTTGTCCATTGGTCATTCCATTCCCACTCCACATCCCTAATCCCACATCCCTAATCCCTCGTCCACACCTCATGTCCCAATCCCGCGTTTCCTTCTGGCCCATCGTCACCGCCGTGGCGGGCCTCCTCATCGTCCTCATCGCCCTCCCCCAGGAATGGAAAGGGTGGGCTCCCGCCATCCTCCGCAAGCCCGTCCTGCACCTGGGATTGGACCTGGTGGGGGGGACGCAGCTGGATTTCCGCATCTCCGAGGAGGAGATCAACCGCCAGTTGGCGCAATTGGAGAAGGACATCGCCGGCCTCAAGGGGAAGAATGCCGCCGTCAACGAGATCAATAAGCTCCAGGCGCAGCAGTTCAGCATCCGGGAGCAGCAGCGCAGCATCGTGGAGGCCATCCGTACGGTGCTCGAGCGGCGCATCAACGCCCTGGGCGTGAGCGAGGCCGTCATCACCCCCTCCTACATCGGGGATGAGAAGCATCTCCTCGTGGAGTGCCCCGGCGTGGTGGATACGCAAGAGTGCATCAAGATCGTGGGCAAGACCATTCAGCTGGAGTTCAAGGAGGAGTTCACGGAACCCACGGAGGAATTCAAGACCGAAGTGCAGGCGAAGGCGGACGCCGTGATGCGCCGCATCACCCAGAGCGGCTCCACGCTGCAGAAGGAAGGGGAGAACGCGGGCAACGCACTGGGCACGGCGTACCAGGACAGCCGCACATTCTATAAGGATACCCTGCCGGAGGGTTTGGAGGGCTTGTGGAACAAGAAACCCGGAACGGTGCACAGGCTGGAGGGCAGCATCCGCGTAGGCAAGCAGACGCAGGACGGCGGCGTGGAGGAGGAGGATGTGCCCGGCATTTTCCTGGCCGAAGTGGTGCAGCCCCTCACGGAGACGGGACGTACCGTCACGGAAGCCGCGCGCGCGTTCGCGCTCCTGGGAGAGACCGAGACCGGCGCTACATACGCGACGAAGGAAGAGGTTCTCCTGGACAACGCGCTGGATACCCGCCTCCTCGTCGCCCTGCGCGGCATGAAGGGAGGGGACCTGAAGGCGGTGGATACCGGCTCCGGAACGTCCCACCTGCTCTTCCTCCGCGGCATCACGAAGGGGAAGGAGGAAGCGGACGTGAGCCACATCCTCGTTTCCTACAAGGGAGCGCGGGAAGCCGCCGGCACCGTCACGCGGACCAAGGAGGAGGCGCTGGCGCGCGCCACGGAACTGCAGGCGAAGATCGCCGCGGGCACGCCCTTCGAAGAGGTTGCCAAAGCGGAATCCGACGGCGCTTCCACCAAGGCGGAAGGGGGCAAGCTCGGCGCCATCGCCCGCGGCAGCTGGCCGGTTTCCTTCGAGGATGCGGCCTTCGCCCTCAAGCCCGGCGAAGTGAGCGAGCCCGTGGAGACCATGTACGGCTACCACCTCATCAAGGCGGACGGCCCCAAGGTGAGCACGCCCGACGCCGCGACCTACGATGACTTGGCGCTGGAGGGCCCCGGCGCCCTCACGCGCGCGGAGCTGCTCATCGGCAAGCTGCGGAATGGGGAGGTGCGTTCGCGCGAGCAAGCCCTCACGCTGCGGCTGCTCTTCTTCTCGCTCGTCCCCTCCGGCTGGAAGGACACCACCCTGGACGGCAAGCACTTCCGCTCCGCCAGCGTCTCCGTGGATCCCGTGACGAACATCCCCGTGGTGCAGATCCTCTTCGATGAGGAAGGAGGGAAGCTCTTCCAGGAACTCACGAAGCGCAACGTGAACAAGCGCATCGCCATCTTCGTGGGAGGGGAACTCGTCTCCGCCCCCACCGTGCAACAGGAGATCGCGGGGGGGAGCGCCGTGATCACCGGCAGCAAGAACTTCGACGAGGCCCGCACGCTGGCACAGGACCTCAACACGGGCGCCATTCCCGCCCCCATCTACCTCGTAGGGCAGTACACCGTGGAAGCCACGCTGGGCGCCGCGGCCTTGCGCACGTCCCTCCAAGCCGCCCTCATCGGAACCGCCCTCCTCATGGTGTACATGTTGCTCATGTACCGCCTCCTCGGCCTCATGGCCGATGCAGCGCTGGCCATGTATGCCATGATGCTCTTCGCCATCCTCAAGCTCCCGCTCCTCCTCTTCACTTCCAACTACATCGTGCTCACGCTCGCCGGCATGGCCGGGATCATCCTCTCCATCGGCATGGCGGTGGACGCCAACGTGCTCGTCTTCGAGCGCGTGAAGGAGGAACTGCGCAAAGGGAAGCTGGTCAAGACGGCCGTGGAGGCAAGCTTCAAGCACGCCTGGCCCGCCATCCGCGACAGCAACGTCTCCACGCTCATCACCTGCGGCATCCTGTTCCTCATCGGTTCTTCCATCGTCCGCGGCTTCGCCATCACGCTGGCCATGGGCGTGCTCCTCTCCATGGTCACCGCCGTCGTGGTCACCCGCTGGCTCCTGCGCCACCTGGCGCGGACCCCCCTCGCGGAGCGCCCCGTGCTCTTCTGCGGACAAAGGACGCAGTCATGACCCCTTGCCTCGCAGACAGCATTTCTTGAATTTCTTTCCGCTGCCGCAAGGGCATGGATCATTGCGCCCTACCGCGGTTTCCCTGGAAACAACCGGTTGTGCTTTGGGCAAATGCGTGTCTTTCTCTCTCTTCTCAGCGAGAAAAGCGAGAAGGGCGTCCACGCATTGCTCTGCGTTGTTATGCGTGCCTAATCCCTCGAGCCTTTCGAAGAGCTCGGCGGCTTGCTCCATTCCTCTCCCGCCACGCAAGACATGCTCTGGAACGACTTCTCCCAGCGCTTCATTGAGGAAATCCAGCATCTCCTCCTCCTCCTCCTCCTCCTTCCCTGCGGTGTGGCCATCATCCGATTCACCCCTTCCGGCGGCATCCTGCTGTGCCCGCTGCCTCCTCTGATGGAAGAGTTTCCTATAACTGCCACTGTAGAGCCGTTGTATGACCTGCAATGCCATCTTCCGCGGAATATCTCTCGCTCCTTCAACGGAGTTCTCCGCTTCCGATGGAGTACGAGGTGTTTCACTCATGGGAATACAATCCTAGAATATAGCGCTGTTGTCAACATCACCGCCATGGCACAGAGAGCAGCTATGCGGCGAGCGACGCCTCCGCCGCGAACTGCCGCATCTTGCCCCGGCGCGAGAGTTCCACGAGCCGGTCGGGGGAGAGGAGGGAGCCCACCTTCCCGCGGATGGCTTTGTAGTCGTCGGAGAGACGCTCCACGCTCTGCGGATTCACTTCTTCCTGCGCGGCTATGGCCCCCGCTTCGATGAACTCGTGGTCCGTGATCCTCGTGCCATCCTTCAGGGTCACTTCGGCGGCATCGGGCGCCTCCTGTTCGGTGTGGAACTGTTCGTGCGCCGCGACGCCCTCCGCCATATCGCGGTCCACCACCCTCTCCCCCCCCACCAGCGACTCCGCGTCGAACGTGGCCGTCCCTTCCCGCCCCAGCATAGCCTGTCCGGCCACGCCCTCAGGCAGTTCCTTATGGATGGCTCCGGACTTCCCCACGCTCCCCCGGATGTCATCCGCCGCCTGTTCCAGATGGTCCGCCGTTGCGTCCATGGAAACATCCTGCAGGGACTCCATCTCTCCCGGCTGCTCAGCCAGGGCGTCCCGGATGGCGCCGCGGACTTCATGGGATGCTGCCGCTACCTTCTCCCCTGCCTCCCGTTTCCCGGGTTCCAAGATGCCGCCGATTCTGTCCGCCGTCTCCCGTTGCATCTCGCGTAATGCGCGCGAGCGGTCATCCAGGCGTCGCGCCAGTTCCGTGGCGGATACTCCGACGGTCTCTCCGGCTTCCCTGCGGTAGAGATTCTTTGCGAGTGCGAGTGGTTCCATATGCGCGCAGTGTCACGGACGCCGCGCCGGATCTCAACCGGAAAGGCGGCGATCTTGACCTATACTGTTTTTTTGGCTTTGTGAAGCCATGAACACAAGGATACTATCCGCGAGAAACACAACGGCCCTCAACCGATACTGACCGCTGAAAGCCGGCCGCTACTTCCTCCTCTCGTAGATGAGGAACGTGTACGCGTGGAGGTGCCGCGGATCTTCCGGCCGCTCGTCCCTGCTCACCTCCTCCCATTCCGCCTCGGACAACGGAGGGAAGAACGTATCGCCGCCCTCGATGACCGCATGCACGCGCGTGAGGTACACGCGGTCGGCAAGGGGCAAGGTTTGTTGGAAGATCTGCCCTCCGCCGATGACGCATGCCTCCTTTGCCTCCGATTGTCCGGCCATTGCCAAAGCCTCATCCAGGGAAGTGACCACGTCGCAACCGGGAATCGTCTCCTTCTCCCGCGAGACGACGATGTTCTGCCGGTCGGGGAGGACCCTGCCGATGGCATCGAACGTCTTGCGTCCCATGATCATCGGCTTCCCGCGCGTGATCTCCCGGAAGAACTGCAGGTCGTTGGGGAGGGACCAGGGGAGCGTGCCGCCCTTGCCGATGACGTTGTTCTCGGATGCGGCGACGACAAGGGAAATCCTCATACGGCGATGGGGGCTTTGATGGAAGGATGCGCCTCGTAGTTGATCACGTCGATGTCCTCGAACCGGAAGGCGAACAGGTCCTTCACCTCGGGATTGAGCTTGAGTGTGGGGAGGGCTTTCGGCTCGCGCTTGAGCTGCTCGTGCGCCTGCTCCAGGTGGTTGATGTACAGGTGCGCGTCCCCCAGCGTGTGGACGAACTCGCCCGCTTCCAGCCCCGTCGCCTGTGCCACCATGTGGATGAGCAGCGCGTAGGAAGCGATGTTGAAGGGGACGCCGAGGAAGATATCGGCGCTGCGCTGGTAGAGCTGGCAGCTGAGCGCGGCCTTGCCGGAATGCCCCGCCGGGCGGACGTAAAACTGGAAGAGGAGGTGGCAGGGCGGGAGCGCCATCGCGGGGAGGTCCGCCACGTTCCAGGCGTTGACGATGAGGCGGCGGGAGTTGGGGTTGCTCTTGATCTGCTCCAGGAGACTCGTGACTTGGTCGTACACCTTCCCGTCGCCCCCCTCCCACCGGCGCCACTGCTTTCCGTACACGGGGCCCAGGTTGCCTTCCTTGTCGGCCCACTCGTCCCAGATCGTCACCTTGTTCTCGTGCAGGTACGTGATGTTCGTCTCGCCCTTGAGGAACCACAGAAGCTCATGGAAAATGGAGCGCGTGTGGAGCTTCTTGGTGGTGAGGAGCGGGAAGCCCTTCTGCAGGTCAAACCGCATCTGGTAGCCGAAGACGCTGAGTGTTCCGGTCCCTGTCCTGTCTTCCTTCTTCACGCCTTTCTCCAGGACGTGCTTGAGGAGGTCGAGGTATTGGAGCATGGGAGTGGATCGTAGCAGGCGGGGCAGCGAGAGGCTATAGAAGCTGTGGCAGGATGCCGACGTTGCCGAAGAGTCCGAGGATTGTCCTGCGGAAACTCTGCACACTGAATAATTGATGTTCGTCGGAATCCTCGGCATCGTCGGAATCCTCACTTCTACTCCCTACACTTCTCCGACCTCCTCGCCGCCGTTAACTTCAACGCCCCGTACGCCGGCGCGTAGTTGTTGTTCGCGTTCCAGAAGGTGAAGCCGCAGAGGCCCATATCGTACACGGCGTCGATCTCGTCGCGGATCTCCGTGGCATCCATGGAGTATGCTTGGATCCAGGGGCGGATCTTCCGCGCATGCTCCGGGCCCAGCAGGTCGGCGTAGCCCTTGAGCGTGCGCCAGACGAGATAGTAGGGGCGGCTGCGGGGATGTTTGCCGGGGATGTAGTAGGAGTTCTGGGCAAAGGTGTCCGGATAGGCCATGGGGGAGATGACGTCCAGGAGCGGCGCGAACCGCACGAAATCCTGCCCCAGCGGCTCCATGTTCACCGCGTAGTCCCACCCCATGATGGCGTAGCTGCTCATGCCCAGTTTCGCGGAGGGGTTCACCCGGTCCCGCAGCTGCTTGGCCATGATGAGGAACGTTTCGATGCGGTCCGCCTTCTCCGCCCCCGTGAGGCCCGTGTCTTGCGGCCGCACGGCCGTGGAGTAGCGGATGTAGTCGAAGTTCACCTCGTCGATGCCGCTCACGAGCAGGTCTTCCAGGATCTCCCCGTTGTACGCCAGGGTCTCGGGTGCGGCGGGGTCCGACCAGCCCAGCCCCAAATCCCACCCCGTCTTGAGGTTCTTCACGCGCGCCTTGGGGACCTTTTCCACGAACACGCCGTCCTTGAGCGCGATGAACCGCCCGATGGTGTAGAGCCCGCGCTCCTTGGCCGCCGCGATGACCTCCGCGAGGTCGTAGGAGGAGATCGCCGTGCCGATCGCGTTGGCCATGGGGGCATCGGTGTGGAAGTAGACGTACGAGCCCTTCACATCCAGCACGAGCGCGTTCCCCCCTTCCGCCGCCACGCGGTCCATGGTCTGCAGCAGGAACTCCTTCCGCTTCACGCTCCCCACCGTCATGTACACCCCGAACTTGTTATCCGGCCGGATCGTGGGAATGGCGGAGGAGGACGAGGAGCGCCGAAGGAAGGGGACGAGCCGCAGGAAGCCCTTCCCCCTCATCTGCCGCACGGCTTGGCGGTACTGGGCGGGGGTGATGGGACCGTGGATACCGCCGGGGATGTTCAATGGGACGGAAGAGAAGGAGGAAGCGGCGGAACTGATGGAGGAGAAGAGGGAAGCGCGGAGGGCGAGGAGGGATGAAGGGAGCGCTTCCACCGGGGCTTCGCGGGAGAACGCCACGGCCGCGAACAGCGCGGAGGTGCCGAGGAGCAGGAGGAGCGCGCCCATGGAGGAAGCCCTCCTCGAAGAGGCGGCCTTTGGGGGATCGGCCGGGTGTGCGGGGGAAGGGTCGGCCATGGCGAAGCGGGCTTACTGTAAAGGACGAAGGACGAAGCACCAAGAACCAATGGCCAATATTCGCGAGACGGAGTCCATTGGTCATTGGATATTGGTCATTGGTCATTGGTCATTGGTCATTGGTCATTTCCGTCTGCCCGCATATCTCCACGCCATCTCGAAGATCTGCCTCTGCGTCTCCGCCACCTCCCTGCTCTCGATGATCACTCCGAACATGTCACGCACGGCTCCAAAGGAGCTTGCACTGAGGCGATGGCCGAATGTGCAGATGGCGACCTTGTGATTGTAGATATTGATCTCGTTCGTGAAATCGAAGTCCTTGGCGGGCACCAGCCGGATCTCCCGCAGCCTCCCCCGGTCTTCCCCATGCACCTTGCGGCCCGCCGCGTCGTCCGGCGCTATCCCCCGCAGGTGGATGCGGTGCTTCACGCGCTGCCCCACGTACTCCTCGTCGTACGCGGGCCAGAAGCGGCGCACTTCCGCGGAGTTGGCGAAGTTGAGGAGCTCGGTCTTGGCGGTGAGCGTGTCGTCGTAGACGTGGCGTACGCCCTCCCACCCCTCGAAGAAGCGCACGGCGGGCTTGAGGTACGCGGCCCCGCGCAAGGAGGCGAGTTCGGGGAGCACGCGCTCCAGGAGGTCCACGTTCTGGCGCGCTTCCAGCGCCAGGGCATCAGGGGGGATGGGCGCGTACCACTTCCCCCGCACCTTCTTCTCCACGGTAAAGTGCCCGCGCCGGACCAGGCTTTCGAGGGTGTTGTACGCGGTGATGCGGTTGAGGCCGGTCCCATCGGCGTAATCGGAGGCGGGGGCGGACCCCACTTCCAGCCCATAGAGGTACAGCGGGGCTTCCTTCTCATCGAAACCGACGGCGCGGAGGATGGAGGGGAGGTCGCGGGGCATGGAAGTAGTGTAGTCGAAATGGACAACCCTTCAACCCTTCATCCGAACGTGAACGCGTACGCGCCGACGCCTTCCCCCCGGAACCGGATGCGAACCGCGTGTTCCCCGTACGGCCCCGAGAAGAGCGGGACCATGGCCCCGAACTCCACCCGGCAAACGCACGTCTCCTTGCCATCCACCATTACGGTCGTATCCGCGGGGGCGGAACCCTCCTCCATGTTCAGGACCAGGTTCACCTCGCCACCCAAAAACCGCATGAGGATTTCCCCTTCCTCCGACCGCAACACCTGGCGCTCCTCCTCCACGAGCTCCCAGGTGCCGCCGAGCGCATAGCCGTGGAGAGGGGGAAGAAGGGGAGGGGCATACGTATGGGGCCCCCGGGGAGGGACGGGCGGCGCGGCGGAAAAAGCGTGCCAGCCGCGGATGCCCAGGTACGTTTCCGGCGTCAGGTTGCGCAGGGGCCGCAGCGGTTCCTCCCGTATCACGGGCGGACGGTCCCGCAGCGGGACGCCCGCCTCTTCCAAAAGTGACCGGATCGCGTTCTCCGTCTGCACGTATCCCCCCTCGCCGGTGTGGAGGGAGCGGATGTATCCCTCGGCATCGATGAGGTACTTGGCGGGCCAGTAGTTGTTGGCGAACGCCTGCCACGTGCCGTACGCGTTGTCTTGGGGCACGGGCCACGTGACGTGGAGCCGCCGGAGGGCCTCCGCCACGTTGCGTTCATCGCGCTCGAAACCGAATTCCGGCGCATGCACCCCGATCATCACGAAGGGATCCCCGCCGTACGCGCTCCAGTACCGCCGCAGGAACGGCAGCGTGCGCAGGCAGTTGACGCAGGTGTACGTCCAGAAGTCCACCAGCACCACCGCGCCGCGCAGCTCTTCCAGCGTCACGGGCGGGCTGTTGTGCCAGGGATGGAGACCCTGGAACGCGGGGGCACGGATGAGGCGGGGGAGGGAGAGGGCCATGAACTCTCCATTCTACGGCCTTTCCGCTCCCCCGCCACGAGATGGGGGCTTTCTTGCCGAAAGCGAATCGGACGCCCCTGGAAAAGAGACAGGCCGCTTACATGAGGAACAGATCGGTGCAGGCATCGTACCAGCCCGGCTGGGGCGCGTTGCGGTACTCAACTCCGCAATCCTTGCAATCGGCCTTGGTGATCAGCTGTTGGCGAAGGTACCAGCCCGACTCTCCCGATCCATCGGTACCGCAAAAGGGGCGGACATTGGAAGGGGGCAAGGGCTGCACCCTGCAGTCCGCGTAGGCAATGACCGTTTGCGTTCCATCGTCGCAGGTGCTCACCCAGGCCGCCCTGGACGTACCGGCATTCTCGCACGCCACGGTGCAACCCTGGCACTGCGCATACTGGACGGTCTTGTCATCGATGGCCCAGCCTTCATTCTTCGTATTGATATTCGTACATATCGGCTGTTCCCGCGAGTTGGTGCGGACAACGGCGGCTGTGGAACTCCGGGAGACCCACCATGCCGCTGCGGCGATGATGAGTAGAACGAGGATGAGAATTCCCCAAGCGCGTTTTGACATAGAAAAGGAGGGAAGAAAATGGGAGATTCGTACAGGGGATTCTATCTCCCCTCAGGGAAAGGAATGCATTGACATACAGGCCAACCTCAAGCGTCGCTCTTCGCCAAATCCTCCCCCCCTTGCACCCGGGACGAGGGGCAATCCTCCCGGAACGGGCACCGTCCGCAGCGGCGGTTGCGCGCCGTGCAAATCTCCCTCCCGAAGCTGATGAGGAGCGGGTTGAGCGGCCCCCACGCTTCCCGCGGGGCTGACCGCATCAAGTCCCGTTCCACCTTCTCCGGCGTCTTCCCCTTGGATAAGCCCAGCCGCCGCGCCACGCGGAACACGTGCGTATCCACCGCGATCCCTTCACTCTTCCCGAAGGCGACGTGCAAAATGATGCTCGCCGTCTTCCGGCCCACGCCGGGGAGCGAGAAGAGTCCTTCCATGGTGTTCGGGACCTTTCCGCCGTGCTCCGCGATGATCGCGCGCGCCGCGCCGCGGATGTACCGCGCCTTGGCGTTGAAGTAGTTGCACGTGCGGATGTCGTCCCGCAGTTCCGCCACAGGGACACTGATGTAGTCCTCCGGCTTACGGTACTTCCGGAAAAGCCGCTCCGTGATGATGTTCACGCGCACGTCCGTGCACTGCGCGCTGAGGATGGTAGCCACGAGCAGCTCGAAGGGGGAGCGGTGCGTGAGGAAGCTCTTGGGGGGGTGGTAGAGCTTTTCGAGGACGGCGATGATGCGGCGAAGGGTCGGCACGGGGATAGAATACGGGAGTACGGGTGTACTGGAATACGGGTTTTGTGACCGTCTTCTTTCCCCGTACTCTCGTACTCCCGTATACTCGTATTCCCCTGATGTGAAGGAAACTCCCTCGATCCCCCCGCACTCTCCGCTATAGTCGCACCCCATGCCGCTCCCGCCCCTCACCGTCTTCGATCTGGAAACCACCGGGCTCGACCCCCGGAAAGGGCACAAGATCATCGAGATCGCGGGTGTGCGGATCGAGGGCGGAAAGATCCTGGAGGCGGATGCGTTCGCCGCGTTCGTGAACCCGGAGCGGGAGATCCCGTGGGAAGCCAAGCAGGTGAACCGGATCCGGGACGAGGACGTGAAGGGCGCCCCCACCGTCGACGCTGTCCTCCCGCGGTTCCTGGAGTTCGCGCGCGGGTCGGCGCTCGTCGCCCACAACGCCGCCTTCGACGCCGGGTTCCTGGAGGTGGAGAAGGAGTACTGCTGGGGGTACGTGGACCTCCCCGAGATCCTGTGCACCATGCGCCTCAGCCAGGGCCTGTTCCCCGCGGAGTTCCGGCACAACTTGGACGTTCTGGCGCGCAAGTTCGGCCTCCCCTTTTCCGAGCAGCGCCACCGCGCCCTCGCCGATGCCCTCCTGGCCGCCCGCGCGCTGCTGAAGATGATCGAGGCGGGGAATATACAGTCGATGGAGAAGCTGAGGAAGCTGGCGTCGATCAGGCAGCTCTCCCCCCTCTCTCCGTGACTCCATTACCCATCCTCACCGGCGAAACGAACCCCATCCTCCGCAGGAAGACGCGGAAGGTGGAACGCGTGACCAAGGAGGTCAAGCAGCTCATCAAAGACATGCAGGAAACGCTGGAGGGGAAGGGCGTGGGCCTCGCCGCGCCGCAGGTGGGCGTAAGCCTGCGCCTCTGCATCGCCGCGCTGGAGGGGAAAGTGACGCCTCTCATCAATCCTCTCATCACCTCCCGGGGCGCGGAGAAGGCGATGGATCAGGAAGGGTGCCTCAGCCTGCCCGAGACGTGGGTGCTGGTGCCGCGGCCGGTGGAGATCGTCGTCAAATACATGGATGCCCGCGGCATTTCCAAGGAGAAGAAGCTCTCCGGCTTCGACGCGCGCGTGGTGCAGCACGAAGTGGACCACCTGGACGGACGGCTGATCGTGGATTACGTAACGGAGGGGAAGGCCGTCGCCGTCCCCAAAGAGCTCCTCCCGCGTTCGGAGACGGTCATCGAGTAGGCGATGCATCGGAATGTCAGTACCTTGTTAGAAGCGCCCGTAATATTATGCGTGCGCGGTGGAGCCGTTGTGCAACGGCCAGCTCCGCAATGCCCATGATATCCCCCGCCTCCTTGTACGACATGCCGTTGAGCACAACCGTGCGCACGGTAGCGGCTAACTTTGGTGCAAGGGTATCTATGGCGCCTGCTATCGCCTCTTTCTGTTCCCTACGAAGAACCAGTTCCAGAGTTCCCGGCTTCCCCCGTTCCGGCAGGGTTTCCTCCAACTGTGATAGATCTGCCATCCCCTGCAGCCCCTTCCTCTTCTGCAGCCGTTCAAACTTCAGAACAAACAATCTTGCTACACCCACTAGCCATGGAAATAGTGGTTGCCGTGCATCATACTTCGACGGTGCCTCTTGCAGCATAAATAGCATAATCTCCTGCAATACATCTTGTGTGTTATGGACATTCTGCAGCCTGGAGTAGACGTAGGCGAAGAGTCCCTCATGGATACGTTGATACAGCAACCCAAAGGAGTCGGAGTCCCCCGTGGTGAGGAAGCGGGAGTACAATTCTTCATCCGTGCGGTCTTCCCCCGGCCTCATTTCCCGCTCTTGATGAACGCTCTCTATCACAAAAGGAACATACCATAACAACACGTACTGTCTATGCCTCGGATAACGATCTGTCCCCCTCAGGGCAGCAGCGACGCCGTGAGTGCCTCCGGCGGGATGAGGCAGAGCGCCTTGATGAGCACGGGTGACGCGTAGCTGATGAACCGCGTCCCCCCGTTGAGGAGGAAGACGATGGCCGCGAACCCCAGCACCACCGTGGTGGCCAGGAAGAGGAGGAGCACGTTGATGCGCGCGCGGCGGCGGAGCCTCTTGCACCGTCGCGTGGCGCAGGCGGCGAACGGAGCCACGCTCCCGCGGCGCGGGGCTTCCTGCAGCATGAGGAGCGTCTTCTTCATGGCGCGCAGGGAAGCGGCGCTTGGCGAGGGTGAACGGGAGGAGCGGGGCATGGGGTTGGATATTGACTTTTGAGTATATACTACACGAAAACTGCCCTCATCGCAATCTCTTCAGGACGCCCGGACGGCCTGTATCTTGGCAGCCCTTTTGTGTATCGTTCCGGTCAGCCATGGTGGAATTGGAAGTCATTATTGGCTTGGAGGTGCACGCACAGATGAACACGAAGACGAAGATGTTCTGCGGATGCGATAACGACGCCTTCGGCAAGCCGCCGAACACCACCGTCTGCCCCGTCTGCATGGGGCATCCGGGGACGCTCCCGTCCCCGAACGCCGCGGCGATGGAGAAGGCCGTGCGCGCCAGCCTCGCGTTGAACTTGACCGTGAACCCCGCGAGCCACTTCGACCGCAAGCACTACTTCTACCCCGACCTCCCCGCGGGCTTCCAGATTTCCCAGTACGATTTCCCCCTCTCCTCCAAGGGGAGCGTGACGTTCACGCTGGAGGGACAAGTGAAGACGTGCCGCCTTGTCCGCCTCCACGTGGAGAATGATGCGGGGAAACTGACCCATCGCGGAGAAACGACGCTCTGCGACTACAACCGCGCCGGGACGCCGCTGATGGAGATTGTGACGGAACCGGACCTGCGCAGCGCCGCCGAAGCCGTGGCGTTCGCGGAGGAACTGCGGAGGATCTTGATCGCCGTGGGCGCAAGCGACGCCGACATGTTCAAGGGGATGATGCGGTTTGATGCCTCCATTTCCCTGCGGGAGAAGGGGACGGAGTCGAAGACCCCGTCGCAGACCCCGAGCGAAGCCGAGGGGAAATTGAACCCCCGCAGCGAGATCAAGAACCTCAACTCCTTCAAGGCGCTGGAGCGGGCGCTGACGTACGAGGAGCAACGCCTGCGCGAGCTGTGGGCGGAGCGAAAGGGGCCGCTCCAGAACGACATCACCGTCGGATGGCTGGATGACGAGGGGAGGACGCGCGTGCTGCGCGACAAGGAGACCTCCATGGACTACCGCTACTTCCCGGAGCCGGACATTCCCCCCATGCATTTCTCCACGGAGGAGATCGAGCGGATCCGCAAGACGCTCCCCAAGATGCCGGCGCAGCTCAGGGAGGAGTACCTCTCCCTGGGGCTTACGGAAGCCGAAGCGGACATGCTCGTTTCCGAGCCGGTCCTCCGCGCGCACTTCGACGCGGTGAGGGAGAAGACGGGCGACGCCAAGCGCGCCTCCAGCCTGGTGCTCACCCAACTCGCCGGTTTCCTCAACGCGGCGGGGAAGACGTCGGCGGAAGGCCCGAGCACGCGGTATATGGTTGACCTCGCCGCCGCCATCAAGGACGGGACCATCTCCGGCAACGCGGGGAAGGATGTTCTGGAAACGATGGTGGGGACGGGGAAGGGGCCCAAGGAGATCATCGAGGCGGCGGGGATGAAGCAGATCTCGGACGCGGGCGCTCTGGAGAAGCTCGTCGATGAAGCCATCGCCAAGAACCCCAAAGCCATCGAATCCTACAAGGCCGGGAAGACCGCGGCGCTGGGCGCCATCGTGGGGTGGGTGATGAAGGAGACGAAGGGGCAGGCGAACCCGGCAATCGTCAACGATATCCTTCTCCGAAAACTATGAAGAAACGTTTGCCTTCCCAGGCAAGGCCGAGAGGCCAGAGGCTCCGTCGGAGACCCCGAGGGGAAGCGAGGGGAGCGGAGCCGAGGGACCAAAGGTCCCGAGCGGAGCCGAGGGACCAAAGGTCCCGAGCGGAGCCGAGGGACGAACCACGCCAACGACCTTCCCATGAAGCAACGACGAACAAGACGAACTGCTTCGTCTTCATCGACAGCCAGAACCTCAACCTGGCCATCCTCGACCAGGGGTGGAGACTCGACTTCGCGCGGTTCCGCCGATACCTCAAAGATAAGTTCAAAATAGAGAAGGCTTTTCTCTTCATCGGCTACATCCCCGGGAACGAAGGATTGTACGCTTCACTCCAGAAAGCGGGTTTCATTCTCATCTTCAAGCCGACACTGGAAGTGAAGAGGGAAGGGAAACTGATTACAAAGGGAAACGTGGATGCCGAACTCGTCCTCCATGCGATGATCGAATATCCGAACTATTCCAAAGCGATCATTGTGTCCGGCGATGGTGACTTCCATTGCCTCATTGAATACTTGGAACAGCAGAAGAAACTCTTGCGCGTCCTCGTTCCCAACCAATACAAATACTCCGCCCTGCTCCGCAAATTCCAACGGCATATTGTCTTCCTCGGTTCGCTCAAGAATAAATTAGGGTACAAAAACGAGGGGCATTAACCTTCGGACGGAACCTTAGGTGTGTCCCCTCATCGTGATGTCCCCATTCTATCACTCCCAGAATGCCTGTACAGCCCTTTTTCACCTGAAAATTACCCCCACTCACCCCGTCACCCTCTCCATATACTCCCCCGTCTCCGTGTTCACGCGGACCTTCTCCCCTTCGTTGATGAAGAGGGGAACCGTGACCTGCAGGCCGGTATCGGTGGTCGCCGGCTTTCCCCCGCCCGTGGCGGTGTCGCCGCGGACGCCGGGGATGGTTTCCTTGACCGTGAGGACAACGGTGGAAGGCATCTTGATGCCGATGGCGTTGCCGTCGAAGACCATGGCGTCCACCTCCAGCCCCTCCGTGAGGTAATCCTTGATGCCCTCCACCGTCTCCGCCTGCAGCGCGAACTGGTCGTAGTCGTCCAGGTTCATGAACGTATACCCGGCAGCCTCGTTGCCGTAGAGGAACTGGACCCTCTTGTATCCCACGTCCGCCTCCTCGATCTTATCGGAGCCCTGGAAGTTCTTAGCGACGACCGCGCCGGTCTTCAAATTCTTCAGCTTGCACTGCATGTTCGCCTTGCTCTGGCTCTTGCGCCCGAACTGCGACGCGATGATGAGGAACGGCTGGCCGTCCAAGGTGATAGCTCGGCCGGGTTTGAGATCAGTGATTGTATACATGAGGAAAGAGGGAGAAAGTTAAGGGACAAACCATTGTAATATTGTTATATTGTTCCATTGTTCGCAAGCGTGTTTTGAGGGCAGCCCCTCACCTCGATTCATCCTCCACTCTCTCCCTTGCCCGCTGCAGTTCCGTCCGCACGCTCTTCGCCAGGCCGTTGGGCGGAAGCTTCCCCTGCAGCATGTTGAGGATGCGCCGCTCGTCGGGGTGGCCTTCGATGGCGCGGCACTCCACGAGCAGCTGGTTGTACCGGGAGCGGGGCATCTTGAACGTGAAGATGCGGCCGACCATGGCGGTAGCCATCGACGCCACTTCCTCCTCCGTGAGATGGCGCACCGCGGGCGCGGCCGGTTCCTCCTTGGGCAGGTACGGTTCCAGCGCCTGCGCGACCAGCGCCACCGGCTCCGCATCCGATGAGCGGACCGTCTCCGCGAAGTACTCCAGCGCGGACTGCGCCTCCTTGCGCAACTGCCGGGGGGCGGCGGGATTGGAGAGGGAGGGGAGGAGTTCCTTGAAGGTGTCCGTCACCCCGTCCAGGTTGCCGCCTTCCTGCACGCGGCGCGTGAGGGAAGCCAGGGTATCGACCACCACGCCTTCCCGGACCTCCTGGGAATTCACCACGCCGTTGGGAACGGCGGCACTCGTCTCCAGCACCGTCTTCTTGAGGAGGTAGCCTTCGTCATCGGGGAGAGCGGCGGCGGTATCCGCCACCTCGGCGAGCATCTGCTGCTGCACCATCGTCTGCACCGCCAGGTCCTGCCCGGAACCCGTGGCGACGGCGAGGAGGGTTTGTCGGTACTCCTCGAGGGGCTTTTCCGCCACGTCCGTCCCGCTGCCCGTGATGAGGAGGGCGGCGGCCTCGTTGAGGCGCGTGGAAGCCTGCTCCAAACGCTTCTGCGTGCGGGCTCCCTCGCCGAACGTGAAGAGCATGTCGACGGCTTCGGCGACGCGCTTGGCGGGGTAGAGCGCGGACGTGGGCAGGATGCCGGCATTCTGCGCGCGGCGCTCCTGCTGCAGCAGCGCGATCTCCCGCCGGTGCACCGCGTCGCGCTCGAGGTTCTCATTCACCCACGTGTCTTCCTCCTTGGACAATGCGGCGCTGCGGACGCGCGAGGCGCCCTGGGCCGCGGCGGCCGCCTTTTCCCCCGCCGTAAGGGTGAGGGTGGTGCCGGCTGATGTGACGTTCACGAGACGGTCCCACGCCGTCACGTCCAGCGCGTCATCCGTCAGGGTGAGGGACGTGCTGCCTTCGTTCACCTGCACGTCGCCGAACGCCGTCCGCAGCGTCCAGCCCGGACCCACGGCGGCTGGGATGAGCGCCTGCGCCCACAGCGTCCCGCGCTCCAGTGTGAGCGTGGAAGGCTGCAGCGTCCGCTCGGGGCGGTCGGCGAGGTCATGGAGGGTGACGGCGGTATCCGGGGCGAGCCGCAGCACGCCGTCATCGTGGAGGATGAGCGTGGCATATCCTTCCTGCCCCGTGCGTACCAGCGCGCCCTCCTGCAGCTTCACCTCCGCCGTCACCGGCTGCCAGAGGCCGCCGATGAGGACGGAAACCTCCCCCTGGGTGGGGATGAGGAGGACGGGTGACGCGGCGCGGATGGGGGAAGCGATGAAGAACGAGGGGCCCAGGCGCACCGCCAGCGCCACCAGCGCGAAGGCCGCCGTCCAGCGCAGGAAGCGGGGATAGAGAGGGGGAGCGGTAACGGGTTGGAGGCGGGAGAGGATGCGGGCGCGCAGGAGGAAGTGGATGTTCCCGGACGGCGTGAACGACGCACGGACGCGGTCCCACAACGTTTGGGGGGCGGCGATGCGGGTGAGGACCGCGGCCTTCACCCTTGCTTGGACGTCTTCGGTGGGGCGGGCTTCCACCGCCTGTTGCAGTGCCGCGGGGATGCCGATCCTCCGTACCACGGCCCTCTTGAGCTCCTGCCGGGCCTCCGCGCGCACGCAGACGGCCTGCGCCGCCTCCTGAAGGAGGCGCTCGATCCCGACGGTGGGACGGCGGCGGGTTTGTCCGGCGCGGTGGGGGCGAAGGAGGAAGAGGAGAGGGGTCACAGAGCGCTTGTAGAAACGGAAAAATGGGCGTCTTGTTACGCTTCTTTGTACTCGGAAGGAAGGTATTCCTGCAGCTTCCGGAGTGCCCGGAACTTGAGGATGCGCACCGCCCCCGCGGTGAGGCGGAGGGTCTTGGCGACGTCCTCGTGGGAGAGGTTTGCCATGTAGGAGAGAAGGAGCACTTCGCGGTAGCGGCGGGGGAGCTGCCACAGCGCATGGCGCACGATGCGGAGGAGGTCCTTCTGCTTGGCGAGCGCGTCGGCCGCGTTGAGGTGGTCGGGATCCGCCAGCTCCTCCGGCACCTCGTCGAACGACCGCTGCGTGCGGTACGCGTCCACGATGGTGTGCCGCGCGATGCGGAAGAGCCATGCCCCGAAGGGCACGTCCTTGCGGATCTTGTAGCTGTAGAGCTTCTCCCACGCCTTGACGAACACCTCGCTCACCAGGTCTTCCGTGAGCTCCTCGGGCGCGCGGAACGCCGTGTAACGGTAGATGGGGAGGAAGAAGTGGTCGTACACCTGGCCGAACGCCTCCGTGTCCCCCTCCTGGGCCTGCGCCACGAGTGCGCGGATCTCCTCTTCCCTGAGCGGGCCCCGAGGGGGCTCCCTTTGGGGACGGGGGTTCTGGTTCATAGGACGCGATGGGCGGGCGCTTGCCCGCCGAACGAGGCAGGAAGTATAGCGCAAGAGACTGGGGATCCCTAGGCTATATGAAAGAGCAGAAATGCTAGAAGCGGCCTCAGAATGCAAATCCAGCATACAGCGGGCATGGTGAGCCATGTGAGAAGTGTCATGGTGAGCCATGTGAGAAGTGTCATGGTGAGCTCCGTCGAACCATGACACGGATCACCCCTCGACGGGGCTCGGGGTGACACGCCTTGGTTGGCGCATATTCGATGGTGAAATCGTTGTTACAACATCCGTTCCGGCGCCAGAATCCTCCGCAACTCGCCCTCGGGGATTGTTGTCTTTCGCAGCGCCACGTCCAGGAGGGATTCCCCCGTCTCCAGCGCCTCCTTGGCGATGGCCGCCGCGCGGTCGTAGCCGATGCGGGGGGCAAGGGCGGTGACGAGCATGGGATTCCGGAGCGAACGCTCCCGAAGGAGGGCCGCGTCCGCGGTGATGCCCCGCACGCACTGAGTCGCGAAGACGCGGGAGACATTGGCGAGGAGCCGTATGCTCCGGAGGAGAGCGCGCGCCGCCACGGGCATGGCGGTGTTAAGCTCGAACTGGCTGCCGATCACCAGAGCGGCATGGACGGTGGCATCCGCTCCTGTGACTTCCATCGCCACTTGCAGCACGCTCTCGCACAGGACGGGGTTCACCTTCCCCGGCATGATGGAGGAGCCGGCCTGCAGGGGAGGGAGTTGCAGCTCCCCAAGGCCGCACACGGGGCCGGACCCCATGAGGCGGATGTCGCCCGCCATCTTGGTGAGTGCCGCCGCAACCTGCCGCAGCGCGGCGCTGCAGGAGAGGAACGCCAACGGACATGACTGCGCCGCAACGTGGTCTCTCGCCCCCTTGAGGCTCAAGCCCGTCTCCTTCCGCAGTAATGTGATGGTGCGGGGGGCGAAGGCGGGATGCGCGTTGAGGCCCGTTCCCGCCGCGGTGCCGCCAAGGGGAAGGATGGAAAGGGCACGCCGCGCCTCCTTCAAAGCGTCTCGCGCATTGGCAATCAGGGAAGCGTAGGAGGCGAACTCGTCCCCCAGGCGCACGGGGACGGCGTCCATAAGGTGCGTGCGCGCCGTCTTCACGATGCCGCGGAACACGCGCGCCTTTTGCCGCAGTTCCTTCTCCAGCGAGAGAAGGGATGGGATGAGCGCATCGCGTACGCCCAGCGCGCACGCGAGTTGGACGGCCGAGGGGACCACGTCGTTGCTCGACTGGCACCGGTTCACGTGGTCGTTGGGATGGACATGACGTTTCGGTGTAGACGCGAGCACGGCAAGCACTTCGTTCATATTCATGTTCGTCGAAGTCCCGGAACCGGTCTGGAACACATCAACCGGAAACTGATCACCATGCGCTCCGTTGAGTATCTGCCGCGCCGCCTTCGCGATGGCATGCGCGTGGGCGAGGGAAATCAATCCCAGTTCCCCGTTCACGAGCGCCGCCTTCTCCTTGATCAGCGCGAGTGCGTGCAAGAGCTCCTCGGGCATCCTCTCCCCCGAAATGGGGAAGTTCTGCACGGCCAAGGCCGTCTGTTTTCCGTAGAGGATCTTCGAAGAAGCCGCCATGGAGGCATGGTAGCAGAGAAGGAATCGAGGTTTCAGAAACATTACTCCCACTCAATCGTCCCCGGTGCCCTTCGACCAAGCTCAGGGCTCCCATACTATTCCCATTCTATGGTGCCGGGAGGCTTCGACGTCAAATCCAAAAACACCATGTCGATTCCCGGGATGCCGAGGATCCGCTCCGTCATGCGTTTGACGAGGGCGGGAGGAAGCGCCGCGGCGCTGGCTGTCATCGCCTCCTGGGATTCCACCGGGCGGAGGACGATGGATTGGCCGCCGGGCTTCGTCCCGAAGGGGAGGAGCACGACGGGGAACTGCCACACGGTTTCGTAGAGGCCAGTCCTCTTGAGCTCCTCGTTGACCACGGCATCCGCCTCGCGGAGCAGGTCGGCGCGCTCCCGCGTGATGGCGCCCGGCGAGAAGACGAGTGCGGGAGGATGGGGATGCGACGTGCAGAAGACCACGCGGTTGAAGACGGGGACGGTGTTGGGGATCGTGGTGGCCATGGTGCGGAACGCAGGGGGAACGTCGTACGTCTCATCCGAATTCGAAAAGAGGGACACCGCATGCCGGTACGTCCTCCCATCCCCCTGCACTCCGACGGATTTCACTGGCAGCACAAGATGAGGGAGCCCGGACGGAAGGGTGTCATGGTGAGCTCCGTCGAACCATGCACCCGCTCCAGTGTCGCCCCTCGCCCCTCGACGAGCTCGGGGCGCCCTGAGCCTGTCGAAGGGCGACGGAGCTCGGGGTGACACTGGAGCTTCCTCTTCCGCGCACAAAATCCGCACCCCCAACCCCGGCCCCGGAAACGGATGCCGCCAGACCAACTCGTGGGGAAGCCCCAGCTCCTCGCCCAGCTTGCGCACTTCATCCTTGTACAGCTCCTTGAGCGGCTCGATGACGAGCCCCGCGTCGATCATCTGCCGCACCGCTTGCACGCGGTTGTGGTGCGTTTTGATGTGGTCGGCGTGCTTCGTGCCTCCCGTCTCGATGGTATCCGGATAGATCGTGCCTTGTCCCAACAGCCAGCCTTCTTGCGAAGCTGCACCGGAAGCAGACGACAACCCTGAATCTCCTGAAGCTGCGCCCCTCCTTCCTCCCCTGGAGGAAGGGGGACGGGGGGATGGAGGGAACAATCCCATCTCCTCGCTGACTCTCTTCTGGACCTTCAAGAACGTCTCGCCGATCCGCTTCCTCTTCTCCTCGGGATCGTACACATCCTTCAACGCAGCGAAGAACTCCTCCGATGCGTCTTCAATACGCAAATTCGTGATGCCGAGCGGCGCAAACGCTTCGCGTATGCCCTCCACTTCCCCCTTCCGCATCAGCCCCGTATCCACCAGCAATCCCTGCACGCGGCCCTTCCCCAGCACTTCATTGAGCAAGGTGAACGCCACCGTGGAATCCACGCCGCCCGACACCAACATGAAGACTTTCTTGTCCTTCGCATCCTTCCGGATCTCCTCCCCGATCTCCTTCGCGTAGCTCTCGATGGACCACGGCGCGGGCTTGCACAGCGCGACGAACCTCCCGAGCATCTCCATGCCATGCTGCGTGTGGGTGACCTCCAAGTGGAACTGGACGCCGAAGAACTTCCGCGCCTCATCCGCCATAGCCGCCGTGGCGCACGTTGCCGACTGCGCGGTGCGGATGAAGCCTCCGGGGAGTTCCTTCACCTCGTCCCCGTGGGACATCCACACGCCGAAGCGCGTGGGGAGGCCGCGGAAGAGGGGGGACTCCGGCTCCATCACTTGGATATCCGCGTGGCCGTACTCCTTCGCCTTCCCGGGCTTCACCGTCCCTCCGAGAGCGTGCGCGATCAACTGGTGGCCGTAGCAGATGCCCAGCACGGGAACGCCGAGCGCGAAGACGGCAGGGTCGACCTGCGGGCTGCCTTCCCCGTACACGCTCTGCGGCCCGCCGGAGAGGATGATCCCCGCCGCACCCTGGAGTTCTTCCGCCGGGGTTTCCGCAAGCCGGACCTCCGAGAACGCCCCCAGCCTGCGCACGCGGTTGCCGATCAAGTGCGCGTACTGCCCACCGCAGTCTAAGACGACAATGGCACCTTTGCGTATCATGTCCCTATCTTAGCGCCTCTCATCGTTCTCTTCATGCCGCTTTCCGTCCGGCGGAATCGTCAGTCAGCCGGGGAGCGGCCAACGGCGAATCCCGGTTTGGATCAAGCGCAATGCTCTGCGTCAGGAAAAAGTACTGGGAACCGCGAACCGCGAGCTTCATCCCCCCTTCCGGCGAGGGCAGGGGCCCGACCTGCACCCCGACGGATTGCCGATCCACCCTCTGCTCCAGCTCTTCCATCCTGCGGTCCAGGCGGGCAATCTTCTCCTCCATCTCCGCCCGCACCTCTTCGATCTCCCGCCGCATCCGCTCTTCCAGTTCCTTCATGGAACGGAGAAGTTCAGCCTTTGTCAGGTGATCGTCACGTTTGGGCATACGCGCAAAGAGGCGACTATCCTACGCCCGTTCCTTCAGAAAGGGCAAGGGACAGATCTTCCCTGCATAGGTTCAGATACATATTGCACTCCCTGGGTCAGCAATGACCTATGGGAAGAGGACGATTCTATGGACCATTCCGGGGGCTCCGAGGATTCGTAACTTGCTACAACAGGGCAGTACGGTGGGAGCATATGACGGGCAAAGCCAAGAAGAAGTTTGAGATCCTCGTGTTCTGGGAGAAGCACGGCCTTCTTGCGACCCTGGATGCCTTCAGGGTTTCGAGGCGGACGCTCTTCCTCTGGAAGCGGCAGCTTCGGGCAGGACATGGGAAGCCCATGGCCCTGGAGGAACAATCGAGAGTGCCTGCGCATCGCAGACTCCGCGCCTGGCCGCTTCCGATGCTGGATGAGATCAAAAGGATCCGCATGGCGCATCCGAATCTCGGGAAAGCGAAGCTCCAGATTCTGCTGGCACGGTTCTGCCGGAGGAATGCCCTTCCCATCCCCTCCGTCTCCACAGTCGGCAGGATCATCGCCGACCTCGGTGGACTCAGGATCTTCCCGCAAAAGGTCAGCCACTTCGGGAAGGTGAAGAAGGCCAACCGCCAGAAGGTGCTCAGGAAACCCAAGGACTTCAAGGCTCTGCATCCGGGGCACTGCGTTGCGCTCGACACCGTGGAACGGTTCATCCACGGCTGCCGCAGGTACGTCATCACCTTCGAGGATATCTACAGCCGGTTCGGGTTCGCGTGGTCCACGACCTCCCATGCCTCGAAGGCCGCCGAGGAGTTCTTCTCGTTCTGCCGCATGGTCTTCCCGGTGCCCTTCGAGCACGTCCTCACGGACAATGGCTCCGAGTTCAAGAAGCACTTCGCAAAGAAGCTCTCGGAACTCCATCTCACCCATTACCACACCTACCCCAAGACCCCGAAGATGAATGCCCATTGCGAGCGGTTCAACCGGACGATCCAGGAAGAGTTTGTGGATTTCCACGCTTCCGAGCTCCTGGAACCGAAGAAGTTCAACGTGCTCCTCATGGAATATCTGCTCTGGTTCAACACGGAACGTCCCCATTACGCCCTCAAGATGCAATCTCCCATCCAGTTTCTGCTACAGTGGTCCGCGAACCAGCAGGAGTGCAATTATGGGTGGACCCATACATTCCCTTGCATTGGTGGCCACTATTCTGTACACTATTTCCGTATGACTACCCGTACCGTTGGCATCAAGGAATTCCGCGATAACATGACCAAGTTCCTCCGCGAAGGCCAGAAGAAGAACATCCACTTCGTGGTGATGCGTCATGGGGAACCCGTGGCGAACGTGATGCCGCTCAAGAAGGCGAAGAGGCAGACGCTTGAGGGGCTGGAACAGGAATTGGCAGAAGCGAGAGCACAAGCAGACCGAGGAGAACTCTATACTTCTACGGAAGTGAGAAAGATGTTAGGGTTATAAAGTGCAGCTGTTCTACACGCCGCAAGCCATCAAGCAGCTCGAGAAGCTCCCGCCAACCATCGCGAGACGGATTGTGAATAAGATGGATTGGTTCATGGTGCAGGCAAAGCCTCTGTCCTTTGCCAATAAGCTGTCCCATACTTCAGAGGAAACCTGGCGTTTCCGCATTGGCGATTTCCGAGCTCTCTGTAGGATAAGAGATGGCATGCTGCAGATCCTCGCGGTTCTCTCGATTAAACATCGTCGGGAAGTCTATCGAAATCTCTGATGATATCATTCGGAACAATGCAACGCACCTGCACGCAATGCTCGGCAACCTTCCAGATCACCCCCGACGACCTTGCGTTCTACGAGAAGGTCTCACCTGTCTTCAATGGAAAGAACGAACTGATCCCGCCGCCGACGCTGTGCCCGGAGTGTAGGCAGCAACGCCGCTATACTATACGGAATGAACGAAATCTCTATAAACGTTCATGCAGCCTCTGTGGGCAGAATGGTATCGCCATGTACTCCAAGGAGAAACCGTTTCCGGTTTACTGCCCCTCCTGCTGGTGGAGCGACAGATGGCATGGAGAAACAGCGGGGCGTGCATTTGATTTCAGCAAGCCATTCTTTGAACAATATGCCGTACTTCAGCGGGATGTGCCGCGTATTGGCCTCTACCTCGTCAATTCCGAGAACTGCGACTACTGCAATTACCTTGGCGACTGTAAGAGCTGCTACCTTACGTTCGGCTCCGTATACTCGCAGGACTGCCTCTACGGTTCCGCGTACTATTCCAAGGACTGCGTCGATAATCTTGTCACGAGAGAGTGCGAACTTTGTTACGAGTGCACAGACAGCCGCAAGCTCTACCATTGCCTCCATTGCCAGGATTGCTTCAGCTCGGACCACCTTCTTTTGTGCTACGACCTGCAGGGGTGCAGTGAATGTATCGCTTGCGCGGGGTTGCGCAACAAGAAGTACCACATCGGGAACAAGGCGTATACGAAGGAGGAGTACGCGGCGCTGAAAGCGAAAATCGACCTCGGCGATGCGCGGAATCTCCGGGAACAGATGGAAACCGTGAAGCTCACGACGCCACGCCACTACATGCCGAGCAGCAGCGTGCAGAACGTGAGCGGAACGCACCTCTATAACTGCAAGAACACGCATCACTCCTTCTACGTAGACCGTTGTGAGGACTGCGCGTACTGCATGCAAACGGTGGACCTGAAGGACTGCCGCGACAACAATTACACGGAAGAAAATGCGCTCTGCTATGAATACCTCGGGATGTATGGTGCCACGAAGACGTTCTTCTCGACATTCTCCCGTCACACATATGACGTGTGGTACTCAGAGTATTGCATCAACGCGAAATATCTCTTCGGCTGCGTCGGTAGCCGCGACCGCCAGTACTGCATCCTCAACAAGCAGTACACGAAGGAGGAGTACGAACGGCTAGTGCCACAGATCATCGAGCACATGAGGGAAACGGGCGAATATGGCGAATTCTTCCCCGTGACCATGAGCCCCTTTGCCTACAACGAGACCGTGGCGCAGGAGTACTTCCCGCTGACGAAGGAGGAAGTGGAGAAGAGAGGATGGATATGGAGGGACCAGACTGACGAAAAGCCGAAAGTGGCGAAACTCATCCCCGCCTCCCAACTCCCCGATTCCATTGATGATATCCCCGACCTGTCCTCCGTAGCTCCGAGCGATAGCCGAGGAGCGAAGGAGGATGACATCCTCAACTGGGCAATCGAATGTGAAGCCACCAGACGCCCCTTCAAGATCATCAAGCAGGAATTGGAGTTCTACCGGAAGATGAGGTTGCCCGTTCCGCGGCTCCATCCCGACGAGCGGCACAGGAGGAGGATGGCGCTGAGGAATCCCCGCAAGCTCTGGAAGAGGAATTGTGGGAAGTGCGGGAAGGACATACAGACGACGTATGCGCCTGAGCGGCCGGAAATCGTGTACTGTGAATCTTGCTATTTGAATACCGTTTACTGAGATGAAACTGTTCACTGCCATAATCGGCACAGCAAGATTCATCCCGAGCGACGAGCGCAGCGAGGAGTCGAGGGGCGAGGAGTGCTACCTCAAGGAGGTATACTGACCCTACTTCGCCACGAAGCTCGTTGCACCCAGCCACGCCAGCTGGAAGATCGCCCGCTGCGTCTCCGCGTACACGGGGCTCTCGATGATGAGCCCCATGAGCTCGTTGCGGTTGAGGGAGAGGATCGCGACCCGGTTGCCGTAGATCGTGATCTCGTACTCAAAGGGAAACTGCCGCGGATTGATGAAGAGAATCTCCACCAGGTTGGGGTCGAAGCCGGAAGGGTAGTAGGTATGCAGGTATGCGAGCGCCTTGGGCGTGTGCGGGGAGAGCATGCGGGTCTTGATGCCCTTGGCGATCTTCCGCTGCGCCCACTCCCGCAAGTACTCCACAGGCACGATCTCCGGAATCTTTTCCAGGTTCGTGTACCCCAACACTTCACCCATGGCGGTGAGGGTGTCCTCAAAGATGTTCTTGAGCCCTTCCACGCCCTCGTAGTACTGGATCTTGGGCTTGTAGGCGAGGGCGTTGGTGACGGAGAGGAGCTCGGGCAGCAAACGCTCGGCCAAGTCCAGCTTCTCCTGCTGCTTGTGCACCAGGATCGTGGGGCTCTCCACTGCGTAATGCTTGATGCCGTTCTTGACGAACGAACTGACAAGCCCCTTCTCCACGAGGCCGTCGAGGATCTTGTAGCAAACCACCCGGTGCACCCCTGCCTTCTTGGCAACGGCACTCACGTAGGATCCGCCGAGCTGGAGGAGCGCGAAGTAGGCGCGCGATTCTTCATCGGTGAGACCCAGCTGTTGAAGAGCGGCAATGGACATTGTTGTAATGGAATTACAACAGATAGTATAACGTTGTATTTTGTCTTCCACAACACAACATCAGTCACTTATCTCTTTCTTGAATATAGCTTTGTATTGACGAGATAACAACATGAATCCATGCTGTTGCCACTCAGCCCCATGCCCAATTGCACCCGCTGCCATACGGCCTTCGAACCCGCCCCCATGGAGCGCCGGTTCCTGGAGAAGATCGGAATGCCAGAGCCTTCGCTCTGTCCCACGTGCCGCAGGCAGGGGCGGTTCGCCTGGAGGAATGAGCGGCGCCTCTACCACCGCCGCTGCGACCTCACGGGAAAGCAGATCATATCCGTCTTCGCGCCGGACAGCCCGTACAAGGTCTATGATCAGCACGAGTGGCACGGGGACAAGTGGGATGCCATGGACACGGGGCGCGATTTTGACTTCAACCGCCCGTTCTTCGAACAGTTCGATGCATTGATGAAGGCGACGCCGAAAATCTCCCTCTTCACTTCGCAGAACGTCAACAGCGACTACACGAACGGCGCGCAACAGGATAAGAACTGCCACATGATCTTCGTTTCGGACCACGACGAGGACTGCTACTACTCCTATGGCATCGACAGCTGCTCACAGTGCCTCGAATGCCTCAACTGCTTCCAGTGCACGCTCTGTATCGAATGTATCGATTGCTCCGATTCCTACAACCTGGCTTTCTGCGAGAAGAGCCACAACAGTCGCGACAGTTACTTCCTCTCGGACTGCAAGGGCTGCGCCGATTGCTTCGGCTGCTGGGGCTTGCGCAACAAGCAGTACTGCATCTTCAACGAGCAGCAGACGAAGGAGGAATACGCCAAGAGGCTCCGGGAGCTTGATACGGGGAACTTTCGGACGCTGCAAGCGGCGCGGAACGTCTTCCTGCAGAAGGCGAGCCGGCAGCAGATCCACCAGTACTACGACGGCAACGGCAACGAGAACGTGACGGGGGACCACATCGTGCACTGCAGGAACTGCATCGAGTGCTACGACAGCGCGGATTTGGAGGATTGCGGCTACTTGATCTTCAGCTTCAAGTCCAAGGACTGTTTCGATGTCCACGTGGCGGTGGACGGCTCCGAGCTCTGCTACGGCACAATGAGCACCATCAGCCAGTACAACACGCAATTCACCTTCGTGGCGTTCTACTCCAAGAACAGCCAGTACCTCGACCACTGCAATTCCTGCCAGGATTGCTTCGGCTGCTCGGGCATCAAGCGCAAACGTTTCTGCATCTTGAATAAGCAGTACACGGAAGAAGAATATGGGAAGATGCGGAAGCGCATCGTTGACCACATGAAGAAGACCGGCGAGTGGGGGCAGCCGCTCCCGCCGGAACTGAGTCCCTTCGGGTACAACGAGACCGTGGCGCAAGAGTACTTTCCGCTCATGCAGGGCGAGGCGATCAAGAAGGGATGGAAGTGGAGGGAAGATTCCGATAGCCAGACATCCGCCTACCAAGGCCCGCGCCATCCCATCCCCGCCGATATCAAGGACGTGAAGGACGACATCATCGAGAAGATCCTCCTCTGCGAAAGAACCGGGAAGCCCTTCAAGATCATCCCTCAGGAACTCGCGCTGTACCGCCAGCACAATCTCCCCCTGCCGCGCATGTGTTTCGACGAGCGGCACCTGGAACGCATCCGCCGCCGCAACCCCCGCCAGCTCTGGAAGCGCCAGTGCCAGAAGTGCGGGAAGGAAATCCAGACGACATATGCGCCGGAGCGTCCCGAAATCGTTTATTGCGAATCCTGCTACCTCAACGAAGTCTATTGATGCACAGACTCCGGCGAAGCGTACGGGATTCGCCCCGAGCGACGAGCACAGCGAGGAGCCGAGGGGTGAAGAGTGCTACCTCAAGGAGATCTACTGAGGTTTCCTCAGCGCCACCGCCGCCAGCACCCACCCGCTGTACGCCACCGCGGCGTCTTCCCACGCGTGGAGGAAGAGCGCGGCAATGGAGACTCCGAGGAAGAAGAACAAAGCGGTCAGCGGTAAGCCGTTCGAGGCCCTGCCCTCGGCTCCGAGGCTCGGGATCGAGGAGAGGCCCGCAGGCCCGAATGGGCGGCCAGCGGTCAGTACTGCATTTCTGGCCGCTGAAAGCTGAAAGCTGAAAGCTCCCAAACTTTGAAGGATGATGAATGCCAAAGCAATGAACAGTGCAAAGCCGAGCACGCCCAACTCCACGCCGATTTGGAGGTACCAATTCTCCGGAAGGAACGGGCAGTTGCACGCGTGGTCCGAAGGCTGGACTTGCGTGGCGCCGAGGAACACGCAGAGCTGCGGCTGGCTCTTGGCCCAGGAGGGGTCGTCTTGGGGACGGAGGAAGACGCACGGCTCTCGGTTGCGGTTGGTGGCGGGCCCGGCGGACCCCAGCCCCTGCCCCAGCGGATGCCGGACCATGACACCCATCGCCTGCAACGGCCGCGTGAGGTGCCCGCGCGAGGAGGAGAGGCGGAAAAAGACGGAGGGGAAGAGGAGAGTGACGGTGACGCCGAGGATGCCGAGGGTTCCGAGTATACCGACGAACGCCTTCTTGAAGATCCGCTTCGGGAGGATCCGCGCGAGCGTGACCACCGCCATCACGAACGCCCCGATCCACGCTGCGCGGGAGAAGGTGAGGAGGAGGGCGATGGCAATGAGAAGAAACCAAAGAAACCGATGCATCCGAAGAAACCGAAGGGAAAGGTTGCCAACATTCCCTCGGTTTCTTTGGTTTCCTTGGATTCCTAGGATTCTTGCATCCGATAGTACGGAGACAAGGCATACGCCCAAGGGAAGCAACAACCACACCCCCAACTGATTCGGCCCGCTCATCGTGCTCTGCACTCTCCGCACCCAACTCTCCCCGATTTGATGGAACGGCGCCAGGGGGCCGGCAGGATCGTAGAGCGAATGGAGGTCGGCGTAGCCGAGGAACGTGAAGAAGCGGATGGGGAGGAAGAGCGACGCTACCCCTAAGAGCGCGACGACGGACCCGACGGCGATGACTGTCTTGAGGAGAAGGGCCCGGAACCACGCCGACCATTCCACGCGCCTCAGGATCAGGAACGCGACGAGCGGCACGAGGTCGTACTTGGCGCCCAGGAGGAACTCCCCCCGCGGCACCCCGTTGAAGACGCTCACCACGATCCCAAGGACAATCAGTGATACGATGAGCCAATCGAGAAGATGAGGGCGTGTCATCCCGAGCTCCGTCGAGGGATGACATACCACCCGTCTGCGACGGATCCATTGAACAACGAATTCCAATACCGCAAGAACGAGAATGACCCCCAACACTCCTTCTTTCCACAGCGCGAGCGCCGCCATGGGCGCATGGCCGGGCCCCTGGAGCAACCTCGTCCCCGCCGTGACGAGGAGCGCATGGAAGGGGAGAAGTGCCAATACGACGAGCGTCAGGGATTCGCGGAGCTTCTGGAGCACGGAAGAGAATGAAGAATGAAAAACAAGATCGTATGCACCTTCCAGCATTGTACATTCTTCATTCTACATTTCAGATAGTCGTCCCTCCTCATCCCTAAACACCTCCCCCTTCTCCAGCACCCGCTCCACGACATCAATGCACTTCCTGCTCACGTCCTCCCCGTAGAGCTTGGGCGCCTTGCGCATATCCGCATTATCCCACGCGTACTCGATGATGCGCTTGATGCCCTTGGCGTCCACCGGCGGCGCGATGAGGTTCCCCCCCGCCATGGCGGATTCGCTCCGGTCGCTGCCGAACCGCAGCGTGACGCACGGCACGCCGAGGATGTTCATCTCCTCCTGCATGGAACCGGAATCGGTGGCGCACACGGAAGCCTTCATCATGGCGGCAATCACGTCGCCGTACTGCGGCCACACGGGGGAGTAGATGAAGCCGGGGTGCTTGGCCGCCAGCTCTTCCACTTCCGCCTTCAGGTCCAGCCGCAACAGCGCCGCTTCGGTCTGGAAGAGGGAGATGAGGAGCACGCCGCGGCCTTCCTGTATGAGGGACTTCATCGCGTTGTAGATGGCGAGGAAGCGCTTATCCGATGCGCAGTTCTCCCTGCGGTGGATGCAGAAGCGGACGAAGTTGCCCTCCTTGAGGCGGGGATGTGCATCGAAGATCGTGCTTTCCTTTGACCGTTCCACGGCTTCGAGCGTGGCGTCCGCGACGGAATTCCCCACCACCGCGATGCGGTCATCGGGAAAACCCTCGCCAAGCATGAACTCGCGGTCCAGTTCCACGGGGGCGAGGTGGATGCCCGTGCCCGCCTCGCTGCAGCGCGTGTTGAATTGCTCCGGATACGGTTCAAGACTTTCCCTCTCCCAATTTTTTCGATTCATCTGAAACTCCCTCCATCCGGCCATATCCCATAAGCCCGCATTCCGAAGTCCGAAGTCCGAAGTCCGATAATTGGGTGTCAACGTCCGTATCCCCGCCTCCACGTGCACCGAAGCAAAGCCGTGGCAGTACCCCGCATTCGACGCCGCCATCGCCGTGGTGGTATCCCCATGGACGTACGGGACGACGGTCTTCCCCCGTTTCTTCAGCTCCTCCAGAACCCGCCCCAGCCGCCCGATGATCTGGCTCACCACTTCGTGCAGGGAGCCGCGGACGTTCAGGTTGAAATCCGGCTCCACGCCGAATTCCCGGAGCATCCCCCCGCTCAAGTTATCCGAGTAGTGCTGGCCGGTATGGCCGAGCAGCACCAGGTGGCCCCGCTCCCGCAACTCCTTGTAGAGGGGGACTTGCTTGATGATGTCGGGCTTCGTGGCGATCATCACCAGGTGCACGCGCTTCTCCTTCCGGGAGCCGATGTCATCGAAGAACGACGGGGAGCGGAACGTCACCCCCGCCTTGGGGTGATCCTGAGCCTGACGAAGGGTCACCTCTTCCATATAGGGAAAGGATAGCGGATTTCGGCGGCGGATACACCTCTCGTACCAAGCCTGGCATCAGAAACATGATATCTGGCATAGTTCACTGCCCGCTGCGTTTCTCCTGACCATTGAATTGTTGTAGATCAGTGACGAATTGATCTCCGGAGTACTGGTGAAGCGATAGGGGAGTGAACAGGAAGCGGGTGTTGCCACCGCGATACCCGTGGAGATACGCGTTGTCGTGAACCACATTACTCGTTTCCCCGGTGCGGATGATGAGGTCGACTTTTTTATAGGGGACACCCTGACGAGGAAGATCCAGATATTGCGTCCAGCCTTCACGGCAACCTGTTGTCCGGCCCAGAGCATCTTCAATCTCCTGAAGGCCGTCATAATCGATACTGAGGGCAACAGCCATACCCGTACGATCACGGGTCTCATGACTGATCCGCTCAATCTGCTCAAGGAACTCGGGGTCCTTCTCACGCAAACGGTCACGTCTTCCCATATGCACGAGGCGCACGTCCTGGTTATCCGGACTGTCGATCCAATATTCCTCCCATTCCGTAAGGAAGCCTTTGATCACTGCGAACGCCGATGTGCGCTCCTTTTCTCCCCGGTGTGCCATATTCGCCTGGGACCATCCGTAGAGCGCCAGGATGCCCACGGAGGAATCGCGTGCCGCTTCTATGATCTTCTTAATGGCTTCCGCCCCCTTGGTATATGCCTCCACGAGCTGCGGATAATCCAATTGGGCAGACGTGGTCACGCTGCCGCGCTCGGCCGTGAGTTTTGCTGCAATCTCCCGCCGGTTGCCATCGGGAATGAAGCCGACGAACAGGCCCTCGGGGGGAGATGCGGACATTACGACGACTGTAGAGAAAAGAGTGAATGAATCAAGCCGTTTTCCTAGGACGCAACGACGCCACCCACGCGATGAACTCCCGCAGGAAGTGCTCCTGCGCGCTCCGCTGATCCGGCGAGAGGTCGTTCACCAGCTCATCGATTTTCGCCTGGATATCCGCGCCGTCCCACCGCTCCAGGAATGTGACGGCATGGAAGGAGTGTTCGCCGTCCCAATCCTCCGGGAACGTCCAGAAGCCGTAAGGTTTGAGCGCCGGATCCCACGTGAGGTCCACGTCAATCCACCCCGCTTCTCCCCTCGCCTTCGGCTCGGGGCTTCGCGGGGTTTGCACCTGCACGAACGTGTGGTTCTGCGGCCAGTGGTGCTCCGCCAGGAAGTCCCGGAGCCCCCGCGGATACCGGATCTCCTGCTCCTGCCAGTGGAAGGTACAGACCACGGGCCGCGCCACGATCCCCAACTGTTCACACGCCGCCAGGAACACGCGGTGCTTGCCGCGGCACGTCCCGATACCCTTCGCGAACACATCGGTGACCGTCCGCGCCTCTCCCCACGGGATCGCCGCCACCGCGTGCGCCAGCTCGATGAAGGCGATGTCGGGCTCGGCAGCATCGATGCGGCGCTCCGCGAGGAAGGAGGCGACGAGATCGTGGTCGGAATGGGATGAGTTCATTGCATCTCCGCGGGAACGGGCAGATCCATGATCGTGAGGCACATCGGTGCGATATCCTTGATGCCGGTGTTCCCCTTGAGGGCGTCCGATGACGGGAACTTCGTGGAATGGACGAACGTCTGGACCGGGTTCGCCGTGTGGCTCGGACTGACCTGCGTGGTGCCGGGGATCAATTTCTCCTCGGCGTTCCCGTGGTCCGCCGTCACGATCCAGCCGTACCCGTTCTGCTCGAGGACGGGAAGGAGACGGCCGAGATTCTGGTCTACCGCTTCGCACGCGATGATCTCCGCCTCCAGCACGCCCCCGTGGCCGACGAGGTCTGGGTTCGCGTAGTTCACCACGATGAGGTCGTAGCGCTTGGAGGACGCTTCTTTGATGAGACGGTCCGTGAGCGCATCCGCGCTCATGCGGGGGGCGCTGGCGAAGTTGGGGACCTTGGGGGAGTCGATGAGGATGCGGTCCTCGTTCGGGAACGGCTCCCCGCGCTGGCCGTTGAAGAAGAACGTCGTATGCGCCCATTTGTCGGTCTCCGCGATTTTGAGGATCTTGCCGCCCGCGTTCGAAACGACTTCCGTGAGCGTATTCGTGAGTTTTTGCGCGGGGAAGGCAACGGGGAGATGCTCGGAGTACGGCCCCATGCAAACGACGTCGGTAACGCGGACCGGCCGCTCGAACGCGGAGAAATTCTCCTGCTCCAGCGCGGCGACGATCTGGAACATCCGGTCCGTGCGGAAGTTGACGCCGATCACAACATCGTCCGCGCCCATGGGGAGGAAGTCCGGCGTCTTGAGAGGCTGAATGTAGTAGTCGGTCTTCTCCTTCTCGGGTGCCTTGGCGTACCACGCTTGCGATCCGGCGCAGAGATCGCCCGTCTCATCCCCCCTCCCCTGCGTGTAGAGGTCGTATGCGAGCTTGGTGCGCGTGGCGAACTGCTTGTCGCGGTCCATCCCGTAGTACCGCCCGATGAGCGATGCAACCTTCACGGACGGATGTCCCCTCAAATACTTCTGCAGCACTCCATAGTCCTCGCAGAACTGCTGCTTGGGGACGTCGCGCCCATCCCCGATGAGATGAAGCACGATGCGTTCCACCTTGTGCCGCCCCGCAAGTTCGATGAGAGCGCGCCAGTGGCCGGCATGGCCGTGGACGCCTCCCTGCGAGTAGATCCCTACCAGGTGAAGGGGAACATGGTGTTCCGCCGCGCGCTTGCATGCGCCGGTGAGGACGGCATTCTCGAAGAAGGATCCGCTCTTGATCGCCTGGTTGATCTCCTCCAGGGGTTGCCACACGATCCTCCCCGCCCCGATCACCAGGTGCCCCGGCTCGCTCGCCCCCTGCTGCCCCTCCGGCAAGCCCGCGGCATTCCCCGCCGCCTGCATGATCACGTTGGGCGTCTCCTTCTCCAGCCTCGTGATTGTTGGAAGATTGGCGAGCGTCCGTGCATTCCCCGGACCGGGGGGAGCGACACCGAACCCGTCAATGATGATGAGACATAGTTTGTGCACGGTGCCCAGTATAGCGAATGTTCGGAACACTCCTTGGTTTCCTCTGTTTCTTCGGTTTCCTGGGTTTCCTCCCTATTCCTCAAGATATAGCCACAGAAACACCTTTATGATATAATAACCTCTGAACATGCACATCAACCTCCTCGACCCCAAGCGCTTCCACCACACCATGTTCTGGTCGGTGCTGCTCTGCGCGCTCATCGTGGGGATCGCCGCCACGCTCGCGCGCGCCACGCTGACACTGAGCGCCGCGCTTACGGACAAGCCGGACATCGCCATCTACCTGCTCCTGGAGGAAAAAGGGGTGGGGAGGACGCAGCTCCTGCGCGAGACCTACGACACCAGGGATTACCTGGCGGAGACGGAGGAAGGCCCCAAGTTCGTGCGGCTCAAGAAAGGATTCCGGCAGTGGTATGTGGAACTGGAGGAGAATTTGCATGAGTAAAGCACCAAATCACAAGCACCAAGTACCAATGAACATCTTTCCTTTGTCGGTGCTTGTGGCTTGGGGCTTGGTGCTTCGTCATGTCCCCGGACTCCCCCTCCCATACCGGAGAACCAACGACGGAAAAACCGCTACCGCATTCCATATCCTCTTGACCCTCCACGGCTCGCGGACGAGGCGCCACACCCACTCGAGGCCGACCCTCTGGAGGAACAAGGGCGCCCTCTTCCGTTCCCCCGCGCCAAAGTCGAACGCCCCGCCCCCCCCCCAGGGCACCATTACGCCCGTGCGCGCGGTGAGGTGCCGCGCGGTCCACAGCTCCTGCACCGGCGAGCCGTAGGCGACGAAGAGGATGGCGGGGTCCGCCGCGTTGATCCGCGCCACGATCTCCCGCGCTTCCTCCTCCCGCGGCGATCCCGCGTACGTTCCGGCGACTTTCAGGCGGGGATTGCGCTCCTTGAGCTTGGCCGCCGCCCTCTCCGCCACGCCGGGGCGCGCCCCTAAGAGGAACACGGGGTGCTCCGCCGTGAGCGCGGCGCACAGTTCCTGCATGGCATCCACGCCCGTGACGCGGAAGGGGAGATCTTGGCGCGTGAGGCGCGCCATCCACAGCAGGCCCGTTCCGTCCGGCAGGTTGAGGCTCGTGCGCTGGAGAAGCTGCCGGAAACCGCGGTTCTTGACGCTCTCCACCAGCATCTCCGCGTTGGGGGTGGCCACGTGGTGCTGCCGCTGGCTCTCCAAGAACGCCAGGATCCTCCCCACCGCCCTGTCCATGGTGATGGCATCGATGGGCACGCCGAGGAGGGTGACCCGGTCCACGGGGGGAGCGTAGCACAGGTGTAAGCGGAGTTTGAAGGTGACGGACGGAAGGAATAACGGAATAATGGAGTAACGGGAGTCGAGAAGAACCTCGCTGTGATTCCATTACTCCATTACTCCATTATTCCCTTATTCTGATATTCTTTTCCCATGTTCCACAGTCTTCGATCCGCTCCGGCCTTGATCCTGCTCTCCCTCCTCACGGCTTGCACCGTGCAACAGGCGGACAGGAGGGATGATGCTCCTCCCTTCCTCTCGCTCCTCACGTCGTCCTCTTCCTCCTCGCCCTCCTCTTCCCCCGCGCGGACGCAGGATGCGCGCGCGCTCATGCGCAGGGGCACCGTCCTCGGCATGGGCTCGATGAATGCCCCCGCCCTCCTCCTCTTCACCAACCACGCGTGCGCGTACTGCCGCCGGTTCCAGGAGGAGATCCTCCCGCGCCTCAAGGAGGACTTCATCGATGCGGGAAAGGTGGAGCTGCGCACGGCCATCCTGCCCCTCGAGAAGTATCCGCTGAGCCGAAGGGAAGCGGCCGCGCTCCCCTGTGCCGGGGCGCAGGGGAAAGGGCAGGAGATGCATGCGGCGCTCTTCCGGCTGGATGACCATACGGAGGAGAACCTGCTGGCCGCAGCACAAGCACTGCAACTGAAGATGGAAGACTTCTCCGCTTGTCTCGCCTCGCCGGATACGGCCGCGCTCGCGCAGGCACAGGAGGACCTTGCGGCGCAGTTGGACGTCACACTCATCCCCGCGCTCTTCCTGGGGGAAGAGAGATGGACCGGCCTCCCCCGCTACGCGGACCTGCGGGGATGGGTGGAGAGCGGGTTGGATGATTGAGGATGTATAGACATTGTATATACATCAGCGGATGACCCTCACGAGCTTCCTCCTGTTCCCTCCCCCGGCCAGCATTTCCACGTGCGAGATAGGCACGACGAACTTCTCCGCCAGGAACTTCACGAGTTCCGCATTCGCCTTCCCTTCCTCCGCCGGAGCGGCAACATCAACTTTGATGCTGCCGTCGTCCATCTTCCCCCGCAGCCGCGACTCCGGTGCGTTGGGGCGCACGCGGAGGGAAAGGGTGACCGAACCTTCCCGCTGCAACGTCTCCTGAAGATCTTCAATCATGGGGACAGTATACAAAAGAAGCTCCCGTGCGCGATGGCACGGGAGCGGACGGCACGGGCTTCCTCAACGGATCTGTTCCCTCCTCCACTTCTCGATCTCCGCATGGTTTCCGCTGAGGAGGATAGGGGGAACCTTCATGCCGCGGAATTCCTCCGGGCGCGTGTAGTGGGGGTACTCCTTCTTGCGCCCGAGGGATGCGGAGAAGCTCTCCTGCGCTGCGGATTCCTCCCTGCCCAGCACGCCGGGGACCTGCCGCGCCACGGCATCGATGAGCACCATGGCGGGGAGCTCGCCGCCCGTGAGGACGTAGTCGCCGATGGAGACCTCCTCGTCGATCCACCCGTCGATCACGCGCTGGTCGATGCCCTCGTAGCGGCCGCAGAGGAGGAGGAGCCAGGGCTTCTTGGCCAGGCGCTCGACCCTGGCCTGCGTGAGCTTCCTGCCGCGGGGGGAGAAATAGATGCGATGTGGACGCCGCCCCCTTCTCCCCCTGGGAGAGGAGTCGGGGGTGAGGGCGGTGACGGACTCGATGGCGCTCACGAGGACATCCGGCCGCATCACCATCCCCGCCCCGCCGCCGTAGGGGGAGTCATCCACTTGCTTGTAGTTCCCCAGGCCGAACTTCCGCAGGTCGTGGAAGCGGATGGAAAGCAACTTCTCCTCCTGCGCGCGCGCAAGGATGCTCTCCGTGAGGGGGCCGTGGAACATGGCCGGGAACAACGTGAGAACATCAATCCTCATGGGAACGCGCCCGATGGGCGTGCGCGGAGGGAGTGTAGCGGAAGATCCCTGTTCTCCGCCCGTGCGATCGGTCAATAGTAGTTCCAGACATTGGTAATTCCTCCCTGCTGCGTCTCGCCATACCGATGCGTCTGATGGCCCCGACGCCTTGCCTTTACTTCCGGCTTCCGAGGTTCTTCCAGAAGGGAACGGAAACGGCCGTACAGCTCCCCCAAAGACTCTTCAACCTGATCATAATCATCACTTCCGCCCGACTCTTCCTCCCACTCGCCGAAGATGTCATTCAATTGATCACGTGTGGCAAAGAGGAGATCCCGCATGGCCGGTGACAACCCGCCCTCCTGCAGTTCCCGTTCCCCGCGGGTAACGAGTTTCTCGGCTTTGCGGGCAATGGCCGCAACGCGTTTCTTCCAACGGCCGTTGCTTTCGGGGTGGCCTTCCATGGAAAAATGAGCCGTGATTCTAAAGGCGTCGTCATGGAAGTCAATGTTTTCCTTCATCCCGACCGCGTGATCCGTGATGAAACCGCGTTACGCCGGTCACGATCGCATGTCCTATGACGCATGAGACCATCCACGGCGACCCATCACACAAACTCCTTCATCAACTCCGCCACGTCCTGCAGCGCCACCTCTTCGACCGCCGTGGTCTGCCTGCCCTTCCGCGGCTCCAACTCCTCGTAGAAACTCGGAATATCCTCGTTCTGGTACAAGATGCCCGTGGCGATCTTCCGCGACGTGTCCACTGCGAGCTCGCGCGCCTTCCGGAAATCCTTGGGGTCGTGCTTGATGTCCGCCACGTCGTAACACTTCTCCAGAAGGTACTCGTGCGTGGCGAAGCGGTTGTAGCTGGGACAGGCTTGCAGGACGTCCACGTAGGCGAAGCCGCGGTGCCGGAGGGCGGCCTGGAAGAGCCGCGCCATCTGCGGGATGTCGCCGGAGAACGCGCGCGCCACGAAGGTGGGCTCGAGCGAGAAGAGGAAATCCATGGAGGAAATGGTGCGCTCGGGGATGCCGTTCGGGCTGCTGTTCATCTTCTGCCCTTTGGGGGTGAGGGCGCTCGCCTGGCCGGTGGTGAGGCCGTAGTTGGCGTTGTTGTGGAGGATGAAGGCGATGGGGTAGTTGCTGCGGACGGCGTGCACCAGGTGTCCCACGCCCTCGGAGAAGCTGGCGCCGTCGCCGCCCACCGCGACCACGTGGACGCGGGGGTTGGCCAGCTTGGCGCCCGCGGCGAAGGGGATCACGCGGCCGTGGAGGCCGTGGAAGCGGTAGCCGCCGATCTTATCGGACATGTTCCCGTGGCAGCCCACGTCGAAGCACAGGAGCGCCTGCCATGGTTCGATCTTGCTCTCCACCAGCGCGCGCTTGAGCGCGGTCCAGATGCCATAATCGCCGCACCCGTCGCACCACGTGCAGGGGACGGGGGACGCGTAGTCCTTCATGGAGGGGGAGCCGCTTCTTTCCAGGGGGAGGGACATGGATATCGAAGGACGAAGGGGAAAGGACTTAGGACCCTTCGCCTGCGCTCAGGGCAGGCTCCGGACTTCGGAGGGGGGAAAGGCGATCAAGGAGCTCGTCGTAGAAGAAGGGGCGGCCGTCGTACTTGAGGATCTTGTCCTTGATCTCCAAGCCGCACTCCATGCGGATGAGCCGGCCCAGCTGCCCCTGCGCATTGCACTCCACGAGCGCCATGCGCTTCGCCCTCTTGGCAAGACGCTCCAGCACCTCCGTCTTGAGCGGCCACAGGTACGTGTAGTGGAGGAAGCCGACCTTCTTCCCCGCGAAGGACGAATCTTTCAACACGTCCTCGATCACCGTCCGGTTGCTCCCCCAGCTGACGAGGAGGAGGTCGAACGATTCGTCCTCCCTGGCCACTGTCCACTGTCCGCTGTCCGCTGTCCAACATTCCGGTGAGGGCAGAGAGCTCCGCAGCGTTTCCACCTTCCGCATCCGCTTCTCCATCTGCGCCTTGGCGTTCGCCGCGCCCTCGTCGTCGCTGCCGTCCGCTGCATGTTCGTCGCCCTGCGCGCAGTACGTCGCGGCCTTGGCGCCGGGGAGCCAGCGGGGAGAGACTCCGTCGGGGACGGAGGGGTCGTAGCGGTCCGCGGGCTTGAGCGCGGCGAGTTGCGCCGGGTCGGTGATCAGCTTCCCGCGGCGGAGTTGCGTTTGCGTTTGGTCGTACGGCTGCTGCGTGTAGAGCGCCTCCCCCAGCTGCTTGTCCGTGAGGACGATGACGGAGACCTGGTGCTCCTCCGCGATGTTGAACGCCTCCGCCATGATGGGGAAGGCATCCTGGCTGCCGCTGGCCGCCATCACGCAGCGCGGGAACTCCCCGTGCGCGCCGTGTACGGCCATGAGCAGGTCGCCCTGCGCCGTCCAGGTGGGGAGGCCGGTAGCGGGGCCCGGCCGCTGTGCGAGGATGAACACCGTGGGATTCTCGATGAGGCCGTTGAGCGAGAGCGTCTCCGCCATGAGGTCGAACCCCCCGCCGGACGTGGCCGTGAGCGCCCGCGCCCCCATGAGCATGGCGCCGGAAACCATCTGCGCCGCCGTGATCTCGTCTTCCGCCTGCTTGACGGCCATCCCCGTCTTGTTCTGCACCTCCGCGACGTACGTGAGGATGGGGCTCGAGGGCGTCATGGGGTACCCGGCGTACACGCGCACGCCGGCATGGATGGCGCCCAGCCCCACCGCGTGGTTGCCGGTGAGGAGCAGGTGCCCCTTCCACTGTTCCTGCGGAGGAGGGAGCGGGATGGAGACGGCGCCAGCCGCGGGATCGGAAAAGTCGTAGCCCTCGTCGATGCAACGCATATTGAACTCGAGCAGGTCCTTCTTCTTTGCGAAACGCTGCGCAACGAACGTCTTGAGCGCCTCACGGTCCTTCCCCAGCACCTTCCACACGAACGCGGCGATGAGCACGTTGCCCATGATGGGCTTGGCCCCCAGCTTCTGGAGAATCGCCTCGACGGGGAGAAGCACCGTGCGGATCTTCCGCTCCCGCAGGAGCGTTTCTTCCTCTTTGCCGAACTTCCATCCCTGCGTGGAATGGATGAGGACGCCCCCCTCTTTGAGGTCGGGGAGGTTGACTTGGAGTCCGTGATAGTTGAGCGCGACGAGCACGTCCACGCGCCGCTCGCTGCTCCCCAGAAGGGTATCCGAAACGTCGATCTGGTAACCGGCGTGCCCCCCCTTGATGAGGGAAGGGTACTCGCGGTATCCGAAGATGCAGTAGCCTGCCCTCTTGAGCCCCTTGGCAAGGACTTCCCCGATGGAATTGATGCCCTGGCCGGAGGCGCCGACGATCTTCAGCGAAACGCGGTTCATGAGTGGCAGCCTCCATAATAGCAGGAGAAGGCGGGGAAACCGAAGAAACTATGAATGTAACAGAATGCAAACGTGTCATGGTGAGCTCCGCCGAACCATGACCGTTTGCTGCGGCGTGTCGCCCCTCGGCGAGCTCGGGGTGACACGCCTCTCTATCCTCCCTTTAATCTCCCTTCAACCCCCTCTAAGCTACGTTCAATGCCGAACCCCCTCGTCAGTATCCTCATGCCCACGTACAAGCCGGATGCCCGCTACCTGCGGGAGGCCGTGGAGAGCGTGCTGGCGCAGACGTACCCGCACTGGACGCTGCTGGTTAATGATGAACCCACGGACGTGGACGCCAGGGCCGCCATCCAGCCGTACCTCCGCGACCCGCGGATCCGCTGCGCGCAGAATGCGACGCGCCTGGGGATCGGGGGAAACTGGAACGCCTGCCTGAGGGAAGCGCATGGGGAGATCATCCAGTATCTCTTCCAGGACGACGTGTGGGATCCCGCGTACCTCGCGCGGGGCGTGGAGGCGCTCACCCGGGAGAGGAACGTGGGGATTGTGGCGCTGGCGCACGAGTACCGCAGCGACGACAGCCCGGAGGCGGTGCGCTTCCTGCGCGAGGCGGGGTACGAGGGCATCCGCGAGGCGCGCGTGCAGCGCCTCCCCCGCGGGACGGAGGAGGGGAAATCCTTCCTGCGGCGCTGGCTGAAGATGGGGCTGCGCCCCAACCTGGTGGGGGAGCCGAGCTTCGTGATGCTGCACCGCTCCGTCACGGACCGTCTGGGCGCGTTCCGGGAAGACCTGCCCCAAGGCCTCGACCTGGAGTACTGGGTGCGCGTGCTCCTGGTAACTGATCTCCATGCCGTTGCGGAGCCGTCCGGATTCTTCCGCGTGCACCCCAAAGCCGCCAGCATGAGCAACGATGCGGCGGGTGCCGGCTTGTTCGACCGCTTGCACTGCTTTAAGACCCTCCTGCGCCTCTCGCCCCCTGACCTGCGGAAAGAGGTGCAAGCCGCGCTGGTGGAGCAGCTCTCGCTCATGGGCGGCAAGTACCGCAGCCGCATGCGGGGAGGCAGGAACACCGGAGGATCGGCCATCCTCCGTCTCCTCCCCTTCGTCCTCCGCCACCCCTGGCTTTTCTTCCGCGCCGCCCTCCGCCTCCTTAAGGGGAAGGCTTCATGACACTGGCGAACAAATTTTCATGAAGTTGCCCAACAGGATATCACCGTTGCTTCCGGATACTTCCGGGTGGAATTGCACGCCGTACATCCTCTTCTCTTGATGCTTCATGGCCTCGTTTTCGCAGCTTCCGGATTTCGCCAACAACGTAAATCCCTCCGGAACAGTGACATATTCCGAGTGATCTTCGCGGAACGACACGGGATTCTCCAATCCGGAAAAGAGTTCGTCCGGTTTCACAATGCTAATGTCCTCTTCCCGATTGATCGCCGACCCTCGATGAATCTGCGAGCCGAAAAGCAATCCGAGGATCTGATGGCCAAGGCAGATGCCAAGAATGGGTTGTGTCATCTCCTTCATCCGCTGAAAAGGTTCCAGGTATTCACGCTGAGACACTTCACCGAGAATGATCGGAGCACCGGAAATGATCACGCCGTCATACGATGCAAGGGAACTATCTTGAAGTCTATCGAGCGTGACAACTCCAAAGGCATGTCCGAAGCGGGACACACTGCTCTTGATCTCTTCAAGCCAAGAAGTGCCACAATCAATGATGCAAAGCATGGAAGAACAATACAACATGCTTGTCGCCCATGGTACTTGTAAGTTCCTTCAAACAGCACTTTCTTTGCATTTTTCGCAATCCGTGCTTTACTGCAAAGGAACATTTGCCATTCCCCCCACCCGTTATGAAACTGAAGAAACTCTTCGCCGTCGCCGTCGGCTTGGCCATGGACGCCGACCCGCGCGGCAGGAAGGCGCTGGAGAAAATGCTCAAGAAGCAGAAGGAGAAGTACGAGAAGATGACGGACAAGGAGAAGGAATTCTTCGATGAGGAGCGGCTGTGGAACCCTTTCGGGGACTCCCGCATTATCGCGGGGACGGGGGAAGAGGACGTGCGGCGGCTCCTGGTGGGCATCGACATCGAGACGCAGGAAGTGCTCCTCGCCGACCGGCTGCGCGAGAAGGGGGAGAGGATCGACGCCCTGCTCATCCACCACCCGGAGGGGCGCGCGCTCGCGGACCTGGAGAAGGTGATGCCCGTGCAGGTGGACGTGCTCCTGCGCTCCGGCGTGCCCGTGAACCACGCCGAGGCGCAGCTGCGGCCGCGCATGGACCGCATCTGGCGCGCCATCCACGCCGATAACCTCTTCCGAACGGAACGCGCAGCGGAGCTCCTGGGCTTCCCCGCCGTGGTGTGCCACACCGTGGCCGACAACCTGGTGTGGAAATACATGGAGGACACCGTGTGTAAGAAAGAGTACGACACGCTGGAGGAAATCCTGGAAGCCCTGCGCGAGATCCCCGAGTACGCGCACTACGCCAAGAAAGGCAACCCGCCCATCATCGTGAACGGCTCCGGGGGCAACCGCCCGGGGAAGATCGTGGCCTCGGAGTTCACGGGAGGGACGAACGGGCCGGAGGAGTTCCTGGCGGAGCAATCCCGCGCCGGCGTGGGGACCATCCTCTCCATGCACGTGACGGAGAAGTCGCTGGAAGAGGCGAAGAAGCACCACGTGAACATGATCCAGTGCAGCCACATGGCCTCCGATGCGCTGGGCGTGAACCTCCTCCTCGACGCCCTGCAGAAAGCAGAGCGGAAACTGGAGGTAATGGAGATCGCCGGGTTTATCAGGGTACAGAGGAATGGAACCAGGAAGAAGTGATAGAGACGGTTTTCGTTTATTGGTTTATTCGTTCATTCGTGAAGGAATCCGGCTCTTGTAGACGAAGAAACGAGTAAACGAATCAACGAGCGTGTTCTGCTAAAATAGTTCCATGACCAGCAAGAACCCCTTCGCTCCCGGCCCCCTCCTCCGTGAAACCTGGACATACCTCCGTAAGCAACCCGTTCTCCTGACAATCACGGGCTGGTTCCTCTTCCTTCCCTCGCTCGCGGACTCATGGTTCGGGCGGTGGTGGGATGAGCAGGGGTTCCCCTCCGCCCCCGCTGCAGTCCAGCCGATCGACGTTGTCCTCGTTGCCGCCGTGCTGGTGGTCACGTTCGTGTACCTGTGGGGCATCAGCTGCGTGCTCCTCGTGGGAAAGCGCATGGTCGTCAGCCGTGCGGGCAGGAGCCGCTCGTCCTTCCGGCGCGTGCGGGGAGACGCCCTCCCCCTCGTCTTTCCGCTCCTCCTCACCTCGCTCCTCCAGCAGTGCCTCACGTTCTACCGCGCCCTCCTCTTCGCCGTCCCCGCCATCGTGGCCGTCCTGCTCCTGCGGGGGAACCCGGCCGTGGACGCCCCCGTGGGGGGGAGGACGGGCTTCACCCTGCTCCTCCTCACCCCCTTGCTCATCCCCGCGGTCCTCTTCCTCCTCCGCACCTCCTTCGCGCCCATCGTCCTCGCCTGCGAGGGAAAGACCTTCCGCGCCGCACTCAAGCGGAGCCGGGAGTTGACGCGCCACAACCTTGCCCGCGTGGCCGGCACGCTTCTCGCCCTTGCCGCCGCCACCCTCCTCCCCGCGTCCCTTCTCTCGCTGCTCTTCTGGTCGCTCCTTCCGGAATCTTCACCCCGGCTGTACTACGCGGGGGATGTGACGGACTCCTTGCTCTCCTCCGCCGCCCTCCTCTTCTTCCTCCTCTCCATGATCGGGCTGTACGGGAAGCTGCGGGAGTTGAAGGGGGAGCCGAAGGAGGTGGAAATGTGAGGGAATACGGGTCTACGGGAGTACGAGTGTACGGGAAACATGCACGATGCTGGTACTCATGTAAGGAGCCGCGTCCTCTTCCCGTATTCTATTATGCTCGTACTCTCATATCACTTCGCGTTTGAAACGTTACGAATCCATGATTGAGAGGACGATCGTACTTTTTGGCTTGGGGCAAACGCTACGTGGTACGAGAGGAGGGAGTCATTGCTTTCCTGATCGGTAGCCTTTCTATTGCAACAACTTGGTATCATAAAGTCTTCGATGTATAGTCGTTCAGCACCGACGCCAATCCCTTGATGACGATCTGCGGCGGCATGTCGTGGGCGGAGTAGGTGACGCCGAATTCCTCCTCGCTCTTCGGCCACCCGAAGACCACGAACCCCGGCGTGCCCAGCTCGCGCAGGAACGCCTCGCACTTCCTCTGGATCTCCAGTTCGTTGTCGCTCATGGGGTGGGGGAGGAATGTCTTTGAAGGATACGTTCTTTGACGATGGAGCTCCATGAAATAGAAAGGAATCCGAGGATACCGAGGATTCCTTCCTTGCCCTCCACCAGAACCTTCTCAAGCACCCGAGGATTCTGTACCATGAATCCCGTGCAGATGATTCCCTCTCCTCTATGAACGATATCCCTTCAGAGCGCAGTGAAGAGCATTCCTCCGAACGGTCGCTCGACGAAATGCTGTATGAAATCAGAGAAGGCACAACGACAATCTGTGAGCGAGCGCAACAGTTGCAGCAACGAGCAGGTCTCCCCGATCAGATGAGGTCTACCATTGCGGAAATACGTGCGCAGCAGGATAGGGTTTGTCGGAATATTACCGAGGCTATACAGGCATCTACCACGATTGCCCCCGTGCTCGGTGAGCTGGAGAAGGCATTCGATCGTTGCGAGGCTGTTCTCGATGACATAAGAAACACCTTACGACGATCTGACTGACGCAGCGGATTTCTTTCACTGTACTTCGGCAAGCACCTTCTCAAATACCGCCGGATCGTGGATCGCCAGCTCGCTGAGCGTCTTGCGGTTGAGGAGGACGTTCTTGGCCTTGAGCGCCTTGATGAACACGGAGTAGGTGACGCCGCGAGCGCGCAGGGCCGCGTTGAGGCGGATGATCCACAACCCGCGGAAGTCGCGCTTCTTGAGGCGGCGGTCGCGGTATGCGTTCACGCCGGCGCGGATGACCGCTTCATTTGCTTTGACGAACGTGGAGCTGCGCATGCCGCGGTAGCCCTTGGCGAGCTTGCGGATCTTCTTATGCCGCCTGTGCCGGACGATGCCGCGTTTCACTCTCATGGGTTACGGATGGAGGAGAATCAGAGGGAAGGGAGGAGTGCGCGCAGTGCCTTCTCGTCGCGGGGATTCACCACCACCGTGCGGGAGAGGCGCTTCTGGCGCTTGTTCTTCTGGAGGAGGAGGTGGTTGCGGCTGTTGCGCTTGAAGGCGAACTTTCCGCTGCCTGTCTTCCAAACACGCTTCTTTGCGCCGCTGTGGGACTTGAGCTTGGGCATGTATGCTGAGGGAACTCGAAGCACGGACGGCGAAGTATAGCCATTTTGCGTTTGCATGCAAACTCTTTTTTCCCTCTGCTCCGGTTCACTCCTCTCCCCCCTGCCCCCCTCTCCTTCGGAAAGGGGGAGTACTTCCTGTGCTTGAGCGGCTCTTGAAGCGAAGACAAGAAGTACTTCACGACAGGGAGTATGCCCCTCCTCCGAAGGAGGAGGGGTTAGGGGTGGAGGAAACAAACAAGGGAGAGGGACTAGGGGAGAGGGATACTACCTCTTCGGCCTCAGAATAGCGATGAACTGGTCCCCCTGCCGCCTTACCTCCTGCTCTACCTCCGAAACGTCCGCCAGACCCTGGAGGATGCCCTTGAGCTTCTGCACGGCGTACTCCTTGTTCGCCAGCTCCCGCCCCCGCAGCCGCACGGCGAACTTGACCAGGTGCCGCTCGCCGAAGAACTCTCGGGCGCGCTCCGCGAGGCGCTCGAGGTCGTGCTTGTCGGTGCGGAAGCCGAAGCGGAGCATCTTCACCTCCACCTGCTTGCTGTGCGACCGCTGCTTCTTCTCCTTCTTCTGGAGCTGGTAGAGGTAGTGCCCGAACTCCCCGATCTTCACCACGGGGGGAGTGGCCTTTGGCGAGACCTCGATGAGGTCCAGCTCCTGTGCGCGGGCTCGCGCAAGAGCCGCCTCGGTGGCCACGATCTCCGTTCCGCCCTCCGTGACGAGCATCACCTGCGGCACGCGGATCTGCTCATTCACGCGCGGGCGGCGTTCCTGGTGGCGGGAGAAGGGTGTGTAGCGCTGGCGCTGGCGCAGAAATGCAAAGGGAAAGGACGGGAAAACTGTACGGAAGAGCGGCCGGGAGGTCAAGGAACGTTTCTCGTTTGCCCGTAGAGCATCAACTCCACCTCCACTCTCACCCACCCCTCCTCCTCTTCCTCCACGTCCAATGAAGACACCGTGAGGAACGGCAGCGGCCACAACTTTTCCGTGAGGAGGACGGTGCCAACGGGTCCGCGGGCGAATGCCATGCCGTCGCGGATGAGGGGAGTGCGTTCGAACATGCGGAGGAACGCCGTGAGGGCGTCAGTGGGAAAGGCGGCGAGCAGGCGCTCTTCGGCCGCGAGGGGGTCGCGGAGGTACGGGAGCAGGCCGGTGGAGAGGAAGCGCTTGAGCGACGTGATCTGCTCCGGGTTGCCCGTCTCCGAGATGGCGAGCAGCTCCTTGCGCCCGTCGGGCGTGATGGCGTCTTCCACCGTGAGAAGGCCGGCGAGGCACAGGAGGGCGGAGAAGTCCGCCAGGTTCTCGTTACGCATTCGCAGGGCCATACGCACGGTGCGGCGGACCAGGGGATCGGCACCCGCCACCGTTGCGCGTTCGGGTGCGCCCACGGTGATGGGCGCAACGTCCTTCACCGTCCCACCAGCCCTCCACGCGTCGACCACGGCAGTGAACACGGCGATGGTCCGCGCACTCTCCCCCCCGGCCGGGAGCACGAAGAGACGGAGGTCTTCCTCCTCCGCGCCGCCGACGATGTCCCCCGTGAGGTCGAGCGCCTGCGTCTGTTGCGTAAGGATCTCCAGCCGCCGATCCAGCTCCGCCACTTCGGATGCCAGGGGCAAGCCTTGCTGCTGTACCATGCGCAACGTGCTCATGTGTTCGCGCACCAGGAAGCCCGCGAGCAGGAGCAGCGCCGCGGCAGCCGTCCATAGGAGGGAGGAATGGATCCGCGCCTGCCTCCGTTCCGGAAGGGGATTGGAAAGCAAGCCGGGAGCCGAGGGAAGGCCCGGAGAGGTCATTGGAGGGTGAGGACGATGGTGAAGGGGGAGTGCATGCTCCCGTCCGCTTCCTCCACGCGCCGGTAGAGGGGGGGTTTGACCGCGCTCACGGAGGGGAGGCGTCCCAACTCCTCGGCGAACTGCGCCAGCACCGTCATGCTGCGCGGCCCCACGTTGCGCACGTCGCCCGTGATGGTGAGTGTCTTCTCCCCGGGTTCCAGGAGGTACTCCTGCATGACGATGGCGTCTTCCTCAGGCACCAGCGACTCCGTCAGGCGCCGCAGCTGCTCACGCAAAGCGGCGAAGGAGGGTAGGTCGCCGCGGAACTCCTTGAGGGCGTCGTACGTGGGGTCGGTGACGGAGAGGACGCCCTGCTCCCGCTCCCGCTCGCGCCGGAGCAGTTCCGCCGCCATCCGGTCCCGCGTGAGGCGCAGGCTCTGGAGGTCGTGCGACTGGCCGTTCACCTCCACCTGCGCCAGCACGGGCAGAACGATGGCGAGGGAGAGGGAGAGGAGCGACACGAGCACCACCGCAAAGACGAAGATGGGCAGCTCCAATCCGGGTGCCACCCCCGCAAGGAACGGCTGCTTCTCCGCGCCGTCCGCGGACACCTGCGGTCCGTGGGTGGAAGGGTGGGTATCGGTCATTGTTTTCTTGATAGTATAGCGGAAATTGAGTCCTGTCACAACCACCACAACCCCTGTACCATAGAACCATCTCTACCCCCTTCCCCATGGAAGAACTGCTCAAGAAAATCACCGAATTGCAGTCCGCTGTGAACACGGGGAAGGACTCTCTTTGAGGGAAGGAACGTGCCAGCGCAGATCGCGGAACTGGAGCGCCAGGCGCTGGAGCCCTCCTTCTGGAATGACCAGAAGAATGCGCAGGCGGTGTTCGCCAAGCTGAAGGGGCTGAAGAAGCTGTGGGAACCCGTCTCCTCCATCGCGGCGGGGCTCCACGACCTGCGGGAACTGGCGCAGCATGCGGAGCCGGGCGACGTGCCGAGCCTGGAGACGGAACTCACCGCGCTGGAGGCACGGTGGAAGGAGACGGAAGTGCAGCTGTACCTGGGCGGCGAGTTCGACACGGGTAACTGCTACCTCACGGTCAGCAGCGGCGCCGGCGGCACGGAGGCGCAGGACTGGGCGCAGATGCTCGTGCGGATGTACCTGCGCTACTGCGAGCGCCGGGGGTGGGAAGCAAAGCTCCTGGAGAAGACCGACGGGCAGGAGGCGGGCATCAAGACCGCCACGTTCCATGTGACGGGCGAAATGGCGTACGGGAATTTGAAGTGCGAGCGCGGCACGCACCGCCTGGTGCGCCTCTCCCCCTTCAACGCCAAGAACCTGCGGCAGACCAGCTTCGCGCTCGTGGAAGTGCTGCCGGAGATCGAGGAGACCGGGGAGGTTGAGATCAACCCGAACGACCTCAGGATCGATACCTACCGCAGCGGGGGGGCGGGCGGGCAGAACGTGAACAAGGTGGAGACGGCCGTGCGCATTACGCACATCCCCACCGGCCTCGTGGTGGCCTGCCAGACGGAGCGCAGCCAGCTCCAGAACCGCACGCAGGCCATGAACCTGCTCCGCGCCAAGCTCCTGGAGAAGAAACGCCGCGAGGAACGGGAGCAGAAGGCGGAACTCAAGGGCGCCACCAAGAGCGCGGACTTCGGGCAGCAGATCCGCTCCTACGTGCTCCACCCCTACCAAATGGTCAAGGACCTGCGGACGGACACGGAGACGAGCGATACCACCGGCGTGCTCGACGGCGACATCCAGCGCTTCGTTGATGCGGAGCTGAAGAGGGAAGCGCGGCAGTAGGACTTCGGAGTTCGGACCTCGGACTTCGGGGGTGTTGTATGTGAAGAATCTCATAATACTGCTCAGCTTCCATCCCGAAGTCCGAATGCCGAATCCCGAAGTCCGAAAAAACCGGCACCCGTTACGGCACCGGTTCCAAATGCAAACCGACCGGATTAAAGGTCGTACGGGCGGACCGTGACGCGGCCGTTGTCCTTGGCGCGCTTGGCGGCCATGGTGAGGGCCTTCTCCAGGTAGGCGGAAGCGGCCTCCGGGAAGTCACCGGCGGTCATCATGCCCTGCTTCTTGAGCAAATCCTTGATGGCTGACGCAACGACGTAGCTCATAAAATGGGGGAAAAGAGATAAATCGAGAGGATTGTAGGGTGCAACAGGCCTTCTGCAAGTAAAATTTGATCAACAAATGATCGGAATAGGTGAATGGGTGAAGAATTCTGATACTTGGGCTTTTTCGCTGCATGGAGCCATTATTTGATGTTCCGGCATGGATGTTTACAATAGATTTATGAAGACAAGTCAATGATCAGAGGAGGCAAGATGCCCTCGTTCGAGGCTCGCTGTACAATGAAAACGGTGGGATGGCCGAGTGGTCGAAGGCGCTCGACTCGAAATCGAGTAACCCCCAAAAGGGGTTCGAGGGTTCGAATCCCTCTCCCACCGCCATCCGGCTTCGTCCCTGTACAGTGAACGATGATGCTCCGCGCCCCCCTCCTCTTCCTCCTCTGCCTCCCCCTCCTCCTCTCCGCATGCGCCAAGGAGGAAGCCGCGGCGCCGGGCGGGGGGGAGTGGATCATCCGCAGGATCGGCATTGCCGCGGGGACCATGCTCATGCCGCCCGAGCAGCTGGAACTGCGCAACCGCTTCGCCGTGAGCGACCGCCAGCTCGTCGCCGTGGTGGAGGTGGTGCCAGGCTCCGCGCAACGCACCGTCCGCGCACAGTGGTACATGCCGGACGCGTCGGCGCCCATGCTGGGGGAGGCTACGGTGGACCTGCCGCAGGGCGGCACGCAGGCGCGCCTCTCCTTCGCGAACCCCAAGGACTGGCTGCCTTCCCCCTATCTCCTCACGGTGCAGGTGACGGAAGGGACGAGCAGCCACCCCCTCTCCTCCGCCAGCTTCCCGTTCTTCATCGGCATGACGGATGAGGAAGTGCAAGGGTACTGGGACGCGCAGAACAACGCCCAGTGGCGCGCGATGGAGGAGGGCGAACGGCTGCCCCCGCAAGGGGAGAAGGAGGAGGGCTTGCTCGCCGCGGCCGCGCGTGAACTCTCCGTGGAAGCCCCGCTCCTCGCCTTCCGCGAGGACCTCACGGGCGACGGGGGAAGAGAGCTCGTTTTCCTGGATACCACGGACCAGCCCCCCTTCTCACAATCACGCAACCCGGGCAATGTACTCCGCGCCACGGCGCGGCGCTTCGTCATCCTCGATGAGAAAGGGGCGGTGCTCCTGCGGTGCATGGAAGAGAACGGCAAGCGCATCCTCCGCAATGCCGCGGGGAAGATCGGCTTGCCGCTCCCCATGGAAGTCGGCGTCTCCCTGGCCATCACCCCCTCCTTCCGCCTCACGGTCTCGTGGGGGGACGCAGGGAATGCCTGTGCGACGACGCTGCTGACGCAGGAGGAGGGCTTCCGCAAGGAAGCGAGTATCCAATGCTCCTCGCCACCTCAGAACGCTCTTGCTGGATGAGATGACCAGAAGCAGCCTCATAATCGAATATGAGCAACTGTAGAAGTGTCACCCCGAGCCCCGTCGCGGGGTGATACGTGTCATGGATCGACGGAGCTCACCATGACACATTGTATTCTTGAATTGCATTATGATACCAAGTTGCAATAGAAAGGCTACCGATCAGGAAAGCAATGACTCCCTCCTCTCGTACCACGTAGCGTTTGCCCCAAGCCAAAAAGTACGATCGTCCTCTCAATCATGGATTCGTAACGTTTCAAACGCGAAGTGGTATGAGACTACTTCCAATGTATATACATTGTTTACACATATTTCCATTTCCAACATTCTTCATTCTCCATTCTTCATTCTCCATTCTTCATTCTCCATTCTTCATTCTCCATTCTTCATTCCCTCCCTCTCCCTCGGCTCCGGCATGGGCAATTCCAGCGCCCTGTAGATATCCTCCTCTTCCTTGCCCGCTATGGCCCTCTCCCCTTCGAAGAGGCCGTACTCGTTGAGCTTCCATCCGCGCCGGATGGCGAGCTTGCGGAGCGCGATGTTGTGCTCCTTGTCGCCCGTGAAGTAGAGGAGCGCCGCCCCCCACTGGCCCGGCTGGACGAAGCGGACGTCCGCGCGCAACCCCGACTTCAAATCAAATGAGACTTTTGTGCCGCCGTGCGCCACGATGTGCGAGACGATGGCCAGCGCAGCCACTGCATCCGCGACGGCTTTGGGGTCTTTGGCCACCACGACGATGTCGATATCCCCCACGGTCTCCTTGCGGCGCCGGAAAGAACCCGCCGCCTCCGCGCGCTCCACACCCGGGACGGCGCGGAGGGTTTTGAGGAGTTCCCGCACGTCGTCCTCCACCTCCGCGCGCGGGAACCTCTTGGACCGCTCCTCCACGTTGCGCGCGTTCTGCAGGATCTTCTTTTCCATCACGTACGAAAAACGGGGGAGCGAGCGGATCTTCCCTTCCTCCGCCGCCTCGATGAGATCCGCCACGGTCCGGATACCCAGCTCCTTCTGGAGGACGCGCGCGCGCTTGGGGCCGAGGTCCTCCACCATGAGCAAATCCGGGGAGATGCCTCCTTGCCGCCTGATCAGATCATCCAGCGCCTTGATCCTCCCCGTCTCGCGCCACTCCAGAATCTTCCCCGCGATCGCTTCGCCGATGCCCGGCAGCTCCATCAGTTCCTTCTCGCTCTTGAAGGTGGCGATGTCCTGGGGCAGGTCTTCGATCACTTTGGCCGCCTTGAAGTACGCCGCCGGCTTGAACCGCACGCCTTGCTCCTGCAATAAGACTCCAATCTGGCGGAGGAGCATGGCGACGTTCCGGTTGGACCGTGCCGCTGCCCCCTGCTCGCTCTTCGACATGGAGGAAAGTATACCAGAAACAACCAATGACCTGCCTTCGCAGAGAATGCCCCGACGCGTCAATGACGACGCGTCGGGGCCTGGGTCAGACTTCAGCTATCAGGTGAGGAGATGCGATGG
>CAYHOS010000007.1:0-41841 GCA_964358505.1 uncultured Candidatus Peribacteria bacterium
GAACAGGAGGAGGAAGGGGCCGGGGGATGGAGGAGTGAACAGGAGGAGGAAGGGGGCTGGGGGATGGAGGGAACAGAAAAAGAAACATCATCCTCCATACCGTTATATGTCATGTACAGGTAATTCGTCTGTGCCGGGAATTCCCCGCCCAGCGTATCCACCTGCTTGATCACGGGGACAATGCCGGCACGGAGCCTCTGTTCGCGGATCTCCCGGGTCCGCTTGTCGCAGATCCTGCCGATGCCGCGGTCCGAGAATCCCATGAGTTTAGCCCGGTGCAGGAGGGCGTCCGTGAGGCGCGCGGTCTTCGCCTTGAAGAGGTCCTTTTCCACTTCGCCCATGGCTTGGATGCGCCGGAGGAACCACGCATCGATCCCCGTGGCCGCATGCACTTCCTGCAGACTCCACTCGCCCTGCAGCGCCTGCGCCACCGCAAAGATGCGGCGAGGGGTGGGACGTTTGACCTCACGTGTGAGGTCATCGAACGCTATGGAAGCGGGGAACAGGCCCTCCTCGCCGATGTTGAGCATGCGAACGGCTTTCTGCATCGCTTCCTCGAACGTCCTTCCGAGGGCCATCACCTCGCCCACGGACTTCATTTCGCTCGTTACCTGGTCGGAGACGAAGCGGAACTTCTGCAGGTCCCACCGGGGCATCTTGAGCGCGACGTAGTCGAGCGAGGGCTCGAAATCCGCGCAGGTCACTTCCGTGATGGCGTTGCGTAATTCCGGGAGCGCGTAGCCAAGCGCGAGCTTGGCGGCGATGAAGGCCAAGGGATATCCCGTTGCCTTGGAAGCGAGGGCGGAGCTTCGGGAGAGGCGCGCATTCACTTCGATGACGCGGTACTCGCGCGAGCGGGGGTGCAGGGCGTACTGGATGTTGCACTCGCCCACGATCCGCAGGTGCCGTATCACGCGCAGAGCGATGCTCCGGAGCATCTGGTACTCCGTGTTGTCGAGCGTCTGGCTTGGCGCGATGACGATGGATTCCCCCGTGTGGATGCCGAGCGGATCCACGTTCTCCATGTTGCAGACGGTGATGCAGTTGTCAGCCGCGTCGCGCACCACTTCGTACTCGATCTCCTTCCATCCCGTCAGGTCCTCCTCCACAAGGACTTGCGGCGATTCCACGAAGGCTACCTTGAGGACGTCCTTCAATTCCCTCTCGTTCATCGCGCGGCCACTCCCTTTTCCTCCCAGCGCGAACGCGCCGCGCACGATCACGGGAAAGCCGATCTCCCGCGCGGCTTCCAGGGATCCTTCCTCGGACGTGCAGGCGACGGAGCGGGGGACAGTAACGCCGATGGAGCGGAGCTCTTGGTTGAAGAGCGCGCGGTCCTCCGTCTTGCGGATGCTCTCCACCGGAGTGCCGAGCACGCGGATGCCGTGACGTTCCAGTATCCCCAGGTCAGAGAGCTGCAGGCCGCAGTTGAGCGCGGTCTGACCGCCGAAGCTGAGTGCGATGGCATCAGGCTTCTCCTTCCGTATCACGTCCTCAACGAAGGGTGGCGTGACGGGAACGAAGTACACGCCGTCGGCAAGTCCCCAGCTGGTCTGGTTCGTGGCGATGTTGGGATTGATGAGGATGACGCGCTTGCCTTCCTCCTTGAACGCCTTGATCGCCTGGCTGCCGGAGTAGTCGAATTCCCCCGCCTCCCCGATCTTCAGCGCGCCCGAACCCAGGAGAAGGATCGACCGGACTTCGGGAAAACGTTCCCCCCTGCCCTGTGTGGGCCATGGGGGGCCGCTGTTCTTCGGTACGGGCATGTCTGGCGGAGAGTAGCGTCTAAGGGGAGATGGAGCAAGGCCGAAGGCAAGTCGCTTTCATTGCAGCGCAATACCCTCATGATACGGTAGAGGAACCTATGCCGTTCTCCTTCCCATTCCTCTCGTTCCTCCTCCTTGCGTCCGCCTCCCCCGCTACGGGGTCGGGGATGGTGTTGAGTGCGGGTCTCCCGTTCTTCCAGAAGGGTATTGCGGTGCTTCAGAGGGAAGGAGAGCAGCAGGCGCAAGAGGCCTGGGAACAGGAGGCGACGGAGATGTTCCCGCTCTCGGCGACGGGAGCGCAGCGCGCCTCGCAGTTTTCCGACTACGTCACCGTCTACTGGCGCAATGCCCCGTTCGACCTCAAGGACGTGCCGCGGAACCTGTGGTTCGCCCCCTACGTGCGGGACATGGCGAGCTTGGGGATTGTGACGGGGTATACGGATGCCGTGGGGAAGCCGCTCGGTGAGTTCGGGCCGCACCGCCCCGTGAGCATCGAGGAGATGGTGAAGATGGTGATGGCAGCCGCGGGCGTGGACCCTTCGTCCTGCAGCGAGGAGCCGAAGAATGCGATGGCGAAGGAGAGCTGGTCTGCGCCGTACTTCTCCTGCGCGGAGGAGCGCAAGCTCTCGCTCACCACGGATTCCTCCCTGGACGTCACGAGGCCGGCGCTCCGCGGCGAAGTGGTCCTCACGTTGTTGGAGGCGTTCGGCGTCATCAAGCCTTCCTCAGGCTCGATCGCCATTGTGGTTGCGGCGGGTACTGGAGCAGCTGCGGGAACAACCACACAGACGGGTTCCGTATTTGTCGACGTGCTGCCGGGGATGTTTACCACGGAAGCCATCCGCCGTGCGGCAGGCGACGGAATCATCTCCGGGTACAAGGATCATCAAGGGGTCCCCACCGGATACTTCGGTCCGGAAAAACAGATCACCCGGGCGGAGGTGAGTAAAGTGCTCAGCCTAGCGATCCAAGTGTACGGGATGAAGAAAGAGAGGGATTAGGCCCGGTGCGCGTGTTTCTGCATCAGGTGCGCAACGCGGTGCTCGTGCGAGGGATGGAATCCGTTGAAGACTTCAAGGAGGACAGTGCCCGTGAGGATCAATGAGGCACCGATGATTTGATACAAGCGGAGGGGCTCTCCGAGGTACCAGGATGCGAACAAGATGGAACCGACCACCGCAAAATTACTGAAAACGGAGACAGTGGCGACGGGGAGGCGGTCTAAGGATTGGTAGAAGAAGAAGACGGTGAGGAACCGTGATAGGAAGGCGAATGCAAGGAGGGTGACAAGCAAGTCGGGGGTGAGGAATTGCGCTTGCGCGAGGACAACGGACGCCGGGGAGAACAGGAACGTGAGGGCGATACCCCAAACAGCGATCAAGGAGCGCGTGAACACCACCGTGGAGACGGGAACACTGTGAAGGAATTTGCGGAAGATTAAGCCGCCTGCCGCCCAGATGAAGCTTGCGAGGAGCACCAAACCGTCCCCGGACTGCAGGACGAAGGACTCAGAGAAGCCGCGCATGGTGATGAACAACACGCCGCTGGCGATGAAGAGGAGGGAGAACGAGTGCGGGAGGCGGAGGCGCTCACCAAGGAAGAACACAGAGAGGAGCAGGAGGAAGAGCATTTCCGTGTGGCCGAAGAGCGCGGCGTTGACGGCGCTCGTCATGCTCAGTCCGGAGAAGAGCAGAGCGGGGGCGACGATACTACTCGTGATGCCGATGAAGAGGAGGGAGAAGAGTTCGAACCTACGCAGTCTCGCGAGGGATCGGAGCGAAGGCAACAGGCCGAAGGAGATGAGGACGAAGATGGCTGCGAGAGCCTCGCTGAAGAGAACGAGCGCGAGGGGGGAGAGGGCGACCATAAGTTCCTTGGCGAGGGCGTAGTACGTTGAGGAGGCCAGGATCATCGCCGTGAGCGATGACCATCCGAGGACGGAGGAAGAGAACCGCATCCGTTCCGGACGTACCCAATAATTGCGGAAAAGGAGTATGTTCATATAATATACTATTATAACACAAGCAATTGGAACTGGCTATCTCTCATCTTCGCTAATGCTAGCCTAGAGCGGGTTGCGTCACCTCACAGAGTGGTGCCCCATTCCTGCAAAGATGGGACGAAGTGGTGGACAATGGTGAAGATGCCGATGGCGGCGGCGAAGAGGCTGAGGAGGAGGACGACCCCAGCAGTCACGTCCTTCAGCCTTCCCACATGCACGGAGTAGTGCGGCTCGATGACGTCTAAGATCTCCTCTACAATGGTGTTGAGAAGCGCCGCGACCAAGACGGCGGCACAAGCGAAAAGAACCGCCATGAGTTCGGCAAAGGAGAAGCGGAGAATGACCGCCGCGGCGATGAGGAGCACGGATGCGGTGCTCAGGATCTTGAAGTTCCTCTCCCTCCTCCACACGAAAGAGATTCCCCGCAGGGCGTTTGTGGCGCTCTTCGCGAACAGGAGAACCATGGGTATACTCTACCATAGGTCTTTGCCGCTGTGGTGGAATGGTAGACACGAGGGACTTAAAATCCCTTGCCTCCTTACCGGGGCGTGCTGGTTCGAGTCCAGCCGGCGGCACCAGGATCGATTCGCTACGACTCACAGATCGAGCATGTGTATGCTGACTGCGAGGTCTTGAGTACACCGAAAGACCGGCGGCACCAGGTTAGATCGGTAAGGCTTCCATCTTGTACTTAGGCGGCGCTTGGGAGGGGCGCTCGCCCACGGCAAGCTTCTCCCCCGTGAGCGGATCAACTTCCAGCGCGGTGATAATGAGGCGGCGCAGGGTTGTGCCCACAGGCGTGCAGGTCATCAGCGTGCCCATGCGCTTGTCCGTGGGCTGGTCGAGTACGGTGATGTCCGAAGGGCTCACTTCCTTCTTGCCTTTGACCACGTAGCGGTGCTTATCACCCCCGAAGTACACCCAGTACTCGTCGCCTACCTCCAAATTGTGCAGCCGCGCGAACACCGTCTTGTAGCGGCCCGGAGACCACGGATAGTAGGAGCTGTGGCCGGTGACGAAGAAGTTCCCCGCCTGGCCGGGGTTTGCCGTGCCGGGGTAGTGGACAACACCGTCCTGCAAGGAGGCCTGGATATCCTTCTCCACCTGGGTCCAGTCGGCGCGCAGGAGCGATTCGTACGACGGCGTGACAATGGGAATGTTGAGGTCCAGCTTGGGGATGATGAGCCTGTTCTCGGGAGGACCCATGGACGGCAGGAAGCTGAGGATATTGCCCTCCAGGCTTGCGCCGGCAGTCGCAAGCCCGGGGAGAAGCTTCAGGCGGTCTTGGAGGGCGGAGGCAAGCGCCTGGTCCTGGGCATCAATGGAAGGTACGGTGAGGAGAGGGATGACCTTGGAAGAGGCGATCTGCCAGAAGCTCTGGTAGTTCAAGGCCGTGAAAAGAGCCAGGAAGATGAGGGCGAACGTGCCGCCAAAACGCACGGTGTCCGTGAGGAAGAGCATGCTCCTGTTCATCTCCCTGCCGCGCTTGCGCCCCGGAACCCAGACCGGTTGCCGCAGGAATGCCCACAGTTTCCCCAGGAATGACGTCGTCTCCCATCCCAACTCCTCCATCATCGGCTTGGCTTCGCGAAGGCTCTCGCGGTACTGGCGAAGACCCTCTTCCAGCACATCTTCCGTAATATGTTTACGGATGGCAACCAGGCGCTTGCGTACGGGGGACTGGGAGGGGACATCCTGTCCTGCCAATAACGTGTTTGTCCCTTCATCCGCAGTCAGAATCTCCGCAGCCGCTGGCGGTTCAGTGATTCTCCATGTGATGCAACGAGGTCCTTGCACTTCCACAAGTTCACGCGCGTCCGGCTCGAGGACAATATCCCCGTTGGCGTCGTAGTGGGCGCGGTGGCGGCGGAAGAACCGGGATATCATGATATTGTAGCAGAAATCCAGTGATCATGCAGCTGCAAAGGGAGGAAGTATAGCAGACGAAACTGGCCAAATCCCGGAGACCAATGGCCTGTGTCCTATCCATGGGTCATTGGATATTGCTCATTGCTCATTCGTGATGAACCCTCCCCCAACGATCTCTTCACCCCTGTACAGTACCAACGACTGTCCCGGTGATTGAAGCGGCGTAGGATCGTGAAAAGTGAACGTCCCCGCTGTTTCTGCAAAGCGGAATATCCCACTCCGCTTTTTGGAGAGGGAACGAGTGCGGCAGTGCAAGTGGCATTCTTTGTTTTCACCGGGCTTCCAGGATACCCACGTGAGATCGCAAACGCGGATCTCGTGCGTCTTCTGACGGTCTTTCTCGTCCACGATGAGACGGTTCCCTGCCACGTCCTTTGCCACCACCTCCAGGGGAATCTTCAGGCCGCCGATCTTCAATCCTCTCCGTTGTCCTACGGTGTAGAGCGGCAAGCCATCATGAGTACCGACGACTGTCCCGTCACGCTTCACGATCTCTCCGGCATGCATGCCATCCTTCAAGGAGCGCTTGAGGAACTCCTGCGGGGACTTCTCCGGGAAGAAGCACAGGTCCTGGCTCTCGCGGTACGTCTGCGGATCGAAGGGGATGCCATACTTCTTCGCCAGTGCAAACACGTCATCCTTCACCATCGTCCCCAAAGGGAACAGAACGCGCTTGAGCTGATCCTGGCTCAGTCCATGGAGGTAGTAGCTCTGGTCCTTCTCCTTATCCGCGGCCTCCAGGAGAAGGCAGCGGATGGAACCGTCACTCTGCGTCTCCTCCGCAGTGCGTGCGTAGTGGCCGGTCGCCAGCCTCTCGCACCCGAACTTGTCTGCGAGTTCCAGGAGCCTCCCGAACTTGATGGCACGGTTGCAGTGCACGCAGGGGTTGGGCGTGAGGCCGCTGCGCACATCCTCCAGGTACCGGTCGACGACAATCCGCTTGAACTCCCTCTCCAGGTTGACAACGTGAAGGGGGAATTCCAGCTTTGCAGCCACGGAAGCGGCGCGTGCAGCGGTCTGCGCGTCGCAGCACTTGCTGGTGAGGAGTTGGGTTTTCGCGGGGGCGAGCGGGTCGTTCCAGAGCGTGAATCGCACTCCCACGACCTCATGTCCCTGTTCCCTCAGCAAGTGCGTGACCACGCTTGAATCAATACCGCCGGACATGGCAACGAGGATTTTCATGTGTTGAAGTATAGTTCATAGGGAGCGTATCCTCTATGATCAGGCCATGATTGCGAAGCTACGCTCCCTGGCGCGTGAGTATGAGGACATGAGCAAAGCGCTCATGGATCCCGCGGTGCACGGGAACCCCAGGGAGATCGCGCGCATCGGCAAGAGGATGCGGGAGCTGGAGCCTGCCATCGGAATGCTTCGGGAGTACGAACGCTACCATGCCATGATCGCAGAAGCTTCGGCCGTGCGCGATGACCCCGATTTGCGGCTTCTCGCGGAAGAGGAAGCAGGGGAGGCGCGCCGCGACCTGCCGAAGCTCGAGGAACGGATGCGTGTGTTCCTGGTGCCCAAGAACAAGGACGACGGGAGAAGCGTCATCGTCGAAGTGCGCGCGGGGGCCGGAGGGGAAGAAGCCGCGCTCTTCGCAGGAGAACTTCTCCGCATGTACCTACGCTTCGCAGAAGGGCATAAATGGAAGACGGAACTCATGAATATGTCGGATGCGGAAGGCGGCGGGCTCAAAGAAGCGTCGGCGCGCATCGAAGGATCCGGCGTCTACGGAGCGCTCAAGTTCGAGAGCGGCGTGCACCGCGTGCAGCGCATCCCGGAAACGGAGGCAAAAGGCCGCGTACACACCTCAACGGCGACCGTGGCGATCCTCCCCGAAGCGGAGGAGGTGGACATCGAAGTGAAACCGGAAGACCTGCGCATCGATACGTTCCGCGCAAGCGGCGCGGGCGGCCAGCACGTGAACAAGACGGAGAGCGCCGTGCGCATCACGCACATCCCCACGGGGGTGATCGTTGCGTGCCAAACGGAGCGGAGCCAGCAGAGGAACCGCGCTCTCGCCATGAGCTTGCTGCGCAGCCGACTGTACGCGGCGCGTGAGGAACAACTTGCAAAGGAACGCGGCGACATGCGTTCCGGGCAGGTGGGCTCCGGCGACCGCAGTGAGAAGATCCGCACCTACAACTTTCCCCAGGATCGCGTGACGGACCACCGCATCGGCAAGAACTTCAGCAACCTGCCTTCCGTCATGGAGGGCCGGATCGAGGAGATTATTGCGGCACTGCACGAGAGGGATCTGCAGGAGAAGCTGGCGGGGATGGGGGTTTGACGCTCCTCACTTCTTGTTCTTCAGGGCGAGTTGTTTCAAGTGTCTTTCCACCTCGGTGTGGACGGACGCGCACATGTCCGCGATGGTTTCCGCGCGTTCCAATGCCCCGTCAGGCAGCATGAAGTGGCCGTCCTTTCCGCGCAGTTCCGGCAAATGGTCGCAATTATCTTCGATGGCGATCATCACTCCTGCCTTCCCGAGGGAATCGATGGGCAAACCATCCAGCGGCGTTGCCAACGAAACGTCGTCGTGAGCGGCTTCCCGGAACGCATCGAGCACCTCGAGATCGATACGGTGCTTGAGAGAGGGCGTCTCTGCACGGCGGACTTCTGGGCAGAAGAGGTCGATGGACATGCATGAGTACTGTACTACAGTACATCATGATGTCAATGACCCGATCCACGCTTGGAAACCGCATTCAGTCGGTACTCCTCAGGCGGTTCATCGTGTCCATGCGCTTGTTGATGAGGGCTTCCGTGCCGATGTCCTTCCTGTACCGCACGGGACCACGGACTTGTTCACAGAGGGACTGGGCGGTGTGTTCCGCTTCCGCGATGGTGTCACCAATACCCACAAATCCGGCGGCGCGTGAGCCTCCCAGGCGGAACGTTCCCTCTTCGTCCTTGGTTGCGTCGAAGATGAACATGCGCGCGTCGGGCGGGATGACGGCGGGAAGCTCGACCACCTGGCCCTTCTCGTCCTTGTTCACGGGGTAGCCGCGCGCCGTCACGTACTTGCACACCGTCGCTTTCCTCGAGAAGCGCGCGAGGTCCCCCCTCAATTCCCCCTTGATGATCGCCTGGCAGATCTCCACGAAGTCCGATTCCAGGAGCGGCAGGAGGTTGAGCGCCTCCGGGTCGCCGAAGCGCGCGTTGTACTCGATCACGCGCACGCCGTCCCGCACGGCGATGAAGCCGCCGTAGAGGATGCCCTTGTAGGGTTCGCCGCATTCACGTAGGAGTGCCGCTGCGACTTGCCTGTTGATCTCCTTCGCGCGGGAAAGGTCATCGTGCGTCAGGAACGGGAGCGAGTGGTCGGCATCGGAGTACGTGCCCATACCTCCCGTATTGGGCCCCTTGTCGCCCTCGTACGCGCGCTTGTGGTCCTGCACGGCGGGCATATCCGCCACCTGCGTTCCGGAGACGAAGGAGAGCAGGCTGAACTCCACGCCGACAAGCTTCTCTTCAATGACCACGCAGCCGCATTCCGCCAGGCACGCGATGGCGTAATCCACGCCGTCCTCCACGGATTGTAGGTGCTCGCCGCTCACCTTCACGCCCTTGCCGCCTTTGAGCGCGTCGTACTTCACGACAAATTCTCCTTCCAGATCGTTGTCGATGAAGGAGAACAGGGCTTCCTTCTCTTCCTCCAGTGCTCCAACGGAGTGCTGCGAGCGCGAAAAGACGCGGAACTTGGGCGAGGCGTTGATGCCGTGCTTCTCCATCAGTTCACGCGCGAAACCCTTGGAACTTTCGATCCGTGCCAGGCTCTTCTTGGGAGAGACGCTGGGGATGCCCAGCTCCTCCAGTACGTCCGCGGCGCCCATGCCGATGGGGTCATCGGGGCCGATGAAGGCGAAGTCCGGCTTCGCCTCTTTTGCGATCACGCGCAAGCGGTCAAAGTCGAGGATATTCCCAACTTCCATACGCGAGGAGAGCGCCTCAATACCGGGGTTCCTTGTGGCACAGAAGGCGGTGATCTCCGGCTTGTGGCGGCTGCGCGAAAGGGCGTCGGCGATGGCGTGTTCGCGGGCGGAGGAGGCGAGAAGAAGGATGTTCATAGGGATGGGTAGGGACGCGGCATGCCGCGTCCGTACTAAAGGATCGATAACGCTTTGTTGGACTCATCATCTTCCTCCGCCATGTGGTCTTCCCTCGTCTGGTTGCGCAGAGAGCCGAGCTCCAGAAGAAGCTTGGGTGTCACTTCCGGCGTGGGGTAGCGGCCGTTGAAGCACCCCGTGCACAGGAGACGCAGGTGCCGGTTACCGATGCGGATGGCCTTCACCAGGTCTTCCGGCGTTGCGTAGAAGAGCTTATCGGCGCCGATGAACTTGCGGATCTCCTCCACGGAGTGGTGGGCGGCGATCAGCTCGCCCCTTGTAGGGATGTCCACGCCGTAGGGGCAAGGGTTGATGATGGTGGGGGAAGCGGAAGCGAAGTACACCTTCTTTGCACCTGCTTCGCGCGCCATATCCACGATCTTACGGCTCGTGTTCCCGCGCACGATGGAATCGTCCACCAGGAGGACGTTGTTCCCCTTGAATTCAAGCTCAATGGGGTGGATCTTGAACCGCAGGCTGCGCTGGCGGAGCTTCTGCCCCGGCATGATGAATGTGCGGCCGATGTACCGGTTCTTTACGAAGCCCTCGCGGTAGCGCACTTTCAGCTTGTCCGCCAAGCCCGCCGCCGCTGCGCGGGAAGAATCCGGAATGGGAATCACGGAATCGATCTTGATGCCGGCTGCCTTGATCTGCTTCGAAAGGTACTCGCCCATGCGGAGCCGCGCCTTGTACACGGAGACATTGTCGAGGATGGAATCGGGGGCGGCGAGGTACACCCACTCGAACGCGCAGGGGTTCAGGTGCCCCTTGCGGCAGATCTCGGCGTGCAGCTGGTTCTTGCGGTCGACGAAGACGGCCTCGCCCGGTTCCACGTCGCGCACGAACTCGTAGCCGAGGGGCTTCATGAGCGTGTTCTCCGAGCAGAGAACATACTCCTCCTTCATGCCATACTTGCGCTTGCCGATCTGGAGGGGGCGGATGCCGTGGGGATCGCGGAACGCCACGATGCCGTGGCCGCCGATGAGCGCGACGGCGGAGTAGCTGCCCTTGCAGCGGCGGTGTACCTGCCGCACGGCGCGGAAGATGATCTCGGGCGTCAGCTTGATGGGGCGCTGGCGCTGGAGCGACAGGGCGAAGACGTTGAGGAGTATTTCGGAATCGGAACTGGTGTTGAGGTGGCGGAAGTCCGTGTGGAGGAGCTCGTGGGCGAGCTGCTTGGCGTTCGTCAGGTTGCCGTTGTGCGCCAGGGAGATGCCGAAGGGAGAATTGACGAAGAACGGCTGAGCCTCGAATTCCGAGGAGCAGCCAGCCGTGGGGTACCGCACATGGCCGATGCCCATGGGGCCCGTGAGGCGGTGCAGAGAGTGCGTATGGAACACATCGCGGACCATGCCGTTCGCTTTCTTGAGGTGGAACTGGCTATCGAACGTCACGATACCCGCCGCGTCCTGTCCGCGGTGTTGGAGGACCGTGAGGCCGTCGTAGAGGTCCTCAATTGCGGGTCGGAAGCCGGAGACAGCCATGATGCCGCACATATCAATGATGGTGAAATGCACCCGTTCCCGGGTGTGGGAAGAAGGGGCGGCGGGTGCGGAAAAAAACGGACAGCATGCCTCGCCGGGAAAGCGGTGAGGCCGAAATTGGTGAAGAGGGGATCTCCACGTATGCATTCTACAGAAAACGAGTGTTTGTACAAGATTATTGGACGGTTCCACCATGATTATCTGTTCCTCATCTGAGCAGCACGGATGCAGTTGCGAATCAGAGAGGCAACCGTCATGGGTCCGATGCCGCCCGGCACGGGCGTGATGGCGGAGGCGATCTCCCTCACTGCCTCAAAATCCACGTCACCCTTCAGCCCCGCGTCCGTCCTCGTTGTGCCGATGTCGATGACTACGGTGCCGGGCTTCACCATGTCTTTGGTGATCAGGCCGGGTTTCCCCACGGCGGAGCAGAGGATATCCGCCTGCCGCGTGATCTCCGCTAAAGCCGCGGTGTACTTGTGGCAGACCGTTACCGTTGCGTTCCTGTTGAGGAGCATGGCGGCGAGGGGTTTTCCCGTGATGTTGCTGTGGCCGACGACAACGGCGTGCTTCCCCTGTATATCAATCCCGTAGTGCTCCAGCAGCATGATGACGCCGGCGGGCGTTGCGGGGGGGAGGTCCTCGAATGCCGGACCGAGGAACGTCTTCCCCAGGTTAACGGGCGTGAAGCCGTCGATGTCCTTTGCGGGATCAATGGCGCGGATCACTTCCTCTACGGCGCCATTGAGGCGAGCGGGAAGCGGCAGCTGCACGATGAACCCCGTGACCATCGTGTCTCGGTTCAATTCGTCAACCACGTGGAGCAGATCTTCCTTGGTCGTCCGTTCCGTGAGGTGACGGTGGACGGAGGTGATGCCGACTTCCTCACAACTCTTCCTCTTCTGCGCGATGTAACTGTCGCTCGCGGGGTCATCGCCAACCTGCACTATGGCGAGGACGGGTTGGAGCTCCTTCGCCTTAGGTTTGAGGGCAGCAAGAACCGCCGCCGCCACGTCCTTGCCGGAGAGGATCCTTGCCATCATGCCCCTATCTTATAGGTATCCCCGTATGCCTTGCCATGCCATCTCCGCGGCGGCATCTTTCTCGACGCTCGTATCCAAGACAATGACAGACGGGTCAAGTTCGGCGAGCTGACGGTACGCGGCGTGAACGGCATCCTGGAGATCACGCCGTTCCAGTATGTCCTGCTTCTCCCTTCGTCCAAGACGTTCCAGGCACGTCCGGAGGGGCGGAAGCGTGAAGACGGTGGCGTCCGGTATGGGAAAAGTCCGGTTCATGTCCTTCAACCAGTCCGCCTGCAGACCGAGGGCGGTGCCGTAGGCTACGGTGGATGGGACGTAACGGTCCGTGATGACAGTCATTCCTTCCTGGAGCGCCGGGAGGATCACCTGCTCCACATGCCACGCGCGGTCGGCGGTGAAGAGAAGTTGGAGCGTTGCAGAGGGCACTTGCTTCTCGCGCAGGAGTTCGCGGATCCACAGCCCGACAGGACCTTCCGTAGGTTCCGCAGTGACGAGGACGTCGCGGCCTTGTGAGCGCAAGCGCCCTGCAAGGAGCTTGGAATGAAGGGTGGAGCCGGAAGCGTCGGGGCCGTCGATGACGATGAATCGGGATGACATTTGCAGAAAAGTGTAGCAGCTGGTTCTTGGTCATTCCGCCATCATCGGCACCGCGCACGGGACGCCTCGGCCGCAGGGGTACGTCGTGTCTTCACTATCCGTGAATTCCACTGATCCTTCCTCGTTCAGGTCCGAGAGGAGGTTGCTCTGCACCATCGCGTCGCTCACGGTGAGGAGGGAAGACCCCAGGCGCAGTACGCGCTGGATGTCCCTTCCCAAGCCGTACCAAACGTCGCCCATCTTCCGTTGCTGTTCTTGGGTCACGTGGGTGATCTTCCCCTTGAGCTTGAAACCTCCCTCCAGTGAGAATTCGTACACATATGCCCCCTGGAAGACCGGCTGCCCGTACGAGCCCGGATCGCTCTTCGCCCTCTCCGATGCAGGAATCTCGTATACGGTCACGGGGAAAGCGAGGAGGTTGCGATCCCTCTCGAACAGGAGCGCCTTGTGGTTCTGCAGCAAAGGACTGTCCGTCCCACGGTCACCGATGATCTCCTTGTGCATCTCCTTGGGGTTGCTGACATCCGTCACATCGAACACTGCGATCTTCATGCCTTGGTACCAGGCAAAATCCTGTCGATCCTTGGCCTCCTCCGTGTCTTTCCCGAAGCCGATCAGGTGGTTCTCGTCGTACGGATGCAGGTAGTCGCTGTAGCCGGGGATCTTCAGCTGGCCGAGGATGCGGGGATTGCGCGGGTCCGAGGTGTCAATAACGAAGAGGGGATCGGTGTTGCGGAACGTGACCATGTAGGCGCGGTCTCCCAAAAAGCGCACGGAGTAGATCCGCTCCCCGGGCGCGATGTCCTCGATCTTCCCCGCCGTTTCCAGTGACTGGTTGAGCACGTACAAGTTGTTGGTTGCGGGGCGCTGGGAAGCCCACAGTTCCCCCTGTGTGGTGGCGATGCGGAATGTGTTCCCGTTCTCGTCCATGGAGAACTGGTTGAGGATATGGCCGGGAACGGAGCCCTGCGCTTTGAGCTCGATGCCGCCGGACGTGAAGGAGAAGCGGTAGATGTTCGTCTTCTCTGTGTTCCAGTCTTCCGGCGCTTTGATGGCAGTGTCTTCCACAACAGGGTTCCACTCGTAGATCCACTGCGTTGTGGCGACGTAGAGGTTCTGGAGGGAGGCGTACACGTTCTGCGCGTTGCCCAGGACCGTTGCGCGCTTCACCTCGGTCGCGGGGGAGGCGGTGTCGATCACGGCGACCGTGAGGTACTCGGGGGAGGGCACGTGAGGAAGGATCATCACATCCGCGCAGCGCGCGACGGGCGCGGCCGCATCGCCGGACCGGGAATCCTCGAAGGACGGAAGGACGTCCGCGTCCGTCGGTTCGGCGAGCGGCTGTGGCAGCCAGCGCATGGGCTGGTTCACCACGACGTACAGCTTGTGGCCGATCATGCGGGTGGAGACGGATGAGCCTTCGAAGCTCACCTTCCGCTCCAAGGCGGGTTTTGCCTTGTCAGCCACGTTGAAAATCCTCACCTGCGCCAGGGAAGTGTTCCAGTACGGAGGCATAATGCCGATGTTCTTCCCCATCACCGCGGGATTCGACTGCCGCCAGCTGCTGCCGGCCACGATGAGGCGGTTGTTGTCAATGAACAGCTCTGAAGGTGAGAAAATGGAGTCATCATCAAAGATTGTCGCCATTTCCTGCATCGCGCTGCCGGGGACGGCTTTGACTATCCGTACCTTGTTGCGCGAGACGATGTAGAGGTAGGTGCCGTCGGATTTGACAATGTCCGCTTCGTCCACGCCTTCTACTTGCACGTTCGTACGGGAGTAACCGCCTTCCGTACCCTGCGCTGCGTCAAAGGCGGCAGGCGCGGCCGTTGGGGCTCCCAATTCCTCCACTGCGTTGCGCATCTCCTTCATAACGCCGCCGCCTCTGCCCCAGCCGCTGCCCGACAGCGATTCCACGGAGAACGCCTGGAGGTCCGCGCAGGAGGCGGCTGCCTGTACGCTGTCGGAGGCAAGGTTGACCTTCACCGCCGGGTACTTGACGTTCATGTAGCCCTTGGAAGGCCGGTCCGTAACGCCCTTCTTGAGGCGCCACATGATCTCCGCCATCTCGCCGCGGTGAAGTTCGGCGGAGAGGCCTTCGATGGACGTGGGGATGGCTTTGGAGGATTCCAGCGCGCGGACGAAGCCCGCGTACCACTCACCGCTTGCATCCTGGATCTGCTGCTTGTAGGCGAGGGAGAAGATCTTGGCGGCTTCCGCGAAGTTTACGGGTTGCTCCGGTCGGAAGAGACGGGCCGAAAGCCCCCCTTCGGGGTCGTCGTAGCCGGAAACGATGCCTTCGTCCTTGGCGGCGCAAACGTACTTTGCGTACCACTGGGCTTGCACATCAGGGAAACATCCACTCGTCGACGTGCTTTGAGTGGAAATGGTAATGCCGCCATCGCGCCCTTCAAGGATGATCTTGAGCAGTTCGGCACGGTTGATGGAAATATTCGGCCTAAAGGTACCGTCCTCGTATCCCTGCAGCACATTCTCCGCTTTCAACTCACGGATGGCCGTGGCGTTTGCCGAAGTAGAAGGGACATCGGTGAAAGGATTGTCCGCGGCGAATACCGGTATGGAGCCGGCCGTGAAGCTGAGGACTGCGGAAGCGAGAATGAGCCACGTCATGGTGCGCCTCATGGGAATGGTGGGGAAAGGATAGTGCGTCACGCCCTATCATACGAAGAAGGAGGCACAACATTACACCGGATGATGTTGACAGGCGCAAAGAAGGGGAAATCCGGTCATGTCCTCCCTCCCTGCACGTCGACGGATACGCAGTTATATTCCCTTCCCCTTCCCTCTATGAGACTAAACGCACTCGATTGGGTATCACAAATCCTCATCCTCATCGGCGGGCTCAACTGGGGGCTCGTCGGCCTGTTCCAGTACGACCTCATCGCCGCGCTCTTCGGCCCCATGTCCGCGGCGGGCCGCGTGATCTACATCATCGTGGGTATCGCGGCCATCGTGGAGGTGGTATCGCTCATCATGAAGGTCGGATACGGCGCAGTGGAAGATGTGCCGGCGGCGTCGCACGAGGAACGGCATGCGTAACGCGTTTAGAAATCCATCCCGCCCATCTCCTCCCCGCCCGGCATGGGGGGCGAAGCGGGTTTCTTTTCGGGGATTTCGGTCACGGCCACTTCCAGCGTGAGGAACATGGATGCGACGGAAGCGGCGTTCTCCAGCGCGGAACGGGTGACTTTTTTCGGGTCGATGACCATGGCCTTCACCAGGTCCTCGTACTTCTGCGTCACGGCATTGTAGCCAACGTTGCCCTTCTCGGCCTTCACGCGCTCCACCACCACCTTACCCTCCACGCCGGCGTTGCTAGCGATGTGCTGCGTGGGTGCGGTAAGGGCGTGGCGCACGATCTGCACGCCGATTTGCTCGTCAGCGTTCGCTGTCTTCACCTTGTCCAGCGCATCGATGGCGCGGATGTAGGCGGTTCCGCCACCGGGGACGATCCCTTCCTCAGCGGCCGCGCGGGTGGCGGAGAGGGCGTCCTCCACGCGGTGCTGCTTCTCCTTCTGCTCCACTTCCGTAGCGGCGCCCACCTTGATCACGGCGACGCCGCCGGAGAGCTTTGCAAGGCGCTCCTGCAGCTTCTCGCGGTCGAAGTCGCTCTTGGTGGTCTCGATGTGCGCCTTGATCTCCGCGACGCGGCCGTTGATGGCGCTCTTGGAGCCGCCGCCGTCGATCACGGTCGTATCGTCCTTCGTTGCGACGATGCGGCGGGCGGTGCCCAAGTCATCCACCGTCGCGTTCTCCAACTTGAGGCCCACTTCCTCGGAAATCACTCGTCCACCCGTGAGGAAGGCGATGTCCTTGAGCATCTCCTTGCGGCGGTCGCCGAACGCGGGGGCCTTGACCGCGAGGGTGTTGAACGTGCCGCGGAGCTTATTGAGGACCAGCGTGGCGAGCGCCTCGCCCTCCACGTTCTCCGCGATGATCACCAGCTCCTTCTTGCCGGTACGTGCCAGCGCCTCGAGGAGCGGGAGGATCTCCTGGATGCTCGAAATCTTCTTATCGGTGATGAGGATGGAAGGCTTCTCGTACACCGCCTTCATGGTTGAGGGGTCCGTAACGAAGTACGCGGAGATGTAGCCCTGGTCGAATTGCATGCCCTCCACGAATTCCTTCTCCAATCCCAGCGTCTGGCCGGCTTCCACGGTGGCCACGCCGTCCTTGCCCACCTGGTCGATTACCTCGGCGATCACGCCTCCCACCACGGGGTCCTGTGCGGAAATAGTTGCAACGGCGGCGAACTCCTCTTTCTTGCTGATGGGCTTCTGAAGGGTCTCCAGGTGTTTCGTCACCGCATCCACGGCCTTCATGATGCCGTTCTTGATGGAGATGGCGTTCTTGCCGGAGCCCAAGTGCTTCATGCCTTCCTGCATGATGGCGTACGCCAAGACGGTGGCGGTGGTGGTGCCGTCGCCGGCGGCGTCGTTGGTTTTGGTGGCGGCTTCCTTGAGGAGCTGCGCGCCCATGTTCTCGAACGGGTCGGGGAGCTCGATCTCCTTGGCGACCGTGACGCCGTCCTTTGTGACGGTGGGGCCGCCGTACTTCTTCTCGATGCACGCGTTGCGGCCCAGTGGGCCGAGGGTTGCGGAGACGGCGCTCGCCAATTTGCCCACGCCTTTCATGAGCCTCTCGCGCGCGTCGTTACCGAAGATGAGTTGCTTGCCGGACATAAGAGTAGGGGGGAAAGAGAGAGCGGGCAATCATACCCGCGGTAATCATCAAGAACGGACGATGCCGAGGACGGAATCGAGGTGGAGGATCTTCACTTCCGTGTCTTTGCCGGTTGTATCCTTGAGCTTCACGTCGTCACCGGCGTATCGGCCGTAGAGGACTTCGTCGCCGACCTTGAGGAACTTGGTCGGGTCAACGGTGTCCTTGCCGATTCCGCCTTTGCCCAGTGCGAGGACAACACCCCGTTGGGGCTTTTCACCCTTGGCGGTATCGGGGATGACGATGCCGGAGGCGGTGGTTTGCTCCACTTCCAGCGGGAGCACAACCACGCGGTCGCCGATGGGTTCAATCGTTACCTGGAATTTGGGGAGATGCTTCTTTGCCATAGGGGAGGGGGGGAGGGTGGGGAGGAGGGGGTGGAGGAATGTACAAGACACCGTATCGAGTTGGCAGTCCCTATTTTAGAGTGCCAGCGACGATAGTCAAGAGCCAGCCTGTTCAAGGAATGGTGCACGGCTGGGTGAGGAGCGTCCGGACGCCCGTTGCGTAATGAAGCGTGAGGTAGTAGCGGCCCAACTCCCCATTCACGGCGATCCCCAATCCCATCTGCGTGAAGTTCGGGTTCACCATGCTGTTGTAGTGAGGCTTGCTCGCCTTCGTCCGTTCCGCAAGGTAGGAGCGATACGTTGAGCGGATGGCGCGGACCATCGCGGAACTGCAGTCTTCCGTCGTGCAGCGGTACATGCCCCAGCCGATGTTCTCCGTGAAGGTGGTGCGGTTCACGTTCGGGAATGTGAGGCCACGGCTCGCGAACCACTGCTCGATCGATTTGTAGTCGTAGGAGGGGGCCTCCTGTGAGCGTTTGTGGTCCATCGATCCCTTCCCGGCCGAGAGAAGTGACCACTCCGCCGCGGTTCGGTCCAATGCATCATTGAGCGCGTACGGTTGAAGCTTCAATCTCCTGCGCAGGCGGTTCACCCATTCCAGCCACGCGCGCTCCACCCTCTCCACCTTCACGCGTGGGACGGAAGCGGTCTTCCCCTCCTCGCATCCTCCTTCGCCCGCTTGCGCCGAGGGTATGAGGAAAGCGAGAAGAAGGACGGCGGAGACTATGCGTTGCACCGGAGTATTCTACGGGAACAGACGTCCATCCTTACAAGAGTAACTTGCCGTACGGAGGAGAGAGATGGGTGGTGCCGACGGAGAGACTCGAACTCTCACATCCTTGCGGATACACGCTCCTGAAGCGTGCGCGTCTACCAATTCCGCCACGTCGGCAATTGCAGTACGGAAAGTGTAGACCTTCGTTGGTATGTCGTGAAGATGCATGATGGTGTATACGGAACTTGCCATACGGTGTAGGATGGCATCGAAGGCTTACGTCCCCCCATCAACCATGAAGATTCCCTTCCTGCGTTTACTGAAGAGCCTCCTCGTCTTGACTTCCATTGCAGCTCTGTTGACCGGTCCATTCCACGCGGATGCGGCAATGGGTGCCCGTGGAAAGGCGGCAGAACTGAGGTCGAGGAGATCGGGAAACGCCGATGCATCCGTCTCTGCAGGCGGATCCGGCGGAGAGAAAGGAGGGAAGAGGGGCCGCAACCTGCGCATGTTCTCCTTCGCGGCCAGCCTTATCTACAGGCTGCAGTTTCCGGGCGCGGAGAAGAAAGAGGACACGTCGGAAAGGATGCCGCTCTCCGACGCGGATATCCGGTATATCTGTACCATGAAGAAGTTGCTCTCACCCGAAGCGAGCGGGGATACCGCCGATTGGCTTTCCTCCCGTATCGCGTCACTGATGAAGAGGGATGAGAAGCGGATCATCGCAGTACTGAGAGACGGTACATCCTGCGCGGGGAAGCCGGCAGTGAGCAGGCCGAACCGTTGATCGGCGCAAGATGGAAGCAGGTACAAAATAACCAATTGCATATCCCGCAACACGAATTCATACAGGAAGCAGCGTTGTTATGACACCATACGTACAAGACTTTTCCATGTGTACGCATCGTCCCCAAGCGGCTTCCCGCTTCCTTTGCAAGGTTCTTCATACCCATAGAAGAACAGGCTTCACCCTCATCGAGATGCTCCTCGTGGTGGGCATCATTGGGTCGCTGGCGAGCGTGGTGATTGAGGCGATTGGACCAAAGAAGATGCTCCTCTCGGCCATGGACGCCAGCCGCAGGCAGACGGTGCGGGAACTGCAGACCGCCCTTGTGCAGTACCAGATCGACGAGGGGACGCTACCCAATATCGACGATATCATCATGGCGGACGACGGGGCGAAGCCCATCTGCAAAGAGGGAGTGACGTTGGATGCAACATGCGTGAATATCGATGGTCTCATACCGGAGTACCTCGCCGCACTCCCCCAGGATAACTCCGAAACGAATGCAAACTACACAGGTTACAAGATCTACCGCGAACCCGTGGGAGGAAGGCCGCAGATAGTTTCTGCGCACCTCGGTGGGCTGAATGACGGGCTCATAGGGTACTGGCCATTCCAGGAGGGGGCAGGGACGGCTGCAATGGATCAGTCTGGGAAGGGGAATAATGGAATAGTTGTGGGGGCGCCCGCGTGGGTGGACGGGAAGTTCGGCAAGGCCATACAATTCGTTGGGAACACTGCACAATACGTACAGGTAACGGATAACCCACTCTTCAGCTACGGGACAAATGGTGTGACATACGCGGCATGGATTTACCCGACTGCGGTTGGGGCGACGCACAGCATGTTCATGGGGGAAACCCTACCGTATTTCTCATTCTACAATACACGAAGAGTGTATTTCAGCATCCGCGATGGGAGTAATGTGCAAAGGACGTTAACGAGCACAACTATACTGCCCTTTAATCAGTGGTACCACGTCGCCGGTGTCTTCGATGCGTCAGGGTACCAACGGCTGTATATCAACGGAGTCCAGAATATCGTGTCTCCAAATGCGTATACAACGCCGCATTACGTTTACAATACCACCCATTTCATAGGGAAATACACTACCACCCCGAATTACCCCTTCTCTGGGATCATCGACGAGGTCCGCATCTATAACCGCGGACTCTCAGCGACGGAAATCGCAGCTCTCGCACGGGGGCAAGTGAATTGAGCGAATGGTTCTTCCTGTGTCATGATAGCGGCATGGTCAGCCGTCTTGTTGATCGTCTCACCCATGTCCTGCTCATCATTCTCCTCGTGTTCGCCGTGCTGTGGCGCGGAGGAAAGGGGATAGAGGCGACATGGCTGCTCGTTGCGGTGGCGGGCTTTTGCGTGATGGCGGCATTCTATGCCCATCGGACGGTGAAGGATGGGAGGGAAGTGCCGGGCACCGTGTGGATCCCTGCCGTCCTCTTCCTCCTGTGGACGTCGCTCAGCTTTCTCTTCTCCCTCACGCGCAACTATGGGTTGGATGAAGTCCTCCGGGACGGAGCGCTCGTGCTCATTCTCCTCTGGACTGCGCGATGGATGAGGGACGCACGAGGGGGGCTCCAGCCGTTCGTTCGGACGCTGCTGCACGCGCTCGTCATCCTCACGCTCGCAGCATGCGCCGTCGGTACGGCGGTGTACGTCTTCCAACCTGTGAACCGCCTCGTCGGGTCGTTCTTCTACTACCGCTTCTCCACCGACTACTGGCCCAATGCTTGGGCGGAGTACTTGCTCCTCGCATGGCCCGTTGTCCTCCTGTGGTCAAAGTGGGGCAACGGCGGCAAGAAGCGCGTACTGCGGGAGGCGCTCTTCGGATGTGTTCTGGGTTGCTTCTTCCTCAGCTATTCGCGCGGAGCCGTGATAGCATTCGCAGGTCAATTGGCGCTTCTAGCGGCCTTCTCTTCCCGCGGGGCGGACCTCAAGGCGTCCCTCCGTCCTCTGCTCCGGACGGTCATCGTATCGGCCGTCGTTGCCGTTGCCGTCTTCACCGTGGCGAATGCAATGCGGAGCAGGTTGTACCCCGTGGTCTCCGTTGCGAAGAAGATCACCTTTACGGCGGACGAGGGAGCATCTTCGTTCACCGAGCGCGCGGAATTCTTCCGACAGGCTTCCATGCTCGCTTACATGAGGCCGCTCTGGGGATGGGGGCCGTACAGCTTCCGCTTCGCGCAGCCGCGGCTCCAAGAGGAGGTGTTGCAGACTTCCGATCATCCGCACAACGTCATCCTCAAATACGCGGCCGAGAGGGGAGTGCCGGGTGCGGCGTTGTACGTCCTCCTGCTCGTGGCCATCCTCATACCGAGCGGTCTCCGCCTCCTCCGGAAGGGGAAGGGGACGGAGGAGCTCCGGACATCGTCACACCTCTTCGTTGCCGTTGCGGGCGTCCTCGCACATAACCTCATCGATTACAACCTCCAGTTCGTGGGAATCACATTGCCGCTGTGGCTCTTCCTCGGTTTGCTCATACCCGTGGAGAGGGGGAAGACCTCGCCGCGTGGAAGCATGCTCAAGAGGCGCGTGGAGATTCTGCTCGCCATGGCACTCCTGGTCGTCGCTACCGCGGAATTCCCCTCCCTTGTCACGTCGTCCCTCGGGAGGCATGCGGAGGCTGCGGGGGACGAAACGAAGGCGCAGGAATGGTACGGCCGCACCCGCTTCGACATCTACCCGCGCGACCTCCTCCTCAGCCGGTCCATCCTCTACATGGAGCACAATGCGGTCATTGATGCGGAGAGTGTGCTCAAGAAGTACATGGGGATGAATAATGAGGATGCACGAGGTTGGAAGCTCCTGGGTGAAGTGCAGCTGCGGCAATTCCGTGCGCGCGAGGCGGTGGAGTCCTTCCGGCAGGCGTACCTGCTTGCGCGGTGGAACGACGCCGGCATCGTGCGCGGTTACGTGCAGGCGCTCATGGACGCAGGGAGGGGGCGGGAGCTGGCTTTGCAAGGGCCGGAAATCCTCCGCCTGATGGAGGCGTACGCAACAGCCATACGGAAGAATACGCACTTCATCGCCCTCTCGGGGAACGTGGAACAGTTCATGGAACTCTCCAAGCTCGCGAAGCAGGTCTATGGAGATGACAAGGGGCGCATCAACGGTTGGATGCGGGACGTGGAAGAGGGAGCGCAGCAAGCGCGCCGTGACTTCTCTTCCCGCAGGCCGGGGTTCTTGTGGTAGTTGGCTCTTGTGTAGCTCCGTTCCGTTAGCCGCTTACAGCGGATTCGGGAGGCTCACCACCATGCTGATCGTAAGGAAGGCGATGAGCAGCGCGTGCATGAGCACGAGCTGGAGTGATGCGTTGTGTGTGAATTGCTTCACGAGTTTCATCATAGTGTAATGGAGAAAAGGGGGGCAGTGTACGGATGGATAGACACATGTCCAGTCACCTTTGACTAGACCTATGGTCTGAACTGCTTTGGTATAATGTACGGAGAACGGTTCATGGAATGCGAAGAAGGCTGGAGGACAGCAAATATCGTCAGAACATATTGTATAAATGATGTGAACATGAGGAGGACTGGACAGAGGCATTTCAGTCATAGACATATACAGCTAATAGTATGTGATTAGCTTTCGTAACTTCAATGGTCTCAATGTCAGTATTCATTCAGGATGGCATGACTTGCGTTCGTCTCGCATGCAACTTGGTCGGGGCGAAAGGACTCGAACCTTCGACCTCACGGTCCCGAACCGTGCGCTCTAGCCAACTGAGCTACGCCCCGATGTCGGAAGTATACCGAAAAACACCATGGTCCATAGGGCAGACACGACCTTCACTTCCTCTCTGAATTTGCTAGGATAGGATCCTTCTTCCCCCCTATCTATGAAAATGCGATCGTGGGTCATCGTTCTTGTCGTCATCGTCCTCATCGGAGGATGGCTCTGGACGGGTTTCAACGGCCTCGTGGCGTCGCGCGAAGGCGTGGACGCATCGTGGGCGCAGGTGCAGACCATGTACCAGCGACGCGCGGACCTGATACCGAACGTGGTCAATACCGTCAAGGGATCGGCGGAATTCGAGCAGTCGACGCTCACGGCAGTGACGAACGCGCGCAGCGCTTGGGCGGCGGCGCAGGCAGGTTCCCGCAATGATCAGGTGGTGGCGGCACAGGGGCTGGACAGCACTATCTCCCGCCTCCTCGTTACGGTGGAGGCCTATCCGCAGTTGCGATCCACGCAGGCGTTCCGCGACCTGATCACGGAACTAGAGGGAACCGAGAACAGGGTCGCAACCGCGCGCCGCGACTATAATGAGACCGTGCGAGGCTACAACGTGCGCGTGAAGGTCTTTCCCACGAACCTGCTGGCGGGAATGTTCGGCTTTACGCCTGCGGAGATGTTCGAGGCCGTCCCCGGCGCGAACATTGCACCGCAGGTCGATTTCGAACCGCAAGCGTCCTCAACGGCGTCCGTTGAGGAGCCCGTTTCCTCCGCGGCAGTCCAGCCATGATCAAGCAGGCCCCCACGTTCCGTTCCGCCCGGTGGATCGCCGTCACCGCCGGCGCGATGCTCCTTTTCGCACCCATTGCGTCCGCGTTCACAGTGCCGGTGAACGACGGCTACGTAACGGATATGACGGGAACGCTCTCACAGGAACAGGATGGGCGGATCGAGGAGGTGCTGCGGGCGTTCGATGAGGAGACGAGCAACCAGATCGCGGTGCTCCTGGTGCAAACGCTCAGCGGTTCCACCGTTAATGATGCGGGCGTGGAGGTGGGGCGGGCGTGGGGCGTGGGGACGAAGGAGAACGACAACGGGATCCTCATGCTCATCGCTTTGGGAGACCGGCAGCTGGGCATCCTTACGGGTTACGGGTTGGAAGGCGCCGTGCCGGACATCGTGGCGAAGGGGATCATCGAGGAAGACGTCACGCCTCTCTTCCGCGAGGGGAAGTACGAGGAAGGCATACTCGCGGGCGTGGAATCCCTCAAGAAGCACATTGGAGGCGAGTACACGGCGGAGCGGTATGGCGGAGGTGACGGCGGGGGGTTCTTCCCCGGTATTCTCGTCTTCCTCTTCATCCTCTTGGACCTCGCCGGTGCGTTCCTGGCACGGTCGAAGTCCTGGTGGCTGGGCGGCGTCCTCGGCGGCGTCCTGGGTTCCATCCTCGTCCTTATCTTTGGATGGTGGCTGAGCGTTCCCGTCCTTGTGGTCCTCGGTCTCCTATTCGATTACATCGCTTCCCGCACGCCGAGCATGTTCAGGCGCCGCGGCGGGAGGTTCTGGGGAGGATGGGGCGGCGGTTGGAAAGGAGGTGGCGGAGGAGGGTTCGGGGGCTTTGGGGGAGGGTCGTTCGGCGGAGGAGGAGCGAGCGGGAAATGGTGAGAGGATCTGGCGGAAGAGTGGACGATCAGGCACACTGCACGCCGGTCTTTCTGAGCTCTATGCGCGGAACCGCAGCGTGCAGCACTGCAGTGCTTCTCCTCCTCACGGCTTGTGTGCAGAACACTCTTTCTCCGCAGGAAGTGATGCGCAGGGCAACGAAAGCAAACCAATCGTTGGAGTCGGCATCGTTTACGGCAGCGGGGTTTTTCCGTCGTGGGGATGGCAAGGGAAAGCGTTGGGATTTCCAACTCAGTAACGGCACAATGAGTGATGTCGGAAGGCAAGTGCAATTCACGTTGACGCTGAAAGAAGACCGGGAGGATGGAGCATTGACGAAGATGGACATGGCCATGCTATATCCTTGCGATATTTTCCTCAGGCCCAATGGCGTGGCATCGGGGACGTCGATCTTTGGTTTGACCTATGAAAAGCTTCAGGACATGGAGAAGGAGTGGTGGAGGATGGGCTGTGCGGGCAGCGAAACGGTGATGCCGCTGGCTCTTGATCCCGCACTCGTGACGCTGCAATCGGACATCTTCATTGTGACGGAAGAGAAGGAACGGGAGAAAGTGAACGGCAGGGATGCGTACCACTACGCCATTGTGCTTGATCAGGGGAAGTTCATGTCATACGTCGGTTCCTTCTCATCGGGAATGGAAAGCCGGGAGGGTTCACAGACGGCATCCCTTCAACGGAACGCGCTGAAGGGTGAAGTATGGGTGGACACGCGGACGTATGACCTCCACAGGCTCCTTTGGACCGTGGGAGACGGCAGGGGAGGGGAAGTGGCACGGTTTGACCTTCTAATACGGGACCATGGTGGCGTACCATCAATACCGCTCCCTTCGCGTGCGCGCCTCCTTACGGGGTCTACGCTGACGGAGGGGGAGATACCGTCGATCATTCCCGGTATCCAAGACATACGGTAACACTTCCTTCCGTTTCAGCGTATGCCTGACACGCAATCGACCCCCCCTACATCACCGGTCAAGGCCAATGTTCCCGTTGACGGCGTGACGAAGGGCGCGACTGCCGTGACGACAACGAAGGCGCCGCTTTCACCTGTGGAGAAAACCGTACGGAATAAGAAGCAGATGCTCGTCACGATGGGTGGCCTCGTGTATGGAGCGTACATCCTCTGGTGCTTCGCGCTCATGTCCATGCTGCCCAGTACGGAACCATCGCTCGTATTCCTCGCGAAGACCGGCGTACTCTCCGTTGCGGTGGGGGGCGGGATCCTCTTGCTCCTCGGCATCATTCTCCTCCAGCGCGTCTCCCGTCCCCAACTCTCCGTTGCGGCGCGACGCAGGGGGCTCTTCCGCCTCCTCCTCACGTTCGTACCGGGGCTACTCATCAGCGGAGCCGTACCGTTCGTCATTCTCCGCCAGCCGTCCCTTCCCGTTGATATCGCCGACCCCACCGACATGCAGGATCTCGTTGCGCCCGTTCCCGTGACGTTCAGCATGGAACGTTCCGTTGCCTTGCTCAGGGAGATGGGACGCGTACCCATCAAGTACGAATGGTACACCGACGGCAGCGGGAAGGTGACGGAGACGACGGTGACCCCGCAAACGACCGCCATTTTCAAGCGTGCCGGGGTGTACACCATCGGCGTGCGTCTTACGCTGGATGACGGCACGCAACGGAGGGCGACGCGAGCGCTCCTCATACAGGAGGAAGTCTTCTCCGTCTTCCCGGAGCCTGCGGAAGCAAAGAGAGTGGTGAAGTTGAGCGTCGCGCACCTCCTCAACGATCCCAAGCAGCTCACGAAGGTGCAGTGGGACTTCGACGGGGACGGCAAAGCGGACGAGACCACCGCGAAGGCGGACGTAGAACACATCTTCTACGCCGTTGGGACGTACGATGTCAGCGCGCTCATTGAACTGCAGAATCAGACGCAGAAGAGGTATAGGAGGCAGATCGAGGTACAGAACCCGCCTCCGCTGCCGTTCCCGATTACGTTGAAGACGGACCTCAAGAAGCTCATCGGTCCGGCACCGTTCGGCGTGGTGTTCACTGTGGAAACGGAAGAGCCGCTCGAGGAACTCTACTGGAACTTCGGCGACGGTGAGCAGCAAACCGGCGTCGAACTCCGGCGTGCGGGCCATACGTTCAAGACGCCCGGGACGTACGGCGTTTTGCTACGCGCACGATCCGCCAGCGGTTCCAAAGTAGCAGCGGAAATGACCACGGTCGTCCGCGTCACGCCCGAGCTCACGATCAACGACCTCCAATTCGAGGGTTCACCGGCCATGAGGGGCAACACCGTGAGCGGAGAGATGCCTTTGACGGTGGAGCTGACCCCTAAGACGTCGCTTCCCCTCATCCAATTCTCGTGGGATTATCCGGAGGACATCACGGCGAGCGTTGACGGCACAACCTTCAAGGGCGTCTTCCGCAAGGAGGGGAAGTACCATGTGACGCTCATCGCGGAGGACCCGAGCGGCAGCTCCCGGCGCACGCAGATCACCATTGATGTCCTCCCCCCCGCCGCGGAGCCCGTCATCGACATGCAACCGGAGGCGGGAACGGCGCCTCTGCGCGTGGTGTTCGACGCCTCGCAGACGTTCATCCCGCAGGGGGAAAAGATCGCGGGGTACAAGTGGACGTTCGGCGATGAAGCCGGAAGTACGCAACCCATGACAGGAGGATCACGCGTGGAGCATACGTACGAAAAGGCCGGTGAGTACAAGGCGAAACTCGTTCTCGTCACATCGGAGGGGAAGGAATACATGACGGAAAGGACGATCATCGTCCGGCGCCCCGTTCTCTCCGCGTGCGCAACGGCGAGCAGGCTCATGCTCCAGGCGGGCGGGTCGGTAAAGTTCGACGCCACTTGCTCCACGGGCAGCCCCGTGCGGTACTTGTGGGACGTGCGGCGCACCGACAGGCCTACCTTCATTGTCGGGCAGAGCGACCAGTCTCCGTACGTGAACGTCTTTGAGCAGGAGGGAGAGTACAGCGTCACGCTGACCGTGGAGGACAGTGATGGGTACCAGGATTCCCGTTCTCTCACCATTACGGTAACCCCCGGCACCGGCACACCCTGAGCATTCTGCAGTTTCTTTCCATCAAACCCATGAAGAAGAGCATGATTCGCGCCATAGCCGTCATCGGGCTCGCCGCCATCGTACTCGGGGCGATCCTCCCGTCATTGATGTCCTTCTAGGGGATCAAACGGATGCCGCTTGGAGCGTCTGTTCCAAGGGGAATGAGGCGGAGGTCCCGAAAGGGACAATGGCGTCCGCGCCGTTCTCCGTGAGGGTGAAGTACCCGGCAGCTGCGACCATGGCCGCGTTGTCCGTGCAGAAGGCGATGGAAAGCGGGTGGCGCAATGTGATCCCTCTCGCAGCGCAGAGAGCTTCTGCCTGCTTTCGTAAGTACATGTTTGCGGCAACGCCGCCGACGATGTGCAGCTCGGTCACGTCGCCGTGGAGATCCAAGGCGCGCCCCACACGGTCGAGCAAGTGCGCACAGATGGCCTTCTGGTAGGAGGCGGCGACATTGGTGATGTCCTTCCTGGCGTTCGGCTTATCGCGGAGCAGATACTTGAGGGACGTCTTGAGGCCGGAGAAGCTGAAATCGAGAGTCTTCTCGCCGCGCAAGGGTAGGGGGAAAGCGTAGGAGGTGGGGTCACCATTCTCCGCGGCGGCCGCGATGCTGGGGCCGCCGGGGTAGGGAAGGCCGAGGATGCTCGCGCCCTTGTCAAACGCCTCCCCTGCGGCATCATCGCGTGTACGGGAGAGGAGCAGACCTCTGGTGTGTGAAAGGCGGTACCAGAGATCCGTATGGCCGCCGGACGCGGAGAGGGTGAGGATGGGGAATTGGAAAGGAGCGCCTTCATCATCCGCATCCAAGCCGGGAGGCTCGAGCCAAGGAGAGCTGAGGTGGCCCAGCGTATGGTGGACGCCCACGAGGGATGTACCCCAGGCAAAGGAAAGAGCGCGGGCGGTGGCAGTACCCACGAGAAGGGAACCGAGCAACCCCGGCCCCTGCGTTACGGCGATGGCATCCACCTCCTTGAGCGGCGTATCTGCTTCGTGGAGCGCCTCGCGGAGCACGGGGATCATGCACTCCGCCTGGCGCCGCGCCGCCTCCTCCGGTATCACCCCCGCGAGCGCGGCGAAAGCCTCCTTGGAACTGGCGATGACGTTGCTCAGAACTTCCCTACCGTCCACGACGAGCGCAACGGAGGTTTCGTCGCAGGAAGTCTCTATGCCCAGGATGATCATGTCTCGATGATACCAGAAGGACGGTGCAATGCGTGCCCGTACGGGGGTAGAATGCGGCGCATGATCACGTTCTTCCCTTCACGGACGGTTGCCCTGGATTTCTTCGGCCTCTCCCTCCACTGGTACGGGATCCTGTACGTTGCGTCCTTCGCCATTGCCGCGCTCCTCCTGCCGCGTCTCCAGCGCTTGCGTGATTTGGACCTTTCCCGTGAACGTTGGCTGGACATCGTCACTTGGGCAGTAGTCGGCGTCTTGGCGGGAGGGAGATTGGGGTTCGTCCTCTTCTACGAACCGGTCTATTTCCTTTACGCACCCTGGAAGATCTTCTACGTCTGGGAGGGAGGAATGTCCTCCCACGGAGGGTTTACGGGGGTGGTTGTAGCCTTGTGGCTCTTCACATGGATGAAAGGCCTATGGACATGGGCGGTTGCCGATGTCATCACGGTCCCTGCTGCGATCGGCTTGGGCTTGGGGAGGGTCGGGAACTTCATCAACCAGGAGTTGTACGGCACGCAGTCATCCCTCCCATGGACCATTGCCGTTCCCGGTGCGTTGGGATTGCGCCATCCGCTCCAAATCTATGATGTTCTTCTCATGCTCGCCGTCGCTTGTGTTTGCTACGTCCTTCTCCGCATGGGGAAGCCGAAGGCTTACGGCAGGATCTTTGCCATATTCCTTCTTCTCTACGGGATCGTGCGGTTCCTGCTGGAATACATACGCGTCCAAACATATCCATTGATCCTATTCGGGCCGCTCGCGCTCACGCGAGGGCAGCTGCTCACGATTCCGCTCATCGTCTTCGCGGCGGCGCTGTGGTTCATGGCGCCCCGCTACACGGTAAAGAGCGCGGGGGCATCCCCGTAGAGGATGCGTGAGAGGAAGCTCCTGCGGTGGATGGGGGAGGGTCCGTACAGGCGGATCGCGTTGCAATGCTCCGGAGTTCCGTACCCTTTATGGCACGCAAAGTCATAGCGGGGGGAGATGAGGTGGTGACGAACCATGATGCGGTCCCGCGTCACTTTGGCGAGGATGGATGCAGCGGCGATGTCGGGCATGGATGCGTCGCCGCGGATGACGTACTCGTGCGGAAGGTCGAAGGGGAACCTGTCCTTGCCGTCGATCCTCAACAAATCGGGGGTGACCATCAACCGGAGATTGCGGACGGCACGCAGCATGGCGAGGTGCGTCGCCTTGCGGATGCCCTTCGACTCGATCACCGCATGGGCAATGATGCCGATGCCGTAAGGGCAATGGCTGACGAGCCAACGGAAAGCCGTCTCCCGTTCATTGGGCGTAAGCTGCTTGCTATCGGCGATGATGCAATCCTCCTTCGCACTGCGCGCGAAGGGCGACCAACCGGGCGAGGAACGCCTGCGGTAGAGGCGGTTAGGAAGGATGCACGCAGCGGCGACCACGGGCCCGGCGAGCGCGCCTCGTCCCGCTTCGTCCACCCCTGCGGCAACCGTACGGGCGCTCGTCATGGTGCGGATGCGCCGAACATCTCCTGCAGCATCCCCTGTGCGATCTCCCGCTCGTTCCAGGGGATCTGGCCGCTCTTCACCCACATGGTCGTATCGCTGCCCTTGCCGCAGAGGAGGACAGCATCACCTTCCTTTGCCATGGAGAAGATGGAGTGGATGGCTTGGAGACGGTCGGGGATGCGGTGCGCTTCCACGCGCGACCGGTCAACGCCGTTCCAGACGCCATCGATGACCGTCTCCGGGTCTTCCGTGTAAGGATCCTCGTTCGTCACAACGACAACGTCGGCCAAGCTGCTGCAGATCTTTCCCACGATTGGGCGCTTCTCCTTCATGCGGTCACCGCAGCTCCCCGTGAGGACGAGCAAACGCTTGCCCGGGGAAAGAGTAGAGCGGAGCGCCGTGAGCGTCTTCTCGTACGATGCCGGCGTTACGGTGAAGTCGACGTAGACGGTGAAAGCTTGCGGGCCGGGAATGCACTCCATGCGCCCCGGTAGACCGTGGAAGGAACGAAGGGCAGTGACGGAAGTCCCTACGGGAATACCCACTCCCCATGCGCAGCCTATGGCGCACAGGGCATTCTCCAGGTTGAAGATACCGGGAAGAAGGAGCTCAAGAGGGTAGGATGAAGGGTTTGTGGCTTCCGCCTCCAGCGCATGGATGTGGGCGGATGAAGAATCCGGCCGGGTATCGGTATCCGTCATCCAGAGGAGCGTCTCCCCCTGGCGAAGGACGGGGAGGGGATGAGGCTGTTCTGAAGAATAGATCACGGTTCTCTCCGAAGGGAGCGTTGTGTACAGAGGGTAAGAACCGTCGTTCAAGTGCAGCACTTTCGTCCCTTTACTCCCCAGCATCCTGAACAGCAAGCCTTTGTCCTCGCGGTACTGTTCCATGGTCCCGTGGTAGTCCAGGTGTTCAGGTGTGGTGTTCGTCACTGCGGCAACAGACGGCCATGTCCAGTTGGCGCGCCCCTGAACGAGCCCGTGGGAGGAGTACTCTACAACGGCATGCGTGCAGCCTTCCGAGACAAGTCGCCGCAGGAACCTTTGGACGGTGAAGGGCGAGGGGGAAGTCTTCTGCGTCGCGTTCCACGACGTCGCGTCCTTCACGCTGAAGAAGGCGGTGGAGAGAGCGCCCGCGCGTATTCCGGACTGTCGGAGGATATGCGACACCATCCCGACGGTCGTCGTCTTTCCATCCGTCCCGGTGATGCCGATCACCGCCAGTTTCCGCGCCGGGAAGCCGTACCATACGGCGGCAACGAGCGACTTCGCATGGTGCCACGCGAGGCGCGCAGGGCTCCTCTGCGGGATCATGCCTTTAAGGCGGCGTACGACAGTACGGAACATGGCCTCTTAAGGGGGGATCCCAAGGATAGCACGTGCAACGGCGATATCGGACTGCATCTGTTCCTGAAGGACTTCCGGTAGGGGATAGTCTTCCACGCCGCGGATGAACTCAACGATGGCGACGGATAGACGGGAGGGTTGGCGGTCCACGACCTGGCCGATGACATGCACCTCGCAGGATTCCGTATCGTTGAACACGGGGCGCGGTCCGTAGTGCATCACGGCGGGGTGATGATCGACGTCGTCATCCAATTGGGCAAAGCATGCATAAATGCCGCGGCGGAGGTCCGGAGGAACGTCCTCAGGCCGCACGTTGAACGTGGGTACCCCGAGCTTCCTTCCCCTCTGTACACCGGGGATGACGGGGGCCGAAAAGGTTGGATAAGCATGTTGGGGCATCGCGAGCGGTACCATTCCACGGTCAATGTCACGGTGGCGGAGGGAGTGGGATTCGAACCCACGAGACCCGTGAGGGTCTAACGGATTTCAAGTCCGTCGCCTTCAACCGCTCGGCCATCCCTCCGGTCACAGTGTACAGAAATCGTCGCCGAAAGGTAGTGGAGGGGCATCAGCTTTCCAGCATCATCTTCAGCTTCTCGTCCAGGGGGAGCTTCTCCACGGGTATGGATCGCTTTCGCCAAACGCCACGCAAAGTGGTGAGGTACGTGGCGTCCGTCAGGATGCGGTCGATGAACGGCTGGACGTTTTCCCGGAAGCGGCTTTGCCTTCGGTTGCTGGCAAGCGCGTAGATGACCGTAACGAAAACGTCTTCACCGCCCGCTACTTCCATGCGTATCTCTTCTTGGACGGCGTTCACGATACTGTCCACGTCGAGCCCCGCGAGGAACTTGAGGTCATTAGCGGTGCCGGACGGGAAGTAGTGGTTCACGCCCATGCGCCGGAGGGACGTGGGGAGTTGGAAATCCGCGATGACATCCGCCACCTGCGAAGCCAAGCCGCCTTCGCTGTGATGGTCCTCCACGACGATGAGATGGATTGTCTCCAGCGCTGCTTGGAGGATGGCGGCGGCATCAAGGGGTCTGATGCATGAGACGTTGAGGACGCGCACGCCGATCTTCTCCTCGCTCAGAAGCTTATCGGCGGCGGCAACGGCGTCATGGACGGCGATGCCCGTGGCGATGATCGTTGCGCGGTCGGTTGTGTCTCCCGCCCCCCTCACGATGTCCGCCTTCCCGTCGAACACATAGTCCTTTCCGTAGAGGATGTCGCCCTTGGGCGTCTTCAGCTGCTCGTGGCCCGTCCTGGGAAAGAAGACGAACAGGCTCGTACGCCCTTCCGCGACGAACTGTAAACCCCGCTCCGCGGCGGCGGCGGCCTGGTTGCTGTCCACGGGCATCCACACCCGCGTGTTGTCGAAGGGGATGTTGAGATAATTGCGGTCCTGGTGCGTCTCGCCGTCCTCCCCGACACTCAAGCCCGCATGGGTGCAGTCGTGGAGGACGGAGCAGGGGACATGCGCGGCGTTGATGTCAATAAGGCGCGCGTTCGCCCTTGCCTCGTTCGTACCGAAGGCAGCGAACGTGTACGTGACGGGAAGCATGCCCGACTGGCGCAAGCCGGCGGCGGCCATGTACATGTTGGCTTCCGCCGCGCCGCAATTGATCACGCGGTCCGGGAATTCCTTCTCCGACTCGTCGAATCCTCCGGAACCGGCCAAATCGCCGTGGAGGACGACGATGCGCCCGTCCGCCTCCATGAGGTTCCTGATATGCGTGGCACCGAAGTCCTTCCGCGCCGCTCCTTTCTGTTCCGTCAGTATCCTCTGCACGGCGGGAGGCGGAGGAAGAATTTGCGATGCGGAAGGGGCGCTCGCCGCGCGCGATGCGATGCGGACCAGGTGTCGTTCGTACTTGGTGACGAGTTCCTCCAGCGGCGGGAGCTTCTCCAGTTCAACAATCGCGGCATCGTCCTTCATGGGTGAGCCATGGAACGCCGATGAGCCCCTGTTCGCCTCATCCTCCATGGTCTTCACGCCGCAGCCCATGGTTGTGTAATAGCAGAGCAGGAGGGGGCGGCCGCGTCCAACGAGGGCTCCCGCAACGTCCAGCGCCGTTTCCACCTGCGCCGGGTCATTGCCGTTCTGCACTTCGATGACGCGCCACCCCATGGCTTGGAAGATGGCGGCGAGGTCGGAAGCGACGGTCTTGGATGGAATGCCGGAGAGCTGGACGTCGTTCATGTCCGCATGCGCCATCAGATGGTCGAGCTTGAGCTTGGATGCGAGGCGAGCCGCTTCCATGATCTGGCCTTCCTGAGAGTCCCCGTCGCCGAGGAGAACATCCGTGATCCCTTCTTTTCCCTGCATCTTCCATCCCAAAGCGTGGCCGAGGCCGTTGCTCAATCCCTTGCCGAGAGGACCGAACCCGAATGGGATGTCGCCGATCCCCGCCTCGACGTGCCCGGGGAGGCCGCTGGGGGTGCGGAAGTAGTCGATGATAGCCTGCGGGGACTTGAGACGGGGGTCTTCCGTCCCGCGTCCACCCAAGTATTGCAGGCCGTAAGCGAGGAGGGAGAGATGTCCGGCGCTCATGCGGAGGGATGCGTCCTTCAGGGGATCGCGCCTGCGGAGGATTCCGTAGGAGAAGTGGAAGGCGGAGAGGGGGCCGCCGGGATGGCCGCTCTTGTGCTTACGGGGCGCCTCAATGACCAGCCACTTCATGATGTCGTGCGCCAACTGGTACGCCTCCAGATCGTCAGGAAGGAGCTGCTTGGAGTCTTCCGGACCGATCCATATGCGCGGAACCTCGCTTTCGCTCGTCAGGATGCGCTGGAGGGAATAGGGGACGACGGAGGGGTCCTTCCCAAGGAGTTCCTTGGGCTTGGGGCGGGAACGCGGCATGGCTTGAGTGTATCACGACGGAAGAACGATGGGGATCTCCTTAGATCTTCCCTTCAACGACAACCATCGCCTTCGCCCCTTCCCGTATCCTCTCCTTCACACCCGTCCAATCGTGGATGGCGGCGATGAGGTCGTCTGCATCGTAGACGTAGTTCTCCCCGCGCTTCGTCCCGGGATCGTTGGTGATGAACCTTCCGTCGTCCGTATAGCCGGTGATGACAAGCATGTGGAACCACGGGCCTTCGCCGCTGAAGAACGGGTTCCCAAGGTCTCGCCCCGCAGCGGGGATGATGACGGGACGGCCTTTACGCAATTCGTCCTTGATTGTCTCAGGCGTCACGTCCGTCCGTACCGATGTTCGGAGACCGAAGTACTCGCGTGCGATCTCCTGTGTTTCAACAGCTGTCGTGTCTTCACCGTATCCGTGTTCCGTTTCCCAGACAACGAGCGCAAGGATCTCCTGTTCCGCCTGCTCCCTGGTCAATCCATCGCCTTCCCAGTACCGATCCACCATGATCAAGGACATCTCCTCACAGGCTTCTTCATGAAGCGGGTCCCAATTGGAGAAGGGCGCCTGAGGGGAGAAGGGGACGGTTATACGGAGGCTGCGCGGCGCAGAGGAAAGTACTGGAGCCGCCGAACGGGATGGAGATTGAGCTGTAATGGAAGATTGCGGCGATGGAATTGTCACTTCCACGGGTTGCAGACTGGCCTGTATTCCGCCTGCAGTGCAAGCAGTAAGAAGTAATACCGCAGAGGGAAGCCAATATTGTGCCGTGTAGAGCTTCATCACTTGTAAGAGACTGTATGGAGTGTACATTCTGTCAAACTTTCATTTCCAATCGATCCGTGAATTCAGCCGATTGATGTTACAATGGCCCCATGAAGCTTTTCCTCGATACAGCAAACGTTGACCAGGTACGTGAAGTCGCCTCTTGGGGCGTGCTTGACGGCGTGACGACCAATCCTTCTCTCGTACTGAAGGAAGGAAAGGATTTCCAGAAGACCGTACTGGAGATGTGCGATCTCGTCCCCAATGTGAGCGCGCAAGTGACGGCGACGGATGCCGGGGGGATGATCAAGCAGGGGGAGGAGTACGCCGGGTGGCACAAGAACGTTGTTGTCAAAGTCCCCATGACTACGGAAGGCCTCAAAGCACTCACGCACTTCGCCAAGCAGAAGAACCGTACGAACGTGACGCTCGTGTTCTCCGCAGCGCAGGCGATCCTTGCCGCAAAAGCAGGGGCAACGATCATCAGCCCGTTCATCGGGAGGCTGGATGACGCCGGTGAGAACGGGATGGCGCTCGTCGCGGAGATCATGGAAGTGTGGAAGAACTGCGGATTTACTACGGAAGTCCTCGTGGCCTCCACGCGCCACCCGCGCCACATCGTGGACGCAGCAAAGCTCGGCGCGCATATCTGTACCATACCCTACGACGTCTTCGTCAAGCTCCCAAGGCACCCTCTCACGGATACGGGGCTCGCGAGGTTCATGGATGACTGGAAGAAGGTTGCAGGCTGAAGGCAGATCGGACACACTGTGGTTATGATCTTCTGTCCGATTCCGGGTACGCCTCTCGTAACGCAGGGGTTTGGACAGAATCCGGACCTCTACAAGACGTACGGGTACGACGGACACAACGGCTTCGATTTCGGCGTACCGGAAGGGACGACCGTCTACGCGCCCCATGACGGCACGCTCACGGTCAAGGATGACGGTTCGAGCGGTTACGGTCTCTCCGTTGTCATCGAAGCTCCAAATAGGAGAAGCCTTCTTGCCCATTGCTCCCAGGTGACGGCACCGAACGGACTGACGATTGCACAGGGAGATCCCGTCGCAAAGAGCGGCAACAGCGGGAACAGCCACGGGCCGCACCTCCACTGGACGTTCAAGATCCTCAAGGACGGCATCGTGCAGAACAGGCAGAACGGTTACGACGGCGCAATGGACGTTTCGGAGTTCACGCGACTGTGGCAGCCGCAGGATTTGCACCGCGACGGCCTGTTCACGACGGATGCGCAGGGGTACCTGGCGATGTCGTTCACGGAGAGCCAGTACCTCAAGAGACAGGTCGCATAGTGGAGGTAGTTTCCGGATACTTCAGCGAACCTGCCTGTAGGCGAGCATTGCAGCGCCCCTCGTAGCGGGATCATCGAGCTGCGCCACCGCAAGCTGGGGGAGGGGAGTGCCTTGCATGATCCAACGCGTCATCTCATCCCTTATGGTCGTCAGGTAGGGCTTGAGGGCACGGCCCGTCCCGCCGCCGAAGACGATGATGGAGGGATTGATGAGGTGCGTGACGTTGGTGCAGAGCCAAGCCGTCTCCAAGACGATCTCAGTGTGGAGGAATGCGCATGTCCCGCCCTCCAAGAGGTCCTGTGCCGCCTTGGCGGCTTCGCATCTCTTGAGCATCGCCGTTCCCGAGAGGAACTGCTCCACTTCCCCGCGACTGTCTTCCGTTTCGTATGGCGGATTCCCCGGACGGAGAAGCATATGTCCGATTTCCCCTGCGAATCCGTCGGCGCCGCGGAAGAGCTTCCCCTCAACAACGATGCCGCCTCCTACGCCCGTCCCCATGGTTATGCCTACGACGACGTTACAGCCCTTTCCCGCACCTCCCAACGCTTCCCCAAGCGTAAAGCAATTGCTGTCGTTCTCCACCGTGACGGGTATGCCGAAGCGCTTCTCAAGATACTTCTTGAGGGGAAATCCGTCACCCCCAGCGATGTTCGGCATGCGGAGAATGGAGCCGTCCGTCGCTCTGATGAGCCCGGGCGCCCCGCATCCGAGGGCAACGGTATCCGGCGTCTTCCATGAATCGGCAATTGAGAGTGCATCCTCGAGTACGGTGCCGAAGCCTTCATCTTTCCTCGTGGGAAAGCGTTTCTGCTTCAGGAGCTTCCAACCAGCCGTATCGTAGGATGCAATGGCGGTCTTCGTGCCGCCAACGTCGATACCGATGGCGATCCTGCCGCCCATGGCGGTACTGTAGCACATGTGGAAAGCCGAAGCGCCAAAGTCTCATTTCTGCGAGGTACAACGCGTACGCCAAAGCGGGAATCACAGAATAACTAGAATAGTTGTGCGGGAGACGTTATACTTGTCACCTGCATTCGAACCAAGAGAGGCAAGAGCATTCCCACCTTACGGAGCATGGTTGACCGACCTCTACCCCCCGATGAAGAACTTGCTGAAGCATACGGCAAGTATGCGGATGCCATATTCCGCCATTGCTACTTCCGCGTGTTCGATCGCGAACGGGGGAAGGAACTGATGCAGGAGACGTTCATGCGTGCCTGGACATACGTCTCAAATTCAGAAAAGAGGAAGGTGCAGAACATGCGCGCGTTCCTCTACCGCATTGCCAACAACCTCATCGTGGACGAAGTGAGGAAGAAGAAGGAACTCTCCCTCGATGAGCTGCAGAAGAGTGGATGGGACCCCGGCTACGACGGCGTTACGGAAATGCAGAAGCGCGTGGAACAGAACAAGATCTTCGCCCTCCTCCACAAGGTTCCACGCGAGTACAGGGAAGTCCTCGTCATGCGCTACATCGATGGACTCACGCCCGCGGACATCGCGGGGATCCTCGGGGAATCGCCCAACGCAATCTCCGTCCGCCTGCATCGCGGCATCAAACAACTGCACGCCATGATGGGGAGAGGGGGCAAGTGAACACGCACATGGTGAGCACTGTGACCGTAAGAGGGCGGTGAGGCACGCGTCTTCCTCCTATGGATGGAACACATCACCACGGCGCTGCGGGAAGCGGGAAAGGACGTGGTACTCAGCCATGAGGAGCGGGAAGACGTATGGAAGCGCATCCGTCGCTCCGTACACACCCGGCATGATGTTGTTGATCGACGCAAACTCCCATGGGAACGTTTCATCGGCTCTGTGTACCACCTTCTGTACAGCCAAACCTTCGCCCTAGGCGCTTTCGTCATCGTTGCATTTGCCAGCCTCAGCTTCAGCGTCACCACAGCCGTATCCGCTGCGCTCCCTGGAGATTCTTTCTACCCCATGAAGATCGGCTTGGAGGACGTGGCGTCATCCATGCGATGGAGCGAGAAGTCACGCGGCGTATGGGAGGCGGAACGCGCCGTGCGGAGGCTGGAAGAGGCGGAGATCCTGGCGACGAATGATAAGTTGGATGCAGGGAAGAGGGAGTTCATCCGCACGACGTTCGGCCGGCATTGGCAGGAGGCTCAGAAATTGGCATCGGGTCTCTCCACGGGAGGGGACGCGCCGTCGGCATCTGCCATCGTGGACGAACTCGATTCCACCATGAGAGCCCATGTCATGGTCTTGAGCGCGGTCAACGATGCGATGGAAGAAGCTCCTTATCACTCAGGGAGCACACTTCAGCCTTTGCTCGAAGACGTTCAGGAGGCATCGGAATCCGTTTACCGTTCACGGAGGGAAGTGACGGATGCAGTGCGACTTGCGAACGGCACAGGAATGCGTACTGCGGCGCAGGAGAGGATTCACACGGCAACGCGTTCACTGGAAGAAACCCGGTGGCTTCTCCGTACAGGGTCGGGACGCTACGCAACCGGCATCGTGAGCGCTGTGGAAGCCCGCGGGCAATTCGCGGTCCGCATGCTCACCCACGCCAAGCAGTACGTCCGCCATGAGGATTCCGCAAGCGCTTTGGATTCTGCATACCTGGCGTTACAAGCGCTGGAGGAAGGGAGGGTTCTTCTGCGCATGGAGCTGCGCACGCACAAGGAATCGACGCAGTCCAGCACGGGTTCCGGTGCGTCATTCGTCGGGAGGGAGTCGGTGGATGTGACGCAGTGAGCATGCCTTCGCAAGTCTTCCATTTTGGGATTGGAGTCGATATTCCGGCTGTAAGAAGCGGAGCAAAGCTGCGTCAACTCAAGCAGTTTCTCATCAATCGTGGACGCCGGTGGCGGAAACATCACAGGTTCTGTTTTACTTCTTTCCATTTCTTCACACATTATGTCAGCACGTAGAAAGGTCGCGAAGCAGGGAACGGTACGGAACGTGCAGCGCGCGAAAACAGTGAAGCATGAGCAGGCAATGCACCCGACAGTCAAGGCTTTGGCTTCTTTGGGAACCATTGCTGCCATGCTGGCAACGGTTGTCTCCGGCATGTCCTATGCGGCGGGAGATTCCTTCGTCGGCGCAGGCAGCCCCTTGCGTCTGGCGTGGGTGCCCTTCCTCTCGCATCAGTTCGCTGACGTCCAGCTGGACGATGCGACGGACGTCGACGCAGTCATCAACGCCGGGACGGAAAACCAAACGGATCTCCTGCAGAACGGAGGGAGCGGTCTTCCTGGTTTCTCCTTTCAGAATGCAGATGTCGGCAACGCCGCGGACACGTCCGTGGACACACCCATCAATGCGGGCGCACTGAACGCCGCGGAATTACTGCAGCTTGGCGGGAGCAGCCAAACGGCGCTGATCGGCGCCAGCGCGGCGACTGACGTCGGTTCCCTCATCAACGCGGCATCACTCAACGGGACATCCATGACACAGAACGGTACGGACGGTGCGGTACAGGACGCAACCGCCGTCAACTCGGCCGGCACGGATGTGGACTCCGCCATCAATGCGTGGTCACAGAACAACGTTGGCATCTACATGGGGAACCTCGCATATATGGCAGGTGCTTCCTGGGGGTTGCCCGCAGACGTCCTCTCCGAGCACTCGTCTGAAGACCCATCCGTAGGTTCATGCGTGACGGGATGCGGATCCTCGTCATCCTCATCGTCCAGTTCCATCCCTCCTCCGTGTGCAAACGGGCATGGGTGTCCTACGTCCCCTTGCACGGGTGGTTGTGACGGAGCGGGTGGTGCGGGAGGCGCTGGGAACCAGGTCGCTGTCGTTGACCTCACTGCGGACACGGACGTGGATTCAACGGATAACGCGGTGTCTTCCAACCTCACGTCCATCCTCCAGAACAGCGATTTCCTTACACCCTGTCTCCTGGAAGGTTTCCAGAATGCCGATGTACTGAACATTGCGGATGCTGACGTTGATTCCACGATCAACGCCGGATCCCTCAACAACGTCGGCTTGGTACAGAATGCCGGAGTCCTCTCCGGGTTCGGCACCGCGCAGCAAGACGCGTCGGTGAATGTGAACGCCAATACTGCAGTCGATTCTACGAACAATGCCGTTGCCATGAACGGCACGCTCATCAGCCAGTCGAGCGAGGGGAGCCAATTGCCTGGCTGCCCGCTCTACGGTTGCGGACTCATCGGCATCGGCGGCATTCAGAATGCGGACGTGTGGAACGCCGCAAACGCCAGCATCGATTCCCTCATCAACGCAGGTTCCCAGAACAACATCGGGGTCAACCAAGTCGGCGGCGACGTGGACCATGGCTCTCAAGCGCAGTACGCGGAAGTGAACGCGCCCGCCGTCACGGTCGTCAACTCCGAGAACAATGCTGTTGCAGCCAACGAGACCGGCATCTTCCAGTATGCCCTCCTCGGCGGTTCACAGGGCGCTTCCGTTGGGAATAACGCCGACGCGGGCGTGGACTCCACCATTAACGCCGGTTCACAGAACAACATCGGCGTCAACCAGGTCGGCGGAGATGTCAACCATGGCGCAGCCGCGCAGTATGCTGCCGTAAACGCTCCCGCGGCCACGGTAGTGAATTCCGAGAATAACGCCGCTGCAAGCAACGCCACAGGAATATCTCAGGAAGGCGGTGCGGGCTTGGGAGGCATCGTTGGAGGCTGCGGGATAGGCGGTTTCCAGTCTGCCGGCGTGTGCAATAACGCCGACGCGGGCGTGGATTCAACCATCAACGCAGGTTCCCAGAACAACATCGGCGTCAACCAGGTCGGCGGAGACGTCAGCCACGGCGCAGCGGCGCAATACTTGGAAGTGAACGCGCCCGCCGTTACAGTCGTACACTCCGAGAACAATGCCGGAGCGAGCAACGAGACGGCCATCGACCAGAATGGCGGCGGTGGACTGGGCGGTCAGGCCGCATCAGTCGGGAATAACGCCGACGCGGGCGTGGATTCAACCATCAACGCAGGTTCCCAGAACAACA
>CAYHOS010000007.1:41941-54820 GCA_964358505.1 uncultured Candidatus Peribacteria bacterium
CCGCCGTTACAGTCGTACACTCCGAGAACAATGCCGGAGCGAGCAACGAGACGGCAATCGTGCAAGAAGGTCCTGCTGCCGTCCTTACCTATGACGCAAGCTGCGGGAGCGGCGGATGCAGCCTCATGGCGCCTTCTTCACAGTTCGCGGACGCTGGCAGCACGGCGGATTCCAACGTGGATTCCGAAATCAACGCCAATTCCGTGAACAACATCGCGGTGACGCAAGATGGGGGGAACAACGCCAACCAGTCGGCTACGGTCAATTCCCCCTCCTCCACCACGGTGAACAGCGAGATCAATGCCGGTTCCAGCAATACCACCGGTATCGTACAGGAGGGCGGCGGACTCCCGTTCGTTTTCCCTTTCTAATAGAGACAGACAATCAATCATCAAAGCGGGGGAGAGGCCACTCTCCCTCGTTTAGTATTCATTCAACAACAATGTTCACAGGTTAACAGGAGGCCGTGGCTTAAGCTTAAATTTGCTGCATGAGCGGGCATCTCCAATAGCATTTAATTCTGACTGATACACTTGCCAGTGTGCCTGCCACGCGAGATCGCTGAGATCGTCCTGACTCAGCTGATCAGGGTCAGGAACTTGTGATAAGAGCTCCCTGCATTTTGCGCTGATCTCTACCCCATAGACTTCCGTGACATTTGACAGAAAGTATTCAATTATAGCAACACTGTTTGGTTTCTTATCAACAGTGTCTTGATCGAAATTTGGATTCTCAGTCATAGACGGCGTGGAGAAATATATTGATAATGTAGAGATCGCATATTTGGTATGCAAGTAATAGTAGGTTCTCATGCATTTGTTATGTTTCTCCAGCGCAATAATCGTCCTACAATGGGCGCATGGCGAACGGCACGCGCGTACGGAATATCTTTGATCCATCGTCATCGGAGCCTTTCAAGCTGAGCCGCAGCAAGCTGGAGTTCTTCCTTAGGTGCCCTCGATGCTTCTACATGGATAGGCGTTTGGGGGTAGGACAGCCTTCCATGCCGGCGTTCTCGCTCAATAACGCCGTTGATGCGCTCCTCAAGAAGGAATATGACGTTTACCGCCACAAGGGCGAGGCGCACCCTCTCATGAGGAAGTTCGGGATCGAAGCGGTTCCCATGCAGCACCCGTCCCTCGAAGAGTGGAGGGATAACAGGAGGGGAGTCCGTTATGCAGATCCGGTCTCCAACTTCCTCTTCTTCGGCGCGATCGATGACGTGTGGCTGAACGTGGACGGGGACGTGCACGTTGTGGATTACAAGTCCACGAGCGTGGAAGGGGCAGTGACGCTCGAAGGTCAGTGGAAGGTGGCGTACAAGCGACAGGTGGAGATGTACCAGTGGCTCCTGCGGAGGAACGATCTCCCCGTGAGCAATACGGCATTCTTCGTCTACGTGAATGCCGACAAGGGGAGGGATGGTTTCGGCGGAAAGTTGGAATTCAGCACGGTAATCCTCCCGCATGACGGCGATGATTCATGGGTGGCTGGCGCTCTCCAAGAGGCTCGATTGTGCCTGGAGAGGGAGGCGTTGCCCGCCTTCGATACGGGATGCGAATGGTGCATGTACCGCAAAGCTGCGCAGGCACTCGAGTGATGGTGAGATGGCGGAGAGGGAGGGATTCGAACCCTCGATACGGGTTTTAGCCCGTATACCTCATTAGCAGTGAGGTGCTTTCGGCCACTCAGCCACCTCTCCGCGCATGGAAAGTATACAGGGAACTGTGCGTTGACAGCAATTCTTACCCTTCGCGGGACAGAACATCCGCAGCGAAAGGAGGGGGAAGCTTCTTCACCGCGGTAATGACATCAAAAGCCCCGACGTCGTTGAACGTCCTCTCGAGGACGTTCAACACTTCCTCGCTCACCAAGATGCATCCCATGCTCCTGTAGCGGTCATCGCTCCCAAGCATCACGGCGATGTCACGGTGGCCGTGGATGCCGTACTTCGTCTTCTCCTTCCCGTACGTGAGCCGCAGGAACCTCCCCGTGGCGCCAAATGTGACGGACTTCCCCTTGTTCTCCAGGCTTTCCACCTTCCATGTGCGTTCCGGCGTCGCCGCGAAGTACGTCATGCCGATATATCGCACCGTACGCCTCTGGCCCGTCGCAACGGGGAATGACGTGAATGTGCCATCCACGTGCACCAGATAACCGATGTTCTCTTTGGTATTGACCATCAACCTGTCTCCAGACCACGGCATCCATTGCTCAAGAGGGACTTCCTTTGCACCCGCCTGGAATGGAAGGAAGAGGATGAGGATGCCTATGGCGAAGAGGGCTTTGCGTAACAAAGCGTTACATTGTACGGTATACATTGGCAACGTCAAGACAGGAAGGTGTGCGTGCGTTCACCTTTTATCTGCGTGAATTTGAACTAGGAAGAGCTGTACACTCCAGTACTACGACTATGAGCCAATTTGGACATATTCCGGTGCTCCTGGACGACCATAACAGGCCTCTCTTCGATTACTTGCGTCCTCAGGGCGGCGAGAGGGTCCTGGACGCAACTGTCGGCCTTGGAGGCCATGCCAAAGCGTTCTGGAATGCCGTAGGAAGCACCGGGCACACGTATTGCATTGATGCGGATATCGTGAACCTTCAGTGGGCAAAGGAATGCTTCCCGCAGGATGTACAAAACGTCACGTTCATCCACGGGAACTTCCGAGACATCGGACGCATGGGGTTGCCCTCCATGGACATCATCTTCGCGGATCTCGGCGTAAGCTCGCCGCATCTCGACGATCCGATGAGGGGATTCACGTTCCGTGACGATGCGCCGCTTGACCTGCGCTTCGATCATACGAAGGGAACGACTGCCGCCGTTTTTCTCGCCACATCTTCCGAGGAAGAATTGAAGAGGATCTTCAGAGACTACGGTGAGATGCGGGGAAGCGGGAAGTTGGCTCATGTCCTGTACCGCGAACTGCATCGCGGTATTGGCATGCAAACAACGGCGCAATTCCGTACTGTCGTCGAACGCGTCTACGGGTACCGCGCACCTTCCATCCTTCCACAGGCATTCCAGGCGCTCCGCGTCGCCGTGAATGACGAGTTGGGCGCACTGGAGGAGTTGCTTGACGTTGCGCCCGCCCTGTTGAAGGTGGGTGGACGGCTGGGCATTATCAGCTACCACTCCCTGGAAGACCGCATGGTCAAGGAGGCCTTCCGTCCTTTGTGCACGGCGGAGAAGGATCCTCTCACGGGGGCAAGGGTTGGCGAACCGGCTTTCGTTCAATGCATGAAGAAACCGGTCATTCCTTCGCCGGAGGAATTGGAGCGCAACCCCCGGTCACGGAGCGCGAAGTTCAGGGCAATGGTGAAGCGCGCTTGAATGACCGCCGGAGCGTCATCTGCTACCCTTTCCAACCGTGTTCCCCTTCATGAGGAAATCGGCGGGTACCGATATGCCGAGGAGGCTTTCCCTTGGGAGGATGGTTTCGCAGAGCACGGTCCTCCTCATGGTATCCATAGGAGCGCTCATCCTCGGTCTCGCGCTTCTCATCCTCTTCCACGAGAATGCAACGGCGACAAAAGGATACGAATTGAGGGGCTTGGAACGCGAGAGGTCCATGTTGCTCTTGGAACAGGAAGTACTGAATATGCAAATAGCCGAGGCGCAGTCCCTCAAGCACTTGCAGCAAGACCAGCAGATCCGGACGATGTCGAACGCTGCGAAACCGCGGTACATCACCGTGGAGAGGACGAAAACAGCCCCAGGTCCGTAGGATGCGTTCAGAAGATGGAACGCATCTGGATGGTATTGATGGAGCAGTCGCCTGCTTTGGTATCCGAGACGAGGACGACGTGGTTGCCCTTCTCCAAGAGATGAAGCCTCTTCGCTTCATCCATGGCTGCTTTCACGGTGGTTTCCGGATCTTTGCTGAAGGGAATGTGGACGGGGAGGACGCCACACGAGAGTTGAAGGCTGCGCTGCGTCCCCTCGCTGTCCGTGAAGGCGATGATGGGGACGTTAGGCCGGTAGCGGGAGATGTCCAGCGCCGTTTTTCCGCTCTTCGTCATCACGAAGAGAGCGGTTGCATGCGTAGAGACGGCAAGGGTCACGGCCGAGTGGGCGCGCGCCTCGCGTTCGGTGGAAACCGGAGCCTCCATCATCGGGTTAGGAAGCAAGACATGGTCTTCCGTCGCCACAAGGACGCGGTCCATGGCTTCCACGGCGGCATATGGGTATTCACCGCTCGCCGTCTCCCCGGATAGCATGGTGGCGTCCGCGCGTGTGGTCGCTGCATGAGCGATGTCCGTCACCTCCGCGCGCGTCGGCATGGGCTGGTCCATCATGCTCTCCAGCATGTGCGTGGCGACGATCACGGGCTTCCCGGCACGGCGTGTCACTTCCACGATGTCATCCTGTATGGCAGGGACGGTTTCGAAGGGGATTTCAACGCCCAAGTCCCCACGCGCGACCATGATGCCGTCGGATGCGACGATGATCTCCTTGATATTCTTGACGGCCTGGCGCGTCTCGATCTTGGAAATGAGCCGTATCGCAGCGCCGTGCGCCTCAAGGAAACCGCGCACCTCGTGTATTTCCTTCGCCTCGCGGATGAAGGAGAGGGCGAGGAAGTCCACATCCTCCTTCGCCGCGAAGGCGATGTCCTGCCAATCCTTGGGTGTGATGGAAGGCATAGTAAGGTTCGCGCCGGGAAGATTCACATGACGTCGCGAACCGATGGTGCCGTCCTCGAGCGCCCTGGCAATGACGGTGCCGTTCCCCTTCACTTCCACGATGTCGAAGCGGAGGAGGCCGTTGTCGATGAGGATGCATTCCGCGTCCTGCACGTCCCTGTCAAAGTGGTCATGGTTGACGATGATGACCGTGCGTCCCTCCCGCGCTAGGGGTTTGGGGGAGAACACCACTTCTTCGCCTTTCTCCACCGCGATCTTCTCCTTCACGTCACCGGTGCGCACTTCCGCTCCTTTGGTGTCCAACAGGATGCCGATGCAGCGTTGGCTTGACTTCTTCTGTTCCGCATTGATCTCCTTGAGCATCTTGATCGTCTGTAAATGCTCTTCCAATGAGCCGTGGGAGAGGTTGATGCGGGCAATGTTCATTCCCGCACGCACGAGTTTCCGGACGTTCTCCTTCGTACCCGTCGCAGGTCCCAGGGTGCAGATGATTTTTGTGAAGCGCATGCGGAAGGGATGAAAGCGGTGTCTCCTACCATTATGGCATTACTTTCGCATATTTGCAATGGCGGCATTGTCTGCTCCTTACGGAATCCTCTTCAATGCGCGCGTCTCCTCCGCCAATTGCTGTGCGCTCTTCTGTATGCCTGTCGCGTAGGTCTTCACGGAAGGGCTGATCGCCACCGCATCCTTCCCTATGTTCCAGGCGTCCTGGTAGAGCTTGAGGGCGTTGTCATACGTCTTCTCCGTCTGCGCGCGGTAGCCCCTCACGAGGGCGCGGTACCCCTCCGTCACCTTGAGTGCTGCTTGGACGATCGTCTCGTCTGGAACGATGTTCTTTGCCCCCCTTGCGTAGAGCAAAGCGCGTGCGGAGGCGAATTCCGCAGCGCGTACGTTCTTGCCGTTCAGTGCGCTCACTACTGACAGTGCTTCCGCCTCAACCTGCGCGAGGAGGTCCTGCGTCCGACGCCCTTCCTTGTAGAGGAGAAAACGGTGGATGAGCAGCGCAACGTCACCTCGCGTCAACTCGCGTGACGGAGAGAGGTACCCGTTCTTGCCCGGTGCCGTGGTTGCGGAGAACAGCGCGTTCCTGACGAACGGGTAGTACCATGCGTCCGTTTCCGTCACGTCAACGGTTAGGGGGAGCCGTACGTCCGCGTTCCGCGATGCGTCCAACCCCTGCGAGAGGAGGAGTATCTTGAGGAACTCTGCTTTGTTTACACTGCGGTAGGGGTGGAGTTCCAACGCCTTTGGAGGACCGTCGATGAGCGCAAGCTCCTTTAGCGCCCATTCCGCGTACGGGAGGAACCACGCGCCGCGCGGGACATCCGTGAATTGCGTTGTAGAGAACTTCGAAACATCGTCTTGCGCAACCCCCTTTGCGCTGAGAATCATCTTCAGCGCTTCCGCCCGCGTGACCTTGGAGCCAGGACGGAATGTTCCGTCCAAAAAGCCGGAGACGATACCGCGTCTCTTCAGTTCCTCAACCGCATCGTAATATGCGTCATTCTTGGATAGATCGGAGAAGGACTGCGCAGCCGCAGTTCCCACCACGATGGGGAGGGAGAGGAGCAGGAACAAAGCGCAGAGCAACGCAAAAACACTTGGTCGTACGATCATGGTTGTGACATTAGCGGCGCACAATATAGTGCAGCGTTATGCGTGATGCACCCTCTTCCACAGCAAATGAGTACGGGGTACCAGAGTCACCGAAATCTTCCCCGCACCTGCCTTTGGAAACGATATCCACGCCCTCGCAACGCGCACGGCAGTCATTGCTGTACGTTCGTCCGTCAGAGCCGCAAACAGGTGCGTACTCCAAAGTGCAAAAGCAGGCTTCCCGTGACGATAGGGATGAACTGCTCGATGAGCGAGATGAAGAAGACCCGCTGCTCCTCGAAGAGCTCCATCCGCCTCCCCTGCAGTCGCTCATCGTCCGGTAGAAGGAATTCCACGTGTTGCGCTTGTCCGTGGAGAGCTGCCGCGATATACCGTTGTATGATATGGAGAACTCTTTGGACACCCTCTGCAATTCCTTGTTCCTTTGCGAGGTGGAAGAAATGTCCCACGCGCGTACTTCGGACTCACGCCGGGTGAAGAGCGCCTGTTGGATGCCCTCGTGGAACCTGTTGAAGGCATGGATGAAGCCATTCGTCCGGTTGATGATGGCGTTCTGTGCACAAATTCTCTGATCCAGAGATTGTGCAGAGGCGCCGTTTCTTCTCGAAACCGTTGCAGTAACGATGAGCATTACCGCAATGTATATGACAATAGCTGTCCAGAGAGATGTTGATCGTAGCTGCATGCGTAGCGCTGGGAATGACAGGTATGTGACGTTGTACATACTACCCTCTGTCGGAAGGTAAGAAGTGCACCGTACATACGTCTATAAGGTTGATTACCCTTTTCCATACTTGTTCTTATGCACAAGAGAATACTGATTCTCCTCGGTACCGTTGCGGGTGTGGTTGCCGCTGGAGGGGTAATGGCGGCCCAGCCGCTGACGTTCGGTACCCGCATCGACGCATGCATACGTGCCAATGAGTCGCTAGCGCGATTCCAGGACCGCTCCCACAGGACAGGCTTGGGGAAGCTCCGCCTCTACCGGTGGTGTTTCTGGGAAGTGTATATGGAAGAACATGCTGACTGGAGGGATATGCAATGGCCGTTCCCTCGTTCCAGCAGCAGCATGAGTTCATCGTCGAGCAGCAGCAGCTCATCGTCTTCTTCGAGCTCGCTCAGCAGCATGTCCTCGAGTTCGTCGTCCTCCAGTTCATCCTCGTCATCGAGCTCGATGAGCAGTGCGTTGTCCAGCTCATCCGGCAGCGTGAGTGCGGGTTCCGGAGTGGTGACGGTCCATGTGTCGTTACGTAACAACATGTACGTTCCTCAAGTGATAACGGTGAAGAAGGGGACGGGGGTGACGTGGAAAAACAATGAAGAGGGGAACCGGCCGCACACCGTCACGCGGGACCAAAGCCAGGGCCCTTTGAGTGGCGTTCTGACGAAAGGGGAAACGTACTCCCATACGTTCACGGCGACGGGTTCGTACACGTACCATTGCGCTTTCCATCCGACGATGACGGGATCAGTGCTTGTTACCAATTGATCGCACGCCAGTCATGGAGAAGGGTAAGGGAAAGCTTGCCCTTTTCTGGTAGAATGTGGTCATGCCCCGGTAGCTCAGTTGGATAGAGCAGCAGCCTTCTAAGCTGCGGGTCACAGGTTCGACTCCTGTCCGGGGTACCATTCGACTCGCATCCCTTCGGGGCGCTCGGACCATTCTTGGCGCAGAAAGACGAAGCCGGGCATAATCTCATGAATTTGTTCACACAGCGTGTAGTATGGGTACAATGGCGATATGGACGACCGTTCACGAGAACCTGTATTCGAAGGGGACGATGCGGAAACCGTGAGCATACCGCGGGTTTCACATGACGTTGAGCGGAACAAGGACCTTGCGGCATTCAGTTACCTCTACGTGATGTCCGTTGTCGTCTACCTCCTCAAGGGGAAGGATTCCGCCTTCATACGCTACCACGGCAAGCAGGCCATGATCCTCTTCGGGCTCGCCGTTCTCGCCTGGTTCATCCCCATCATCGGGCCGCTCATCGAGCTCATCCTGTTCGCCGGCATGGCGGTAGGTTTCCTCCATGCCGCGCAAGGACAGTGGAAGGATGTTCCCATCGTGGGGCCGCTTTCACGAGGGCAGATGACCGTGCGTGACGCATGGAAGCAGACGGTTGAAACCGTATCATCCGCTGCCAAAGCGGCTAAGGATACTTCGAAGAAGGTGGATGATGATGGGAACAAAGGGGAGCAGGTTCCCCGGTATCCCGACTGATTTTCCACGGCGCGTCGCGATCACCCCTTGGCGTAACGTCCCATACTGTCTATCCTGTAGAGGATGTCCTATAAGAGAATCATGCTCAAGCTCTCCGGGGAAGCATTCTCCGGTGACCGTGATTACGGTATCCACAAGCCCACTCTTGATGATATCGCCGCACAGATCGCTGAGGTGGGAAAGCTGAATGTCCAGACGGTGATCGTGGTGGGGGGCGGGAACATCTGGAGGTTCAGGGATACCACGGAGACCGCGATAGAGCGCACGGCGAGCGACGCCATGGGGATGCTGGCGACCATCATGAACAGCGTCGCACTCCAATCCGCCCTCGAGGCGTTCGGCGCGGAGACGCGTGTCCTCTCCGCCATAGACGTTCCCCAAATGGCGGAACCGTTCATACGGCGCAGGGCGCTGCGGCACCTGGATAAGGGGAGGATCGTCATCTGCGCGGGAGGGACGGGGAATCCTTACTTCACCACGGATTCCGCCGCGGCGCTCAGGGCTTCCGAGCTTTCATGCGACGTACTCCTCAAAGCGACGAATGTCGATGGGGTCTACAATGCGGATCCAAAGGTTGACCCCAAGGCGACGATGTTCGATGAGGTGACGTACCAAGAAGTGATTGAGAAGCATCTTGGCGTCATGGACCAGGCGGCGTTCAGCCTTTGCCAGGAGCAGAAGCTGCCCATCGTCGTCTTCAATTTCCACAAGAGAGGTTCCTTGCTCAAGGCCGCCAGGGGTGACACGATAGGCACCGTCGTCCACGCGTGATCATTCTTCCTTCCCCTATCTTCCATGGCTGACCCACGAATAACGTCCTTCCATGCAGAAGCGGACAAGGTAATGCAACACCTTAAAATGGAGTTTTCCAAATTGCAGACCGGACGCGCGAACGCGGCTCTTGTGGAACATGTGGAAGTGGATGCGTACGGCGTCAAGCAGCCGCTCAAGTCCGTAGCCGGGATCACCGTACAGGATGCGCGCACCATCATGATACAGCCGTGGGATCGTTCGGTTCTCGCGAACGTGGAGAAGGCGCTGCGGCAGGTGGACACGGGTTCCTCACCCGTCAATGACGGCGTGGTCATCCGCATCACCCTCCCCCCCATGACGGAGGAGCGGCGCACCAAACTGAAGAAGATCGTCGCAACGCTCGCGGAAGAGGCGCGCATAACCATCCGCAAACAACGGCAGGAAGCGCATGATGTGATCAAGACGGAGAAGGACGAGGACGTGAAGGAGACGCAATTGGAGCAGCTGCAGAAGGCCGTGGACGAAGCCAATGCCAAGATCGCGGACGCGTCCAAGAAGAAGGAGGACGAGTTGATGAAAATATGATGAATAGTCGTATGATATACTGCATTCATGCTTCAGCCTCTCATCGCCGTTGTCTCTTTTCCAGGGAACAACTGCGAGTATGAGTCCCTTCGCGCCATCGCGCGGAGCGGCATGGAGCCGTTGTACTTCCGCTGGAACGACGACCGGTCGAAGCTGAAGGGCGTGGACGGGTACTTCCTCGTGGGAGGTTTCTCGTACGAGGACCGCGGCAGGTCGGGGATGGTTGCGTCAAGGGATACGCTCTTGGACTTCATCGGGCAGGAAGCGGAAGCTGGTAAGGCGGTGATCGGAAACTGCAACGGCGCGCAAATCCTTGTGGAGAGCGGTATGGTCCCACTCGATAGCGGTCTGCGCATGAGCCTTGCGCGAAATGCGGTCAACGCGGATGGACAGTTCAAATCACCGGGCTTCCTGAGCGAATGGGTATGGATCACGCCGTCATGCCCACGGAACCGCTGCGCGACGAGCGGTTGGGAAGGCGCCATGCACGTGCCCATCGCGCACGCGGAAGGACGTTTCGTAACAGCCGATCTGGATGTGATGCAGGAACTGCGGAAGAACAACCAAATCGCGTTCTGCTACTGCGACTCCGGGGGGAATATTTCGGATGACCGCGCCGTGACGCCCAATGGTGCGCAGTTCGGCGCCGCGGGAATCTGCAATCCTGCCGGGAACGTGATTGCGCTCATGCCGCACCCGGAAAGGACGGAAAACGGCAAGCCCTACTTCGATTCCCTGAGGGAATGGATCGTAGGGAAGGGAAGCGGCGCGCATGCGGCGCATCACGTCCCCGCCGCGGACGCAACCGTTACCTTGGAACCACAGGAAGCCGCAGGCGTTGAGGTCTTCATCGATACCATCATCGTGAACAACGAAGAGAGGACGGTGGAGCAGACGGCCAAGAAATACGCACCGCACATCACCCTCAAGCAGTGGAAGTACTTCCGTTCACCATCACTCCAGCCACTGGAGTTCTTCAGCGACCTTTCCGTCTACAACCCCAACAAGGAACGCGCGTACGTGAGGCGGAACGGATCCGTTTTCCGTTGGAACAGCAAGGCGAAGACGGAGGAGAAGGTTCAAACGGAAGAGTCCCGCAAGATCCTCGCCGGTACCCTCCTCCTGCGCAGGGACCTCCCCGATACCGGCGCCGGGAATTTGGGGACGGAAGGAATGAGCGGCGTCTGCTACGGCGTTGAAGGCGCCGGCGAGCATGACCTCATGTCGCAGCGGTTCCTGGAGGTGTTCTACAATCCCCACGCGAGCACTCTGAAGATACTGTCATGACGATGGTACTGCAGTTGCGTTTTCTGGCACACAACGTCCGTTCCCTCTGGAACGTCGGTTCATTCTTCCGCACGTGCGACGCATTCGGCGTGGAGAAGATCTACCTCACCGGGTACACGGGAACGCCGCCACGGAAAGAGATCACGAAAACTGCGCTTGGCGCTGAGGAATTCGTCCCGTGGGAATCCTCGAAGGACCCGCTTCCCATCCTCCGTGCGTTGAAAGAGGAAGGCTGGTATCTCCTCGCACTGGAAATTATGCCGGACGCGGAGGATCTTTCTTCCGTTAAGGTGCCGGAGAAGATCTGTCTCATCGTCGGCCATGAGCTTACGGGCGTTCCGCCGGAGATCCTCTCCCTCTGCGATCAAGTGGCCAAGATCCCCATGCTGGGGAAGAAGGAATCGCTGAATGTTGCAGTAGCGGCAGGAATCGCACTCCACACACTGCGTCTACAATGACATGATGAGCAATGGTCCGTCGGAATCTTCGGAATCGTCGGAGTCCCATCATTACAATGTCTCCATGGGGTCCACATCAACGGTGACGTCCTGCAGGTCAAGGTGGCGCAGGAGGGGGCGGAGAGATGATCCACGCACGAGGACGTGCCATTCCCTGTTGCCGCCGAAGAACGTGGGGGAGACGTAGACTTTTGCGTCGCTGCGCTCCTCCATTATGGCCTTCTGCGTATCTGCAAAGAGCTTCTTGGCGCGCTTCTCCGCGCCTTCCACCTTCACGATGAAACGTATCATGGTGGCTGCAGGGGGATATTCACCATAGATGCGCAGTTTGAGCTCATCGTTGAGGTACTTCTCCGTCTCGTGCATCGAAGCCGCAAGGACCTCCGGCGCGTCGGGTCGGAAGGTTTGGATGATCACCTCTCCGGGCATGGCACGCCCGCTCCTCCCCGTGAGCTGCGTGAGGAGCTGGAATACCCGCTCCCCCGCACGGAAGTGTGGTAAAGAGAGTCCGAGATCAGCCAGAAGAACCGCTGCAAGTGTCACCTGCGGCAAATCGAGCCCTTTGACGACGGATTGCGTTCCCAGGAGGATATCCGCCCGCCTTTCCCTCATGGCGCTGAGGATCCGTCGCATTCCCAGCGCATCCTGCATGGTATCGCGGTCAGCCCGAATGAGGCGGGCGGAAGGGAACAGCGTCTTGAGGAGGGCTTCCACCTTCTGCGTGCCTGCTCCGACCGCTTTCAATTCCGTGCTCTGGCAGTGGGGGCAGGTTGCGGGTACTTCCGCAATGATGCCCGTGGAGTGGTCGAGGAGGTACGGCCTCCCGTTCGAGGTATGGTGGACGGTGAAGGGGAGCTCAGATTCCTTGCAAACGACTCGGCGGCGGCACTTGAGGCACAGGAGAGCGCTGGCGATACCTCGGCGGTTGAGGAAGAGGACGCTCTGTTCCCCCTTCTTCAGCCGCTCGCCGATCGCTTCTATGAGGGGAGGGGAGAAGGGGTAGAGCTTGCCGAACTTTACGTCCGCCAAATCCACGATGCGCACCGTTGGCATGGGCTGTTCTTGGAACCTTACGGGAAGCCGCACGAGGTTGTACATCCCGTTCTTCGCGCGTGCCCAGGATTCCAGTGACGGCGTTGCGGAACCGAGGAGGAGCCGGGCACCGGAATTCCTTGCCAGTACTTCGGCCGTTTCCCTCGCGTGGTACCGGGGTGTCTGTTCGTTCTTGTACGTCCACTCGTGCTCCTCGTCGAGGATGATGCATCCAAGATCCCGGACGGGCGCAAAGAGAGCGCTTCGCGA
>CAYHOS010000008.1:0-47525 GCA_964358505.1 uncultured Candidatus Peribacteria bacterium
CACGGAACGCCTGGCGCACAACCCCAACGAACTCTCCGGCGGGCAGCAGCAGCGCGTGGCCATGGCGCGGGCGCTGGTGACGGATCCCGCCATCATCCTGGCGGACGAGCCCACCGGCGCGCTGGATACGCAAACGGGCGAGGAGGTGATGGGCCTCTTCGCGCAGCTCAACCGCAGCGGCAAGACGATCGTGATGGTGACCCATGAAGCCGGCGTCGCCGCCTTCGCGCACCGGACCATCCACATCCGCGACGGCATGATCTCCCCGTCACGCACATGATCATCCTCGAGAGCATCCGCAGCGCCCTCGGCGCCATCGGCGGCAACAAACTGCGGTCCGCGCTCACCATGCTCGGCATCATCATCGGCGTGGCGTCGGTAACGCTCATGACCGCCATCGGGCGGGGCGCGCAGCGGGGCGTGACGTCGCGCATCCAGGGGCTGGGGACCAACCTCCTCACCGTGTCGCCCGGCAGCCCTTCGCAGACGAACGTGCGCTTCGGCGGTGGCGGCGGCTCCACGCTCACGAACGACGACGTGGACGCCGTACGGGAGTCCGTCACCGGGCTCAGCGGCGTCTCTCCGGAACTGAGCAGCCGCGCGCAGGCCATCGCGGGTCCGCTGAACATGTCCGCCATGGTGACAGGGGTGACGCCCGATTACCCCGCCGTGCGCAACGCCGCCGTGGCCTACGGGAGCTTCGTGACGGCGGAGGACCAGGACGGGATGGCTAAAACGGCCGTGCTGGGGCCGGAGGTGGTCTCCACGCTCTTCCCGGACGATCCGGATCCCCTGGGGAAGGACATCCGTATCGGCAAGACCGTCTTCACCGTCATCGGCGTGATGGAATCCAAAGGGCAGCAGGGGTTCCAGAACCAGGACGAGGCGGTCTTCATCCCCCTCGCTACCATGCAGCGGCGCATGACGGGGCGGGACGCGGTGGGCACCATCAACGTATCGGTGGCGGAGCAGGTCGCCATGGAGCGCAAGCAGGCGGAAATCACCACCGTGCTCCTCAACGCGCACGGCATCACGGACATCGCGGACCAGGACTTCACGGTGCTCAACCAGGCGGACGCGGTGGAGACGCTCAACGAAGTGACGGGCATCTTCACGCTGCTCCTGGGCGGCATCGCGGCCATCTCGCTCCTCGTGGGCGGCATCGGCGTGATGAACATCATGCTCGTCTCCGTCACGGAGCGCACGCGCGAGATCGGCATCCGCAAGGCCATCGGCGCAAGGCGCCGGGACATCCTGCTGCAGTTCCTGGTGGAATCCACGGTGCTGGGCGTGCTGGGCGGCCTCATCGGCATCCTCGTGAGCTGGGGGGGATCGGCGCTGATCCGGACCTCCGCCGGCCTGGACGCCACGCTCGCCTTCTCTTCCGTGCTCCTCGCCTTCCTCTTCTCCGCGGGTGTGGGCATCTTCTTCGGTATGCTCCCCGCGTACAAGGCGGCACGACTGCGTCCTATAGAAGCGCTGAGATACGAATGAGCAAGAAAGAATACGCTCCATACGTAAAGCTGTTTTCTTTCGCCTCCTGCAGACAGAGGCGATACACTTGCCAACTGTTCTTTTCCCCGCTCCTATGGCACGTTTCTTCCTGCGTTCCGCGCTCTCTTCCTTGGGGATCGCGCTGTTCTCCGTGTTCGCTGCCTCCGCACTTGCGGCCGGAACACTCGTCGCCTCCCCCACGGAGGGCGGCCCCAACACCGACCAGCAGGGCGTTCCCGTGGATGCGCGCGTCGACCGCGCCCTCCTGGGCAACGGCGGCACGGGCACGGGCAACACCGCCATGCTGAGCGGCGCGACACTGACGGTAGGTCCCACGGGCACGGTCCGCTTGCAGGCGAACACGGGGAATACCCAAGGGGGGGCGCCCGCGGGTGGCAACCTCTGCACCTCGGTCGCGCTGGATTGGAACAGGGACATCATCTGCAACCACGCGTCCCTGCAGTCGGAGACGTGGTACACCTTTACGCTCACGGGGAGCCTCTCCACCAATTCCCCCGCCATCGAAACCCTCGCCGCGAGGACCGTGTACACGTTCAGGACGGGTGGATTCGAGGGGGGGCATAACTTCCTCCCGCCCCCCATCGTCACCGGCGGCGTGCCGCGCCCGGGTTCCGTCATCCCGACCAACGCCAGGCTGCGCATCTACTTCAACGCGGGAGGGACGGGCGGCACCACGATGCAGACGAGCGGCTCGAACTCGGTGCTCGAGCCGGACAATATCCAACTCATGCGGGTCGTGGACGGCGAACCGCAGGAGGCGAACCTCCTCTCCTGCGTCACCCCCGGAACGGCCTGCAACATGGTATGGGACCAGACGGGGAGCCAGCTCATCATCACCCCCGGGAAGAACGCCTCCACGTACAGCGGAACGGTTGGAACGGCTATCACCGCGGGGCAGAAGTACCTCCTCATGGTCAATGACGGGGGCCCGGGGAGCGATCAAGGCCCGCAGAACACCGCGGGCATGAGGCTCATGGGCATGAACGGCCCCCCCTTCTTCGCCATCTTCACGGCCACGGGAGCGGATGCCGTGGGACCGGCCGTCCAAGCGACCTATCCGGCAAACGCCGCGACGGGCGTGGACCGGGCGCTCTACGACATTTCCATCGGCTTCACCGAAGCCCTGGACCCGTTGACGGTCTCGGGCGGGACCGTCGCCCTCTACCAGGATAACGGGGACACGAGTTTCGACGCGGATACCGATACGCTCATCACGACGACGTACGTCTCGTACACCGCCCAGGACAACACGGCGCACCTCTCCCCCAGCGCCCTCCTGGCGGCAAGCACGAAGTTCTTCGTCGTCGTGAGGACGGGGATCAAGGACATCGCCAACAACAACCTCGCTTCCCAAACCGTGAAGTCGTTCACGACGGGGACGAACGTCAACGGCGGGGGCAGCGACGCCGCCGGCCCCTCGATCAGATCCATCAACGCGGACAACTTCTCCCTCGCCGTCACGTTCTCCGAGCCCATGAAGTTCGACGCCTCGGTGAACAGGACGAAGACCTCGAGCACGAACGCGGCCATGGTCAACAACGCCCGCAACTGGAAGCTCAAGATGCTGCCGGAAGGGTTCACGTTCGACCTCACGGCCAGCGGCCGCACCATCCAGTACGACCCCCCCACGCGCACGGTGGTCTTCGGCGGCCTCATGATGCCGCCCAGCCAGGCATTCGCGATCCAGGCGAAGACGAGCAGCGGAGTCACGCGGGTGCAGGACCTCTCCGCGAACCTCCTCAGCCCCTACAGCGGCACGGGCACGACGCGGAGCATGAACGATACCCAGGGCATGTCGGACTCCGGCGATTTCAACTTCTTCACGAACGGCCTGCGCCCCAAGATGGTGCTCCCCATGTCCCCCATCGCGGGGACCACGACGAACTACGAAATCATGCTCGCCACGTCGGCGGCCATCCCCTCCGGGGGCAAGCTCGTCTTCACGTTCCCCACGGGTTTCAGCACGTCGGCGAACTGCGGCACCAAAGCGACGCTCCCCATGAACGACGACATCAACGGGCCGGGGGCGGGCACCATCACCATCGCCAGCATCGCCTGCGACAACGTGGAACGCACCGTGAGGGTGACCACGGGCGGGGCGGCCACCCAGGCCTCCGACATGCTCCACTTCCTCATCCAAGCCATCGTCAACACGCCCGTCCCCAGCTCGTCGGGGACGGACGGGTACCGCATCGACATCCAGACGCAGACCTCCACGGGCACCCTGCTGGAATCGATGACATCCATGCCCATCATGCTCAAGCAGGGCGGGTCGCGGCAGATCAGCGGGACGGTGTTCAAGGACAACGGCAACGGCGGCGGCACCGCGGGGGACCAGGTGAAGAACGGCACGGAACCGGGGGTGCGCAACATCCAGGTGTGCGTGGGCGGGCCGTCCATCAACACCTGCGCGTCCACGGCCTCGGACGGGACGTACTCCTTCACGAGCCTCAATGACGGGTTCTACCACGTAATGCTGCCGCCCATCGGATCCGGCTCGTTCTTCATAGGCGGCTCGCCGAACCGCGACGTCAATCTTTCGGGGGGGGACCGGACTGTGGACTTCGGCCTCAGCACCACCACCCAGACGATCACCGTCTCCATCACCGGCATTCCCAACGGCACGGACATCGACGTCTTCGCCTTCAACCCCAACAGCAACAGGGCGGGGAACGTGGTGCGCGAGGTGGACTACTCGGCCGCGACGCAGGAGGTCACCCTCCCCGTCTCCACCGGCACGTGGAGCGTGGGGGTGGGGCCGCGGATGAACAAGGACCCCTCCATGGGCGGCGGCGACATGGCCGACTTCACCTTCATGCCCCCGCCGCAGAGGAACGTCATCGTCCCGTCGGGCGGCAACGCCAGCGTCAGCTTCGCGCTCACATCCGCGGATTTCCAGATCCCCGGCAGGGTGGTGACCGCCTCCGGTTCGATGATCAACGGCGCTTGGGTGATGGCGCGGCCCATGACGACGATGCAGGGGGAAGGGATGAAGGAGAGCGGCGCCAACTCGAAGCCGGACGGCACGTTCACCCTCTACGTCTCGAGCGGCTCCTTCGTGGTCCAGGCGATGAAGCCGGGGATGCCTCCCTCGTCCAATATCCCCGTCCTCGTCAAGCCTGACTCGGATGCCGGCGCCACGGACGGCAACGCGACCGCAGACGTCTACCAGAACGGGTCGCTCGTGACCGCGGCCAGCCCCCTCCGCCTCACGATCCTCCAGGGCGGCCTCTCCATCGCCGGGCAAGTGCTGGATGAATCCGGCAACGCCGTCCCGTACGCGCACGTGATGGGGAAGAAGCAGGAGAGCGGCAACTTCAACGGCACCTTCCGCGACGCCCCAACGAACAGCGCGGGGAACTACACGCTGTACGTGGAAGCGGGGACATGGGACGTGACGGCTTTCGTCCCCGGCTTCGGTGAGTTGCCGGCGACGACGGTGGTGGTGACGACCAATAACGTCACGGGGCAGAACCTGCAGGTCTCGAGCGCCAACTTCGGCACCATCAACGGCACCGTGACGCAGAATAGCACGGGCGTGGGCGGCGCCTTCGTGAACGCTTACGGCTCCGCCGGGGGGAACCATACGGTCACCACGGCCAGCGGGACCTACTCCATGAAGGTACCGGCGGGGACGTACACCATAGAAGGCTTCCTGCCCGGCACGGGCCCCACGTCGCGCGCCACGGGCCAAGCCGTGACCGGAGGACAGACCCTCGATAACATTAACCTGACCATCGCCGCGGGAGGCACCATCATCGTGACGGTCCCGGCTATCACGGACGCGTTCGTCCGCGCGGAGGACAGTTCCGGCAACGGGAACGGGACGACCACCGCCACCGCCACCGGCGTCTACACCCTCTCCGTGGCGGCGGGCACGTACACCGTCAAGGCGAGGAACCCCGGCCTTGGGGTGATCGATACCGAAGCGGTGACGGTGACGGCGGGCGGTACGCAATCCGTCACCTTCACGCCCGCGGCGACGTACGCCGTCACGGGGACGGTCTCGAGCAGCAACGCGCAGTGCATCCTGGATGCGACCGTCTCCTTCGCGGACGCGACCAACGGCCGCGCCACCATGATTACGGTGCAGGATGACGGCACGTACAGCGTGAACCTGCCGAACGGCACCTACCGCATCATGGCGGGGAACGCGGGTTGCGTGGACAGCGAGGCACCCTCGACGGTGACCGTCAACGGCGCGGCCTTGAGCACCGGCACCAGCCGCACGCTCACGGCCTCCACGGCCACCATCACCGGCCGCGTGACGCTCGCCGGCGCCTCCGTGACCCTCCCGACGAAGATCTTCGCCAAGACCAGCGACGGGAAGTACGCGTTCGCGGACGTCAGCTCCGGCACGTATACCCTCAAGGTGACGACGGGTACCTGGACGCTTACGGCCCGTACCGACGGCTACGCATCCTCCGAGACGTCGGTGGCCGCCAGCGCCGGCAGCAATACGCAGAACCTCGCCGTCACCGCCATCGCGGGGTATTCCCGCCAAGACCCGCTCTCCACGGAGGTGACGCCGACCGCGGGGGGCGTGGTGCGGAACTCCACCATCGGGGACAAGTTCTCGCTCACCATTCCGGCGGGCGCCATGGGGCAGAGCTCCAACGCGAGCCCCGTGATCACGGCCCCCACCACCGCGTTCGTGACGCAGACCGCCACGGCCCAGACCGTGGGATCGATGGCGGTGGAGGTGACGCCGAAGGACGAGAACGGGAACACCAAGTCCAACGTGCCCGGGACCACCATCACCTTCCCCCTCTCCGCGGCCGACTTAACGGCCGCCGGCGTCTCGGACATCGCCAAACTCACGCTCGCGTCCTGGGACGACAATGCCGGGTGGATCCCCCTCACGACGACGACGGATGCGACGAACAACACGCTGACCGCAGTGGTGGAACACTTCTCCGTCATCACGGCTATCTCGCCAAGGGGCGGTGGGACGAGCGCGCCGTCAGGGACCTCGCCGTCAGGGGCCTCGCCGGGCGGCTCGACGTCCGGACCGGGGGGGAGGAGAGGATCGGTTGCGAGTCCCCCGGTCTCCACGGTTGCAGCCCCCCGCTCGGGACCCGCGGAAGTGGTGACGGTCGAGGAGCTCAAGAGCGTCCGCAACTTCCTCCAGGCGTCCGTGGGCGGCAAGGACGTGGTATTCAAGGACATTCCCGTCACCAGCTGGTTCGCCGCCTCCGTGGCCACCGTCCTCAAGGCCGGCATCGCTTCGGGGTACAAGGATGTAAAGGGGAACCCGACGGGGGAATTCGGCCCCGCGCGTCCCATCACCTACGCGGAAATCGCCAAGATGGCGCTGGAGGCCTCCGGCGACGGCCAGGCGACTGGCGCCTTCACGGTGAAGAACCGCCGGAGCCGCAACCACTGGGCCAAGGGGTACGTCCGCGTGATGGAGGATCTGCGGGCGAGCGTGTACACCGACCGCCTGAACATCGATACCAGCGCCTCCCGCGGCGCCGTGATGCAGACCATCGTTGAGGTACTGGGCATCACGGATCAGCCGCCCCGTCCAGCGGCACCCGCGGTGACGGGATCGGGAGCCCTCGCGGGCAGCGGGACGGCGCTGGGCGGGAGCGGAACGTCGGTGACGGGATCAGGGAGCGTGGCGCCTCCGGCGGCCGCGGTCGAGATAGCGCCCGCCATCACCTTCTCCGACCTCCCCAAGGACCACAAGCACGCGGAGGCCATCATGCTCCTCGTCAAGAAAGGCGTGATCAGCGGCGACACGAAGAAGGACGGCTCGCCCAAGGGCACTGTGCGCCCCAACGCCCCCATCAACCGCGCGGAAGTCTCCAAGATCTTCACCAAGCTCATCCAGCTGAAATTCGTCAAGTGACCGTTCGCCGCAACGGAAGAGCCCCGGCACCCCCGGGGCTTTTCTTCTGCCCGCGCTCAGCGCAGCTTCCGCGTCGCCCACTTTGCGATCTCCAGGACGGGCGTGACGGTGAACGCCAGGAGGGTGACCAGGAGCACCTCGCGCAGCGGCAGCGACACGGTGCCGAAGGGCGCATGGAGCGCGGGGACGTAGAGGACGGCCGCCAGGAGCGGCAGCTCGGCCAGGACCGCCAGGTTGAGCCACGTATTCGCGAAGGGCTTGCGGAGGACGGAGACGCGGTCGGAGCGGAAGTTGTAGGCCTTGAAGAACTGGATGAGCGCCAGGGAAAGGAAGGTGATGGTCATGGCTTCGGGGAGGCTCCTCCCCGCTCGGAGCGCCCACGTGAAGATCCCCAAGTTGATGATCATGGACCACACGCCTCCCACTGTCATCAAGGCGACCACGCGCCGGCTGAAGATGCTGCGGCGGGGATCGCGGGGGGGACGCTGCATGAGGTCGGCGTCGGGGGGGTCGAAGGCCAGGGCGAGTGCGGGGAGGCCGTCTGTGACCAGGTTGACCACCAGGATCTGCACCGCGGTGAGGGGGAGGGGGACGCCCGCGACGGAGGCGCCCACCACGAGGAGCATCTCGCCGATGTTGGAGGAGAGGAGGTACGTGAGGTACTTGCGGATGTTGCCGAAGATCGCCCGCCCCTCTTCCACCGCCGCGACGATGGAGGCGAAGTTGTCGTCGGTGAGCGTCATGGCGGAGGCCTCCCGAGTGACGTCGGTCCCCGTGAGGCCCATGGCGACGCCGATGTCGGCCTTCTTGAGCGAGGGCGCGTCGTTGACGCCGTCCCCCGTCATGGCGACAACGTGGCCGCGCTCCTGGAGGGCGGTGACCACCCGCAGCTTGTGCGCCGGGGAAACCCGCGCGAACACCGAGATGTCATCGAGCTCCTTCCCGAGCGCAGCATCTCCCATATCCTCCAGCTCCGCCCCCGTGACCACCGTCCGCTCGCCCATGATGCCCAGCTCCCGCGCGATCGCCTGCGCCGTGACGGGGTGGTCCCCCGTGATCATGATGACGCGAATGCCCGCCCGCCGGCACTTCTCCACCGCCGCGCGCGCTTCCGGCCGCAGAGGGTCCATCATGCCCAGGAGCCCCAGGAGCACCAGGCCCTCCTCCGCATCCTGCAGCTGCGCGCCTTCCTTGGAAGCTACGGCGAGGACGCGCAGGGACGATTCCGCCATCCGCTTGGCCGCACGGAGGATTTCCACCCTCCCCTCCGGCGTCAGCTCCCCGATCCCCTCGGGCAACCGCACGCGGCCGCAGCTCTGCACCAGCACCTCCGGCGCGCCCTTGGAGCAGGCGAGGACGCCATCGGACGTCCTGTGGAGCGTGGTCATCCGCTTCGTCTCCGAGGTGAAGGGGATCTCCGCGACGCGCGGCAGTTCCTCGTCCAGTACGTCTTTCTGCAGTTTGGCCTTGGCCGCGGCCACCACGAGCGCCCCTTCCGTGGGGTCGCCCTTGATGTCCCAGCCGTTATGCACGTTGTGGATGAGCCGCGCGTCGGACGCAAGGCAGGCGGCGCGGAGGAGTTCGAGGAGGGGCGGATCCGCATCGAGGCGCCTGCCCCCCTCCAGGCCTTGCATAGTGAAGATGCCGTGCGGCTCGTAACCGGCGCCGGAGACGGTGATGATGCGTCCGGCGGAGAGGATCTCGCATACCGTCATCTCGTCCTTGGTGAGCGTGCCGGTCTTGTCGGAGCAGATGACGGAGGTGGAACCCAGCGTCTCCACCGCGGAGAGGCGCCGCACGAGCGCGTGGCGCCTGACCATGCGCTGCACGCCGATGGCGAGGGAGATGGTGACCACGGCGGGGAGCGCCTCCGGCACCACCGCCACGGCCAGCGAGACGCCGAACACGAACATGTCCAGGAGCGGCTGGCCGCGGAAGAGGGCGATGATGACCACGATCGCGACGATGCCAAGCGCGAACATCGCCAGCGTCTTCCCCAGCTGGCGCAGGTTGCGCTGGAGGGGGGTCTCGCCCGTCTCCACGCCTGCGAGCATCCCCGCGATCTTCCCGAATTCCGTGTGCATGCCCGTGGCCGTGATCAGAGCCAACCCCCGCCCGTACGTCACCGCCGTCCCCCCGTACACCATGCTTCTCCGATCCCCGAGCGGGACGCCGTGCTCCTCCACCGGCTCCGTCTGCTTCTCCACGGGGAGCGACTCGCCCGTGAGCACGGCCTCGTCCGCCTGCAGGCGGACCGATTCGATGAGCCGGCCGTCGGCCGGGATGCGGTCGCCCGTGGAGAGGATCACCACGTCCCCGGGAACGAGCTCGCGTGCGGGGATGTCCAGTTCTTCCCCGTCCCTCAGCACCGTGGCCGTGGGCGCCGCCATTTTGCGCAGCGCGTCGATGGCCTTCTCCGCGCGGTACTCCTGCAGGAAACCCAGGAGCGCCGCGAAGAGGACGATCACCGCGATGGCGCCCGCCTCCAGCCCGTGCTCCAGGATGGCCGAGAGCATGGTGGCGATGAGCAAGATGACGATGAGGACGTTCTTGAACTGCGCCAGGAGCAGCACCCAGGGGGAGGCGCGCTCCGCGGATGCGAGTTCGTTCGTGCCATACTCTTCCAGGCGGCTCCTGGCATCGTCGGCGGAGAGTCCCGTCTCGCCGTTCGTGCGCAGCGCGGCGAGGAGGTACGGAATGGGCAGGGTGTGTGCCCGGTCTGCATGGGGGTGCTGGGACTGGTTCATGGGCCACATTCTCCACGATTTCCAACGGAGGGGAAAGAAGTCGGTTTCTGGCTACAGACAGCGGGAAAGAACCGTATGATTGACATAGGTTTTTCCCATGTCATCATATCCGCATGAAAACCTCACTTTCCTTACTCACGACCATCCTCCTCCTCACGAGCGTCCTGCCCGCCGCCCGGGCTTCCTATAGCGACGTCCCTTCCCGATACGCGGACGCCGTTTCCTACTTGGAGGGAGAAGGAATGGTGAGCGGGTATCCGGACGGGACCTTCCGCGCCGGCTCCTCCGTGAACCGCGTGGAGTTCCTCAAGCTCGCCCTGCGCGCCACCTTCACCGACTGGGACATCCGCGCCTGCGACCCCGTCGCCACCTACCACTTCACCGATACGAGCAACAGCAACTGGTACGCGTCCTATCTATGCATGGCCGTGCGCCATGGCATCGTGAGCGGGTATCCTGATGGTTCCTTTCGCCCCGCCCAGACCATCACGCTCGCGGAAGCCGCCAAGATCCTCGCCACGCTCGATTACGACTACGTGGACGGCGTCCGCACCGCCCGCGATCCCCTGCCATACGTAGCAGGTGACGAGTGGTACGGCCCCGCCGTGCGGTACCTCGCCGGCCAGGGCGCCCTCCCCCGCACGCTGACATCCGTCCACGCCCCTCTCTCGCGCGGCGACGTGGCGGAGATGGTCTACCGCCTCCGCAGCGGGCGCAGGGACCTCCCCTCCCTCACGTACGCGGAGATCACCGGGTGGCGCAGCCAGGGGTCCTCCTCATCGCGCCGGAGCAGGAACGAGGAACGTCCCGCGGGCTTCTCCCCCCTCTACCTGAACACCGACATCGCCGTCCTGCTCCCCGCGGGCTGGATCGGCGTGATGATCAAGAAGGAGAACAGCCACATCTTCCGCATCGACACGGATACCGTGGTGGAAGCCCGCTGCCCCATCCGCGCCATCGGCCATGACCTGGTGAATACCGAGGTCGAGCGCCGCATCGACAAGGTTGGGGACTACCGCTACGACTACACCTTCACCGAAGGCACGCCCAAGTCCATCGCCGGAAACGCCCGCGCCGCGGTGATCTCCATCAAGCGTTACGGCGGTTCCCGCGCGGAGGAAACCGCGGCCACGTGCGAGCTCTGGGGCCCCGTGAATGCGGTCGTCCCCCTGGACGTTTGGGAAGCCATCTGGGATTGGATGGATGTGCCCTCCACGCTGGATCTCTAAAGGCACCCTTCAGAACTCAAACTTCTCCACATGCAGCCGCTCCGGAGGGAACCCGAGTGACCGCAGCGCCGCGGTGACCGCGTCCATCATGGGGATGGGGCCGCACAGGTACACCTCGCGTTCCAGGACGTCCGGCACGAGGGTGCGGATCTTCTCCGCATCCAGTTGCCCCTTCTCTCCCGGGTAGGCGGGGTCTTTGCTGATGACGGGGATGTAGCGCCCGCCGGACTTCTGCGCGATCCCCTTGAGCTCCTCTCCGAAGACGACGTCCGCCGGGGTGCGGTTGCCGTAGAGCAGCGTCGCCTTCCGCCCCTGCAGGAGCGCCTGCTCGAAGAGGGGACGGATGGGCGTAATGCCGATCCCTCCCGCGATGCAGAGGACGTTGCGTGTGATGTCCGCGCGGTCCGTGAAGATGCCGTACGGCCCGTCGATGAGAACTGCCGTACCGACGGGGATTGCCTCCGCTCCCCGCGTGAAGTCCCCCAAGTCCTTGATGGTCACGCGGAGCGCATCCCCCGGCAAGGAGGAGAGCGAAAAAGGATGCGCCTGCCACCACATCCCCCGCCGCAGGAAGCGCAGGACCATGAACTGGCCGGGGAGGATGCGGAAGCGGGAGAGGCGGTGCCCCGTGATGTACACCGAGACCGCGTTGTGGGTCTCCCGGACCACGCGCTTCACGGTGAAGCGGTGGCGGGCGTAGAGGGCGAGCGGACGGGCGAAGCGGAAGAGGAGGTGGCTCCCCAGGACGGCGGTGTAGAGGGCGATCCAGTACGCGAAGAACGCGCGCTGCCGCAGGTCGGTGCCAAAGGCAACCTGATGGAAGAAAGAGAAGAGGAGCGCCGCGTAGGCGATGAGGTGGACCAGGTACCACTGCTCGTAAGGGACGCTGCGGCGCACGAAGACGATGGACGTGATGACGAGGAAGACGAAGAGCCCCAGCGCGAACGCCGCCTGGGCGATTGCGGGCACGCCGAGGAGGAGCGCAAGCCGGGCGATGACGCCGGTGCGGGAAGCCATGGCGCCCCCCGTGACGATGAGGAGCGGATGGAAGAGGAGCAGAACGATCCCCAGCGTCCCCGAGCGATGGTGGATGCGCGTGAGACGGTCCAAGCCGAAGGCGCGCTCCAGCCACGGCATGCGCCCGATGGTGAAGAACTGGATGAGGATGAAGAACGCGGCAAGCAGCCCCGTGAGCCGCCCGAGCCCCGTGAGGATGGAAGCGCCGGTGGTGATGGCGGAGCCCGTCCCGCGCCACCAGAAGGCGAGGATGAGGAGGAAGTTCGCCAGATAGAGGAGTTGCCAGAACCCCCGCCACAGGCGCAGCGACCGTTCGGTTGGCGCAGCCAGCATGGGGATATGATGGACCAGTGCGCCACAAAAACAACCCCCGCCGCGCAAGCGCACGGCGAGGGTCAGGATCTTCAACGTTCAGCATCGAGAGCCCACGCAACGTGGGCGTCGATATCCTGGGGTGGCATCCAACTCACGAGTTGGACGTTTCCCTGAACGGCCATATCGAACCGCGAACGGAACGAACAACCGCTGAGCAAAACAACAACAACCAGGATACAACGAATCATCCATGAACGTTTCATCTTGATAGCCTCCCTAAGATGAAAAGACCCATTTCTCCCTCCTGCGAACGTCGTAGGAGGAAGTATAGTATTGTATACTTCTTTACCATCTTGTAAATACCATAGATTTTCCCTTCTATAAGCCAATATTTCGGGGTGCGGTTGGTGGTGACGGCGAGATTGACGACGTAGCCCTATTTATTTGTATGTATATTGTTTCCTCCACCCCTTGCCCCTCCTCTTGTTTTTGTTTCCTCCACCCCTAACCCCTCCTCCGTTGGAGGAGGGGAATGTTTGTTGTTTGTGCTCCTGGTTTGTTCTCCCCTTCCTCCGAAGGAGGAAGGGGCTGGGGGATGGAGGAACAGAAACACACACATCTACTCCACCACCTCGATCCTCCTCTCCTCCTCCAGCTCCTCCGCTCTCGCCGTGATGGTGAAGCGACCGATGAGCGGCGACCAATCGAACCGGAAACCCGGCGCCTCCCCTTGACCGACCTCTTCCCCGTTGACGTACCAGGTGACGGTCTTGATTGCCGGATGCGCTTCGGCGCGGAAGATGATCTTCTCATCCCTATCCGGAATGAGGGGATCGAGCTGGAAGCTGTCATGGGGTTGCGGCTTGAGGATGGAGAGCCAGGGGGAGGATGGTTTTGGGGAGGAGAACTCTCCCGCTGCGCCGCCACCGCCCGCTACGGACGCGGCACCGCAAAGAGGTGACGTTTCCCGCGGGGGCGCGACGTACCCGTTTTCCCTCGCCCACGCCGTGAGTTCCGGCGGGAACACGGTGAAGACGCGCTCCACCGTCACATCCGGACCGCATGCGGATGAGGCCAGGAGACCGTTACGCGTATCAATGGCCACGCTGCGGTACACATCATCTTTCTCCATCGGTTCCGTTCCTTCTATGAACCATTCATCGATGGTGTGAGGGCAATCTTCCGTGGGGAGCTTTCCGGAGATCTTGCAGACTGTTTTGCGGATGAGCCCTTGCGGTTGCAGAAATTCCTGAGTTATTTTATTGTCCATGGCTGCAAGCATCACATCGTGGAAGATCGGGCCCGCCCCCGTGACACCCGAGGTTCCCCGCATGGGGGAATTATCCGCGTTCCCCACCCACACGCCGACGACGACATCCGGCGTGTAGCCCACCGTCCAGTTATCGCGCGAGTTGCGCGTGGTGCCGGTTTTGGCGGCTACGGGGAACGGGAGGGAGAGGGGGGAATATTCCCCGAACTCCGGGAGGCGCGCGGTTTCGTCACTGAGGATATCGGTGATGAGCCACGCCACGCGCTCATCCAGCATCCTTTCGCCGGGGAGGACGGGATCTCCCAGCGCCGCCCGCGGGATGAGCGTCACGCCGCCGCGCGCAAGCATGCCGTACGCGGCCGTGAGCTCCAGCAAGGTGACTTCGGCGTCGCCCAGCGTGAGCGCGAGGCCGTAGTGCTCCGGCTTTTCCGTGAACGTCGTGATGCCGGCGCCTCGCAGGAACTCCAGGAGGGATTCCACCCCCAATCCTTCGAGGACGCGGACCGCCGCGATGTTGTAGGAGTTGGCCAGCGCCTCGCGGTAGCGGACGAGGCCGTGGTAGCCGTAGTCGTAGTTGCGGGGGATGTAGGGGTTCCCCTCCTGCGTGAAGAACTGCGTCTCGATGTCCGCCGCCGTTGCGGCCGCCGTGGCGCCGCGCGAGAGGGCGAGGGCGTAGGTGAAGGGCTTGAGGGCGGAACCGGGCTGGCGGGGCGAAAGCGCGACATTGACCGCGCCGTCGTGCTCCGCATCGAAGTAGTCCGCCGATCCCACCATGGCAAGAACGTCTCCCTGCCGGGCATCGAGGATGACGACCGCGGCCGACGTGACATTGCGGTCCGCGAGTTCCGCGAGCTTGCGCGCCACGATCTCCTCCGCCTCGCGCTGGAGGGAGAGATCCAGCGTGGTGCGCAGTTCCCCCTCCTCCCGGAACGCATCGGGATTCTCCCCTTGCACCCAGAACGCGAAGTGCGGGGCGCGGATGGGGACCTTCCCGTGGGAGTACCGCAGCGGTTCCGCCAGTGCCTCCGCTTCCCCGGCGCCGTCGATTGCTCCCGTCTCCCGCATGGCAGCGAGGACCATCCGCTGGCGCTCCTTCGCGCGCTTGGGGTTGCGGTAGGGATCCAAGCCGCTCGGTGATTGGACGAGGCCGGCGAGGAGCGCGCATTCCGCCGCGGAAAGCTCGTGCGGATTTTTGTCGAAGAAGATGCGCGATGCCGCCGCGATGCCGTACGCCTGGTGCCCGAAGGGGACGGTGTTGAGGTACGCCTCCAGAACCTGCCCCTTGCTCCGCACCCATTCGAGCTTCCACGCGAGGAACGCTTCGCGCATCTTGTAGAAGAACGTGCGGCGGCGCGGTTGAAGAGCGTTGCGCACGAGCTGCTGCGTGAGCGTGCTCCCGCCGGAGACGACCCTCCCCGCCGAGAGGTTCTGCCACGCCGCGCGCGCGATGGCACGGACATCGACGCCGCCATGGTTATAGAACCGACGGTCCTCGATGGCGAGGAAGGCGGACGTGAGCGGTTCCGGAAGTTCCGCGAGCGGGACGAACCGGAAGGAACCGCTCTCCGCCCCGCGCGCCTCGTAGAGGAGGCGCCCCTCGCGGTCCAGTATCTGCACGGCCTGCTGGGGACGGGGGCGGAGGAGGGCGGAGGGGAGGGGCCAGAGGAGGATGGCGGTGACTGTCACGAAGAGAACTCCGGAGAGAGTCCGAAGAGTCCGATGGTCCCGAGGAGCCGCTTCGACGGATTCCTCGGTTTCTTCGGTTTCCTCGGTTTCCTTTCTCAAACGAGCCAGTAACGACCGCAGCGTTAGCGTCATTCACTGATTGTTACCATCTTCCCCTCCGTCTGCCCGAACGTCTCCGGGAAGTACATCTCGTAGGCGCGGGCGGGGCGCTCGTGGAACGTGCCGGGGACGGTGGCGCGCACGAGGTAGCGGTACTGGTACACGCCGGCGGGGAGGGTGTCCGCGAAGAGGAAGAGTTGGTCATCGCGCACCTCGCGGTGGGTGAAGTGCCACAGGCCGCTCTCCCCGTAGTCCTCGCTCCACCATCCCTGCGACGCGTCGTCCGTGCGGCCGAGGAGGTTCTGCTGCGCGGTCGCCAGGGAGAGGTCGATCACCTCCATCCCCGCGGGAACGGGGCTCTCCACGGCCACGGCCTGGCGCTCCTGCGGCACCGTGACGGTGAGGGTGACGACGTACGTCTCCCCGATCCGCGGCTTCTGGCCCCCGAAGGGAGCCCCTTTGGGTCCCGATCCTTTTGCATCATGAGCGAACGGACGTGCCTCGCGCGAGACGCTGATCCCCTCCTCCGCGGGTTCGATGCGGTCCCCCGTGAAGACGTAGGAGAGGAGCAGGTCGTAGTACAGCCTGCCCGTCCCGTTGACGCCCACGCGGACCTCGTTCTCCTTGCCGCGCGCGAGCCCATCGAGGCTCCGGGTGACTTCCTTGCGCTGCAGCACTTGCGCCCTGCCCACGTCCCAGTCCAGCAAGCGCTCCCCGTTGATGAAGACGCCGCCGTTGAAGGACGCGTTGAGCTCATCCGTCTGCCGCAGGTACTGCGAGAACGCCAGCAGCGACTGCACCGTGGATTGCGTGGTGTCCCAGTGGCCTTCCGTGCGGACGGAGAGGAGATAGCGCGTGACGTTCGGGATGAGGGCGTTGCCGGGGTCGGACCGCAGGAACGCCTGGAGGACGAGCGCGGTGGTGCGCTGCGTGGTGTTCATGAAGAGACCCCACTCGGCGGCATCCTCTTCCTCGAAGTGCGTGCCGCGCGCGTCCACGCGCGTGGAAGCCGTGATCTCCTTGAGGAGGTCCGCGGCGCGCGGGGATTGGGGAGCCGTCTTCCCGTACGCCAATGCCAGCTTGGCTTTGGCGAAGAGAGGGAGCCGGCGGTTGAAACCGCCGGTTACCTGGTCGTAGAGGTTATTGAGGAGACTGACGTCCCCGCGCCCCGCCTCGGCGAGCGCGTGCAGGATCTCCGCACGCTCGGTGAGATTCAAGGACAACCCGCGGTTTGAATCGCCGGCTCCTGCCGGGTCCTGGCGCCGCAGCACGTCCTTCAGGTAGGACGCCGTGCGGTCGATCACGCCTTGGTCCACCGTGAAGCCGCTCTCCTTGGTGAGGGCGAGTCCGTAGAGGACGTACGCGGAGAGGGCGGGGTCGCTGCGGCGGCTCTCGGCGAAGTAGCCGAATCCCCCGTCGCCGCGTTGCAGCGTGTAGAGCCGCTGGAGTCCGGTGGTGACGGCGGCGCGCAGCTTCCCCTGGTCCATCCCCACGGCGCCCTGCTCCCCCAGCCGGGCGAGGACCACGCTGGGGAGAAAGCTGCTGAGGATCTGCTCCGCGCAGCCGAAGGGGTATTGCACCAGGTAGTCGAGGGCTTTGGGAAGGTACGCCGCCAGTGATGGCGACACGGTGACGGCGAGCGTCCCCTCCGGTGCCTCGCGTTCCGTCGGGGGGAGGACCTTCTCCAGCGCCACCTTCTCCGTGAAACCCGCGGTGGCCACGGCCTGCGGCGTGGTGAACGGGAGGACGGGGATGCTCTCCGTGATGTCATCGAGCGCCCCTTCGGATTCCGCCCGAAGACGGATCGTCATCCGGTCGGTGATGTCCGCGACGATGGGGAACGATACTTTCACCTGCCCGCCGCTCGCCACGGTGACGACGCGGTCGGCGGGGCCGTCGAGGGTGAAGCCGCTGCCCGCGAGCGTGACCCTGAATGTCCGCTTCTCCGGGAGGTAGTTGTGGATGATGGCGCCCAACCCGATGCGGTCCCCGTGCACGGCGAAGCGGGGACGCACGGGACGCACGATCACTTTCTTCGTCTCCAGGACCGTGGCGGCCTTGGAGCCGAAGAGGTGGTCCTTGGTGGATCCGATGGCGAGGAGCTGCCACGTGGTGAGGTTGTCCGGTAACGTGAAGGAGAAGGATGCCTCCCCGTTGCGGTCCGTGACCACGGCGGGCGTCCAGTGGGCCGTATCCAGGAACGTCCCGCGCGCGCGGCTCTCGGGATCCACCCCTCCGCCGCCGCCCTTGGACCCCGGCTTGAAGCGCTCCAGGAGCTGCGTGAGCATGTGGGCGGTGTTCACGCCCAGCCCGCGCTCGCCGTAGAAGAGACGGGTGAGGTCCGGCGTCTCGAAGCTGCTGAGCGCGAGCAAGCTCATGTCCACCACGCCCAGCGAGACCTCCGCGGAAACGGGCTTGCCGGCGGCATCCTTGGTACGCAGGGTGGCTGTGACCTTTTCGCCGGGGCCGTACCGCTGCTTATCCGTCTGCACGTCAATGGCGAGCTTCCTGCCGGAGACATCCACCGAGAGTTTCGCGTAGCCGATCTTGAAAGCCGGCGCCCCCGTATCCAGCCCGCCTGCCCGTCCGTAGCCCGCAGGCGAAGGCGGGTTCTCGTTGAAGGTCTCGCCCACGCGGGGCTTGATCACCACCACCGAAACGTACGCGTTGGGGATGAGCTTCTCCGTGACGGGGATGCGGATGGTTTGCGCGTTGCTCTCGATGTCCACGACCTGCTTGCTCAGGATTCCCTCCCGTTCCACGGTGACGAGCGCCTTGACGCCCTTGCCCTGGTACGGGGACTTGAGGAGGAGTGCGGCTGTGTCGCCGGGCTTGTACTCCTGCTTGTCCGGGATGACATCGAAACGGTCGTTGTTGGAGCGCGGCCAGTTGACGTAGCTGCTGGAGTAGCCGTACACGCTCGTAGCGGCCTTCGCCTCGCGCCCTTCCCCATCGCGCGCGGTGACGACGATGCGGTACTCCCCTCCCGCAGGGACGGTGAGCGTCGCCTTCCCCTTCCCCTCCTCATTGGTGACGACGGTGATGTCCCGCAGGAACGTATCCTTGGGCTCGTTGTCGTAGTAGTACGCCCCGTCCACGTTCTTCTTGCGGACGGTGTTCCACTGCCGCGAGTACAGCGCGGCTTTGACGGACTGCCCGGGCAGGGGCGAGCCGTCCGGCTTGACGGTGATGATGTCCGCCGTGGCCCCCTCCCCCGGTGCAACCACGGAGTCCTGCGTCTTCACGCCCGCGTACACGTCCGCCTTGTGGACCACGGCCGATCCGCGGCTGCTCACCACTTGGTTATTGGCATCGGTGACGTCCGCTTCGATCGTGAACACCTGGCTCAGCGCCTTGGTGCGGAGGTCCGCCGGCACAGTGATGCGGAAGGCGCCTGCCGCGTCCAGCGTCCCCTTCCCCTCCGAGACCGGTTCCGTCTTTCGCTCGCACTCCCACCAGCACCACGTGTCTTCGGCGGAGAAGGAGTACCACCCGTCCGTGGCCTTATTGAAGAAGTAGTCGGTGGCCACCGCGCGCCAGCTGACTGTCGCGCCGGCCATGGGCGCGCCGAAGTAGTACGCACCGGTGACCTGCGCCTCCACGTCCTGACCCGTGAAGGAGTCTTCCCGCTCGGGCGTGACCTCCACCTTGTACTCCGGCTTGCGGTACGCCAGCACCGAGAACATCCCGCCGGCGGAGGGGTACTCCACGTCCGTCTCCGGCGTGAGCGCGGCATTGAGGGAGTACTGGCCGAGGGATGCCTTGGCGTCGATGGGCAGCTTTCCGTGGAAGCTCCCGAACGCGCTGACGGGGAGGATCTCCCTGTACACTTCCTTCCCCTCCGGATCGTTCACCGTCACCTGTACCTTGCGGTCCGCGGGTATGGTGAAGCGGCCGTCCCAGTCGCGCAGGCGCAGGAGCCCCTTGAAGAACACCGTGTCCCCCGCCTTGTAGAGGGGGCGCTCCGTGTACACGTAGGAATCGAGGCGGAACTCCTTGGCGGATGCGCCGCGGAATTCCATGGGGAAATCGAAGTTGTAGGGACGGATGCCGTCGTTCCAGGCGCTCCCCACGAAGGCGAAGTCATCCGCGGTCTGCGCCGTGACCCAGAATTCCGGTTCCCAGTCGTACGCATCCGCCTTCATCTCGGGGAGGGGCAAGTCTGCCTCGAAGAATCCCTGCGCATTGCTGGTGCCATTCGCCGCTTCCCGGCCGTCCAACGCGTGGATGGCCACACGCGCGCCCTTCACCGGTGTACCCGTCTGCATGTCGGTGACCCATACGAGCGCCCGGGTTCCCGAGAACTTGAGCGTGAGTGCGAGATTGGTGACGGCGAAGTACTGCTGCTCCACCGCCTGGATGCGCTCGTTCCCCATCTGCATGTACTCCGGCGCGCGCAGGAGGAGCGCGTAGATGCCGGCGGGAAGGGCTTGACCGGATTTTTCCTGCACGTCGAACTCCTCCACGCTCCATGCGTCCTTCTTCTTCGGGGGCGTGACGTTCCACGTGCGGTAGAGCTCCGCGCTCCCGAGGGTGGGCACGAAGTCCCACGACTTGCGCCGCGCGGCGCGGATGGCGAGGAACTCCGGGAGCGAAAGCTTGGCGAATTCCAGGTCCAGACGGCTCACGTTCACGGCGTTGAGGTAGTACACGGGCGGCTTGCCCTTCTCGAACACGCCGAATTCCCCCCGGGAATGGATGAAAGCGCGCGGCCGCAGCGAGGGCGTGGTGAACGTGAACGTGTACGGTTCCGGGAGCGTTTGCCCGTAGCGGTCCTTCACACCCGTCCCCACCGTAATGGTATAGGTGGTGCTGGGTTGAAGATCCGGGTAGGCGCGGACGTCGCGGTTCTCCGTCCACTCCTGCGAGGACCAGGGTGATTCCTCCGTCTTCGGGAGCGGAGGGCTCACTGTAATCCCCTGCGCCAGTGTTTTGTCATCGATGGGATTGGCGAACCGGATGAGGATGGCGCCCTCCTCCTTCCGGAAAGACGCCTCCCGCACGCTGAGGACACCTACTGTCCGGAACCGCAGCAGGAAGCCGCTCTGCGTCCCCAACTCCCCTTCCAGGCCGCGGATACCCGGCTTCCCTTCCACCGCGTACCGGCTGTTGAACAGGAGCGGCGCGCCGGGGACCAGGACCACCGTCCGCTTGTCGGTGACGGCCTCCTCCGTCTCGCCGTAGCGCACCGCCTTCCACCCGATCGTCTCGCCCCGCGGAGCGGACGCGGCGGAGGAAGAGGAAGGCTCACGGGTGAGCGTGAGCAGTCCGCGCGCGCTCGCCAGGTCCATCTCCCTGTTGAACGCGAGAGTGATGACGGTGGACGGACCTGCGGTGTCGCTCCCCTCCTCCGGCTCCGTCGCCACCACCTCCGGCCGCAGCGTCTCGAAGCTCCATGTGAACTCCTCCTCGGTGGTGTCGCCGATCACCGAGGCGATCCCCTTGGGGACCGTGACGGTGTACCGCGTCCCCTCGGTGAGGGGAACTGCGGGGATGAACTCGCGCGCCACCGTGCTGATCCAGCGCCAGCGCCCTTCCACGGCGGGAGTGACGGCCACCGGCCACTCGCGCAGGGCATCCTTGGCGAACTCCCCCTGCACCGCCGCGAGGGGGACCATGGGGCGGTCGAAGAGAAGGGTGATGCGCGAGGATGCGCTGATGCGCACCGCCCCCGCAGGCGGAATCCGCACCACCACGCGGGGCGGCCCCGCCACAACGAACACGAACTCGATGTCGTGTCCCAGCGCCCGACCCTCCGCCGTCAGCGCCTGCGCCGGGAGGAGGAACGTGTATGTGGCTCCGGACGTGAGCGGCGAGGATGGGCGGTAGACGAGGACGTCATCCTCCCACTCCATCCCTCCCGTCATGCCTTGCGGCACCAGGAGGAATTGCTCCACGCTCGCGCGGTCCATCCGCTCCGGGAAGCTCATGTAGAGCGCGCTCCGGCTTGTCACGTTCTGCCGCTGCGCGAACCGTGCGCCGTTCCCGCCCTGCAGGACGAGGGAAACCACGGCAGCGATGATGAGGGTGACGAGGGTAACGGCGCCGATGAGGATCGGCAACCGGAACGTGACGGTTTTCCTGAGCCGCGCGAACGCGCGTTTGGCAAGCATCATGGACAGGGGAAGGGAGGCAGGGAAAGTGTACGAGGAAGGGCCTCTTTGGACAAATACGGATGACAACGCTTGAAGGAAGACCGGTTTATGCGCTGGTAGTGGATGGATGGGATACACTAGGGCGTACTTTCCTCCCGCCCATGTTCCCCTCTTCCCCATCCGAACGTTTCCCCGCGTCCCAATCGGGTTTCACCCGTCTCCGTCCCTCGTCATACGCGGGACTGCGCCGTGGTTTCACCTACGTGGAATTGCTGACGGTCCTCGGTATCATCGCCATCATTGCCGGCCTCGCGTTCCCCTTCGCCCGCAGCCTGTTCTTCAAGAACGACCTCTCCCTCTCCGCGGACCAGGTGAGCACCGCCCTCGGCCGCGCCCGCACGCTGGCGCTGGAAGGGATGCGCGGGGATTCGTGGGGGTATTCGGTGGAACACGGCGTCATCTTCAAGGGTTCCTCGTACGCCATGCGCGAACCCGCCTTCGACGAACAGATGGGCATCGTGGGGGGGGTCGCCGCGAGCGGCCTCGCAGAAGTGACGTTCCGGCACATCGAGGGGACGCCCACCCAGACGGGGAGCATCACCCTCACGAACCTGCAGGGGGATACGGTGACCGTGGACGTCTCGGGCTCCGGCATCGCCTACAACCCATCGGAATCCGTGGAGATGTGCCACACGGACCCGACGGGGGACCGGCAGACCATCATCATCGCCCCTGCGCTCCTGCAGATCCACCTGTCCCAGGGGGATACACTGGGACCGTGCGCCGCGCCGGAGGGCAGTAGCGCGGGCGGGGGTTCGGGCACCGACGGAGGGGGCGGCAGTTCCGGAGGAGGCGCGGGGGGCGGAGGAAGTTCAGCTGCGGGAGGTGCCACCGGAGGCGGGGGCGCTGCGGGAGGAGGCGGCGGCAGCTCCTCCGCGCCGTACACCTCCCTCCTGGGGATGGTGCTGCTCAGCGCATCCACCCCCGGCAGCCTCACGCTCTCCGGCAACGCGCGCCTCACGGTCACGCCGGGCGGCGGCGCCCAGGTGAATTCCACCAATGCCGCGGCAGTGAAGCTGAGCGGCAACGCCGTGCTCACCATCCCAACACTCAACGTGGCGGGCACGCCGGGCACGAGCGTCTCCGGCAACGCCGTCATCAACGGGACGGTACAGAGCGGCGCCTCCCCCGCCTCCGACCCCCTGGCGGGACTCCCCGTCCCCGTGCCCAGTGCCCCCCCTTTCCCCCAAGCGAACGCGGGCGGGAACACCGCGCGCACGCTGGAACCGGGCACGTACGACGGCGGCATCATTGTGAGCGGCAACGCGCAGGTCACGCTCAACCCGGGCGTGTACTATTTGGACGGCGGCCTCGCCGTCTCCGGGAACGGGAGGCTCACGGGCACCGACGTGATGATCTACTGCACCAACGGCATTTTCAGGCTCAGCGGCAACGGCGACGTCTTCCTCTCCCACCGGACCGCGGGCCCGTACGCGGGCGTCACCTACTTCCAGGACCGCTCTTCCACGCAGAACGTGCAGATCAGCGGCAACGGCAACTTGAGCCTCCACGGCGTCTTCTACGCGCGCGACGCGGGCTTCACCCTCTCGGGCAACGGTGCCTCGGACGTCATCGGCACCGCGCTCGTGGGGAGCTCCCTCACGATGTCGGGGAACGGGGCGTTCACGATCCAGTGAGACCCGCTCACTGCGGCGGCGCTTCGCACCCGTTGGCGTTGTTGCCGTCCAAGTTGCGCCAGCCCTGCAGGCATGCGCTGAAGGCACAGGAGCCGGCACGGCAGTTCTGGGCGGCGTGGGGAAGGTCCCGGCAAACCTTGCCGCAGCTGCCGCAGTTGACGACGCTGGTGTTGAGGTCCACTTCCTGGCCGTTGCAGACCGCGAGGTTGGAGCCGGCGGGAGCCCCCTCGCAGCCGTTGGCGTTGTTGCCGTCCAAGTTGCGCCAGCCCTGCAGGCATGCGCTGAAGGCACAGGAGCCGGCACGGCAGTTCTGGGCGGCGTGGGGAAGGTCCCGGCAAACCTTGCCGCAGCTGCCGCAGTTGACGACGCTGGTGTTGAGGTCCACTTCCTGGCCGTTGCAGACCGCGAGGTTGGAGCCGGCTGCGGCGGTCGACGATGCCGCGGAGCTTCCCGGAGCCGACGCGGCAACGCCCCTGCACTGTCCCGTGGCGCAACGGTCGTCGACGGTGTTCGGGTTCCCGTCGTCGCAGCTGTTGGCGTTGTTGATGAAGAGGCAAACGTCCTGGTTCTCCGCGCAGGAATCATTGGTGCAGGCGTTCCCGTCCGAGCAGTTCCTCGCGCTCCCCCCCGTGCACCTGCCGCCGCGCAGCGTTTCGCCCACGGTGCAGTAGAGGCCGTCGTCGCACGGCTGCCCCTCTTGCGCATCCGCGCCGCCACCGGCCGCCGGGGAGGATGGGACGGCGGACGAAACGTTCCCCGGGACCGCGAGCTTGGGCCAGACGCGGAAGAGGATCACCGCCGCTTCGGCGCGGTTGAGCGTGCCGTCCGGATTGAAGTCGCCATTGGGATTGCCCGTCATGACGCCGTAGCCGCTCACCGCCTGGATATCCGCGAAGGACGGATGGCTCGGACCCACGTCATCGAACGCCACGCCCTCCGACGGCCGCACCCCGTTGCCTTCGAAGACCGCCCGGGTGGAGCGCGCCACGAGTCCGGCCGTGAAGGCGCGGGTGGAGGGTGCCTCCGGAGCGAAGCGCCGCCCCGGGAACGCCGCGGGGGCGTCCACCCATCCGTTGGCTTCGAAAGCGCACAGGGGAGATCGCGCGAAGTGGTCCGCGGCCACATCGGCGTAGTTTGCCTGGACGCACGATGCGTACGTGAGCCGCTGCCGCGCCTCGAGGAGGCGCGCGAGCAGCGTGATCATCTGGGCGCGCGTCACGGGATCGCCGGGCCCGAAGCCGCCGTTCTCGTACCCCCGGATGATGCCCAGCCTGCTCATGCGGATGACGGCTTCCTGCGCCCATCCGGGCAGCGCGTCGTTGAAGGGGTTCGTGAGCCGCTCTTCGATGACGATGCTGACGGTGGCGTAGCGGTCGGAGGCGTCCGCCGTCACGGCGTACGTCCCCGCCTCCTCCGGGCGGGTGAAGGTGAAGGAGCACGTCTTCACGTTCCCGCAGCCGGGGATCTCACGCATGGACTGCCAAGAGGAATGCTTGTAGCTCCAGCCGGCGCGCACGGGCATGGTGCTCGTGCCCACGTCGCCCTGCGCGGTGAGGCGCACGGGATCTTCCAGCCCGTAGGTGCCCCCGCCAGCCGGGAGGGGGATGCTGATGCTCTGCAGGCCTTCGATGACCTGCGCGATCTGTCGGGTATTGGAGGTGAGGCTGACCACGCCGAGCGCGGCGACGGCCAATACCGTCCCGAGGAGAACGAGGGTCGTCTGGCGATTTGCCATAGGGAAACCGGGGGAAGTTCCCCAAACGATACCGCACGGACGCGGAAATGCACTTGCCGCATGGCGCGTCCATGACGGGGTAGAGGTTCCAGCGGGAGCCGTTCCGGCGGGGTTACCTGCTTCGGGACGCGCGCCGCGCGAGCGTCACCGTCCCTCCCCATGCGCCGGCGACGGCTACACTCATGAGAAGGAATGCGAGAGAGCCGCCGTGGCCAATGGGCGTGAGGAAGCGCGATGCGCTCTCCACCCTGGCCGTGAACTGACCTCCACCCGTCTGCGGCAGCTGCACCGCTACGGGGAGGACGAGGGAGGCTATGGGCGCATCCGGGTGTCCTTCGGCGCGCGCGGAGGCGACCACACTGCTGCCCGGCGGGACGTCGGCGAGCACCGTGGCGTCCAGGGTGACCCGCCGCGTCTGGTCGGGTTGGATGTCGAGCGTCCATTCCGCCGTGCCGGCGCCGCGGTGGATCCCCCACTGCAAGCCCGTGACGCTGAGCTGCCGCGGATCGTATGTGAAGCGGAGCGTGACGGTTTCCGCGCTCCGGCTGGAACGGTTATGCACCAGGATGGTCACCGGTACGGTCTCGCCCGGCTGCACCATCCCCCGCCCCGCCCGCACGCTCACGCGGATGCCGCGCGCCTGCGGGCGCGCGGCAGGCTCCGGCGCGGGAGATGCCGGCGGAAGCCCTGCCGAGGGGGAAGAGGACGAGGAGGATGAACGGACGGTGCCGCGCTCCCGAACGCCGCCACGTTGGTCGCGGCGCTCGTCATCCTGGGTGGAAGAGAGACAGCCGGGATCTTCCATGTCCGTGAGCAGGTCGTGGTCGTTGTCCATCCCGTCATCGCACTGGGGCGGAACGGGGACGCAGCGGATCCACACGCGGACGGGGACGCTGGTGTCCGAGAGAGGGAAGGCGTCGGTGGAGAGGCTCTCCGCCATGGACTGGAGGACATACTCGATATCGGAGCAGCTGTCCTGGTGCCGCGTGCGGAAGACGATGGGGATGGTGCGCAGCTGGTTGACGCCCAGGCTTGCATAGGAGCACACCACCTCGTTCTCATCGGCATCCTCCGTGCAAGCGCCATCGGACCCTTCCCTCTCAAAATGCAGCCCCATCGGTACCGGCGTGGTGACGGTGACGCCCTGCGCTGCTGCGGGCCCCTTGTTCTCCAGGTAGACGGTGTACGCAAAGGGGCGGCCGCGGTCCGCGCCCAAGGGGGACTGCGCGCCGATCACCAAATCCACCGTGTACTCGCGGTCAACGGCTGTGGCGGCGTTCGGGAGGAGGAAGGAGAACACTGCCACGCAGAAGACGATGAGCGTCGTGGCCACGCGGACGTTGGGCAAGGACATGGGAGAGGGGAAAAGGGGAATAGGATGTTCCCTCCCGTTCCTCCTGTCAATTTTCTCTTGCCGCAGGCGTTCGCCATGCACCCCCTACAGCCCCAGCCGCTTGAGGAGCCGGCGGACAATGGATTCTTTGGGGGCGGCCGCGTGGACGGTTTCCCCCTTGCGCCCGTACGCCTCCATCACCTTCCGCACGATGCCCACCGCATCCCGCCGCCGCAGGGGGGCTTGGGGAGGGCTCTCGCGGAAGAAGGGGACGCCGTCCATCCACTTGTTTTTCTTGGCGAACGCGAGGATCTCGTCGTCGGTCAACGTGTCCGCATCCTCTCGCACGGAGAAGGCTTCCATGAGGAGGCGGAGGAAGGAACTGCGGGGAATGGGGGTACTGACGTCGAGGGAGGAATCGGAGAAGACGGGGGAGCCGCGTTTCTCCAGCGTCGCCACGTAGGCCTGGGACCAGTGGCCGCGCGCGGAGCGGGTGGAGGGCGATTCCCCCGAGAGCGTCCTGATCCTGGCCGCCTCGATGGCGACTTTTGCCGCCTCGCCGTACGTGAGGTTCTGGCGCGGTTTGAAGAGGCGGAGGAAGAGCCCTTCGGCGCTGCGGAAACCTGAGATGACCCCTTGGGCGGCAAGGTAGCGCACGTCGGGCGCAATGGAGGACGTGGACGCGACATCGAGGAAGACCATGAAGCCGCCCTGGCGCACCACGAGGGGCAGGTTGCCCGTGAAGGTGGCGCGGACCTTGGTGGCGGCGGAATCCAAGGCTGCCGGCGCCTGCTGCACGGCAACGACGACCTGGTGCATCGCCCATCGGCTGATGTCGGCGGCGGCACTCAGCACGCCGTACGCCGCCCGCAGGGTTCTGGAACGTGCGCGACGGCTCCCCCCGGCCACCCCACCCCCGCCGCTCTCCCCCATGGAAACGCTGCTGCTGCTTCCCCCTTCCCCTCCCATCACGGTGAAGCTTCCCACGGCGACCGTGTCGCTCGTGATCCCCTCATCATCCGTCACGGTAATGGTGCAATCGTCATGTGCCCCTTCGGTGAGCGTGGAGAACGTGATGGTGTTGTCGCCGCTCTCCGCGCGCGCCGTCGCCGACGTGCACGAGCCGCCGTACGTGATGGCGCCGCCGTACAGCGCATGGAACGTGTAGGAAGGCGTGGAAGTATTCGTGGTGGAAGGGACGGACGCTTTCTCCGCCAGCCAGTGGTTGCCCTGGATCCGCAGGATGCCGCCGGCCAATTGGCGGCGGACCGCCGTGAATGCGGCGAAGTCCCCCGGATCCCCCGTCGGGGAAACATCCTTGAGGATCTCTTCGTAGTACCCGTCCTGCCGCGCGGTAACGGTATGCGACCAGGGATCCGGTGTGATCCGGGCGCGGAGATCCGCGAGCAGCGTACGCGCCGCGCCGGCAGCCGGATGGCCGGGGTGTTCCTGCAGGAGGCGCTGGAGGGTGGCGAGGTACCGTGCGTCCTTGATGCCCTCCCGTATCCCCTCGGCGGCCATGAGGGGCTGCAGGCCACCCTTCCACGTGGGATACGCGAGGACGAAATCGGGGTACAGTTTCTTCTCCCTCTTGGGATTCACGTCGAAATCGTTGAGGGGATCCATGATGAAATCGCTCATCGCATACGCGGAGACGATCGTGGCATCGAAGCTGAACGCCCCCAGCCCGTGGAGGAAGCGGTTGTACACGGGATAGCGCAGGTTGGAGAAGTACGTCGTGTAGTACCCCTTTCCGCCGGGAATCCGGTCGCGGTAGGAGGTTTCGCGCATGGCGAGGACCGGGACGTCGAGGAGGGGGAAGAGGGAAGGGACCGCGCCTCCCGGCACCTGGTACGCGCCCAGGGCGCTGCCGCTCAATACCTGCGCGAGGGAGGAGTAGGACGTCACGGCCGTCTTGCCGCCGTTGGCGCGGATGACGGTGTAGAGACGGTCGCACGTGATGCGGAGCTCGGGGTTCACTCCCGGCTCATCCGCCACGCTGAAGTACCACTGGACGCCGCGGGCATCGCCGAGCTCGATGACCTTGCGGATGTACGCGCCGAACGCCGCCACGAACTCCGGGCGGCTGAGGTCGTCCCACAGCGTGGCTGCCGTGCTGCCGGCGGAAACGCCGTAGACGGCCCTGTAGATGCTGCCCCAGTTGTTGGGCTGGAATATGGCGCGGTCCTTGAGGAACCCTTCCTCCACCATGCGGTCGAGGCGCAGCGCGAGCTGGGTGGTATCGAAACCCGTCACCGCCCCCTGCGCATCCTTGATGGGCGTGATCTTCGTGTCGTAGTAGAAAGGATCCAGGCCGTACTCACGGTAGAAGCGGAAAGACTCTGCCGTGTCCAAGGAAATCGGCTTGAGGAAGGGGTCGTGGTAGACCGCATTGACCGCCCGGGAATGGTCGAGCGTGAGGGGGAGGACGGTGAGCCGCAGAGGCAGCACGCGGCCGTCGCTCACGCGCACCTCCCCGCGGTACGTGCCGGGGGCTGCGTCGGACGGCACATGGACGTGCAGCCAGAGGAGCGCGGTGGTGCGGGCGGCCAGGGAGAGGGTATCGAACGGCTCCAGGCGGTCCGGCATGAGCGCGTACCCGCGCTTGGGGTATTCCCGCGCCAGCTTCTCGTCGTACATCACTCTGCGAAGCGACAGGGCGGAGGCGGGAATGGTTCCCCCTTCCGCCGATTGAAGGTCCGACAGGGTGAAGGAAAGGTTCGAGACGCCGCCGTGGGAGTAGAGGGCGACGCTGAGGGGCTCGATCTCCCCCGGGGCGGTGAAGGTGGAGAGGCGGTCGACGAGTTCCGCACGCGAGGGTTGCGTGCGCGGGGAGACCGCGGCCATCTCGTCCCGCTTGAAGACGACGTACGGTTCCGTGAAGGTCTCCCCGGACTGGTCCGCGGGGAGCGGCACTTCGTAGTAGCCCTGCCGTCCGCGCGCTTCCCCGAAGAACGCGCCGTACTCCTCCTGCGTGATGGCACGGAGCGTGATGTAATCGAGGGGCAATTGCAGCGCGGCATCTTCCGCGATGACATCGGGCATGCTGATGGAGAAGGAGAACATGCCGTCCCGCGCCCGCAGGAGGGGGAACGCCGACGGGGCGAACGCCGCCTGCCCCACGAGCCACTTCCCGTCGGCGTTCCGTCCGAGACCGAGGGCGACGGGGAGCCAGGCGCGCGTATTGGGGACGAGGGGGTCATCCGGGATGAAGTCCACGCGCGAGCCCACGGAGGCGCGATGGTCCGTGGTGTTGACGGTGGAAAGCGCCGCGTCGACGGTATCGCGGTAACGCACTTCCAGGAGGAAAGGCGAGAGAGGCAAGCCGTCGGCATCCACGTTGAACGCCGGAAACTGGACGACGAGGCGGCTGCGGGGGAGAAGGGGCTGGAACGTGGTGCCCCCCGTGCTTCCCCCCGGCCCCACGGCGCTCTCCGTGTAGGCGGCGCCCGCGCTCACCGCCGGCACGGGGCCGAAATCGATGCTCCTGGCGGAAGCGGTATCGAGGGGTCCCGCGGGCGGGAGCATGGCATCGGGACCGTCCGGAAGGCGGACGAGGGAGACGTCGTCGAACCATGTGGTATGCGACGTGTCGTAGTTCCCGGTGAGGAGGAGGCGGACGAAGGAAGCCCCGGTGGAGGTGCGCAGGAGCGCTTGGACGGATGTCCATGCAGTGGGCGTGTAGAAATTGGTTGGGAACGTCGTCGAGCCTATCCGCTGCTTGTCCGCGTCATACTCCCACAAGCTGAAGTACGCCCTCTTGCCTTCCTCGAGCCCCTTGATCCATGCCCCGCCTTTGTACCAGGTGTGGGGGGAGGCGGGGATGAATTCGGAAAGGGCATAGCGGGTGCCGGCGGACGTGAACTTCCATGACGACGAACCTCCGTGTTGTTCCGTGGTGTCGCACGTCCTGCCGCCCGCGGCAGCGCCGTACAGCTCCCACGAGGGGGGGGCCTCGTCTCCGGACGGGAAGGCGGTGCACGCCCCTTCCATGCCGCCGTTCGCCAGCATGTTCCCCGTCACATCCCCCCCGCTTCCGCCCGTGTCATCTTCCGCGAAGAGAGCAATCACCGATTTGTTCCCATCCATCACGATCGCCGCGGTGCTCCCCTTCCCCCGGAGGTCGCCCCACCAGCCGGAGAAGTCGTACCCGGGATCGGGCGTTGCCGTGAGCGCCACCACGGTCCCGCGGGCGTACGACGGCCGGTCCGGGTTCTTCGTCACCGTGCCGTGCTCGGCGGCCACCTCTAACGTGACGGGGAGCGTTGCGTCCGGGAGGATCGTGAGGAGGACATCCCAGGGGATGAAGTGCCCGCGTGCGTCCATCGCGGTCACGGTCACGATGTGCGTCCCCGCGTCCCCCGGCTGCGTCTTCCAGCCGAAGGTCCCTACACCCCCCGTACTGACGAACGTCGCGCGCGCCGGAAGGGCCGTTCCGCTGAGGATTGCGGTGCCGTCGGATGACGTGGCCGTGGCGGTGAACGTGACGAGCCCGCCCTCCGTCGCTTCCAGCGTCCTCGGCACGCCCTTGAAGACCGGAGGATCCGTGAGGGAGGGGTAGGATTTCACGGCGTTCCAGGAGCGCTCGGCGGCATGCGCCACGCCACCGGCGTCTCCGGAGAACTCCTGCTCGCTCATGCCCAGCGCGGCGTACTTGTAGACTTGGTAGGACCACATGTCGATGGCTGTGTTGTCGGCCGAGGGGCCGCCCAGGAAGGGAAAACCGAGCTGCGTATACAGGCTCGGCGCATTGGCGATCTTGCCGGCGGCATCCGTGGGGGTGAACCACCAATCCAGGAAGGCCATACCGGTGTTCTTGAGCGCCGTGAGCGCGTGCCAGCTCTTGCCGGGCTGTCCCCCGAACGGCAGTTGGTATGTTTCCGTCCCGCCGTTGTGGTAGGGGCTCACCATGTCATCCCACAGCAGGACGGTCGCCTGCGGGGCAAGGGCATGGACCGCGTCCATGATGCCGTTGAGGAACCGCGCCATGAGCTCGTGGTTCGGGAGGCCGAGCGCGCGGGAGCGCGAGTCCCTGTTGAACCCGCGCACCTCGTCCATCCCGATGAACACGACGTCCGGCCGGACGTGCGCCAGCGTGGGCCCGATGACGTCGTCGCGGTAGGCTGCGAGGACGGCAGGGTCCGCGAGGCTCATGGACTCCGTCCGGTCCCCTTGCATGCGGGGAAGGAAGTCGTACTCCAGGGAGAGCGCGGCGCCCCCGGCAATCCGCCCGCCACCCCGCGCCGTGATGGCCATCGTCTTCCCCATGAGGGGATCGCCGGCATGCAGCGCGCCGGTACGGACGACATCGTAATCCGTCCCCTCCTCGTACTCCACGGAACCATCCGCGCTGCGCACGTGCAGGCGCGTGGAGGCGTTCTCGATGACGTTCACGAGCCGGTCGCTGACGTTCGTGACGGTGAGATCGTCGATCCAGAGGGCCAGGGGCCCCGTGCCTTGCGCCCGCGCGTAGACGTACATCCTCGTGACCTTCTCGGAGGAGAACATGACCCTGTACCGCTGCCAGGCGTTGCCGTTCGCCTCGAACGCCACGGACTTGGTGAAGATGCCGTAGTCCGGATCGTCGCTCTCCAAGACGCAGGTCAGCTGCGTCTGTCCCGCCTCATGCGCCGCATCCTTCTTCGCCCACACGGAGAGCTCGTAGACCTTGCCGGCTTCCAGATCGTAGTATCTCCCTTCCTCTGCCCCCCGTTCCGGATGGGGGAGCGACACGAGGATGGAACTGGACTTCGTGGATCCCGAAAGATCGGCGGCTTGCGCCAGCCTGGCGGAGGCTCCGCCGGAATGGTACTCCCGGGTATCGACGGTCCACGTGGATGCGGGATCGTCCAGTGTTGCGCTCGCGGTCCAGCCGTCCGGGACGCCGTTGCCGTCCGCGTCCTCGTCGAAACCGGCGTTCCGGATGCCGATGTCCCTCGGGAACGTGCGTACGACGCCGTCCTCGCCCGCCGTGGCAGGGACGTCCCTCGCCCAAGCCCCCTCATAGAGGTTCGGATCAAAGCCCACGACGGACTGCGGCGTTGCCGTCAACGCCGTATACATGTGCCGCTTGCGCAGGTCGTCTTCCCGCTCCAGGAGCGCGGCGATATCCGCCGGCGCGGGATCGGGGGAGAGCCGCGGCAGCCCTGCCATCCAGAGGTTGTACTTATGGTTGGCGAGGATAGTGATCCACCGCAGTTGCCCCGCCTCCGTCGCGGTATCGATGGTGTCGCCCTTCCAGGAAAAGGAGCCGCCGCCGTAGAAGGCGCGGATCTTCATGTCCGGCCAGTCGGTGATCTTCGCGTGCGGCAGCGTGATGGCGGCGCCACTCCCCCTCTGCGGGCTCAGGTTGAGGAGCCATGAGAGGCTCACCATGCCGTAGTACGTTCCGGCCGTGCTGCGGGCGAGGATGAGGACCGTCGCGGGATGGAAGATATCAGCGGGCTTCACGAGCAGCACGTATCCCTCGTTGAACCGGTCGTCGGCGAGTTCCGCGTCGATGTCGATGCCTTCCGCCGCGGCGGCGGCCGCAACGCCCGCGTTCTCCTTGGGGTTGCCGATGGTGATCCTCATCTGCTTGGGATTGATGATGCTCACGTCGACCGGCGCGTAGGCGGTATCGGGGACCGCGCTGCCGTTCCCCCACAGTTCCTCCCGCAACTCCTGCACCGTGAACGCGTCGTCGGCATTCCCCAGGTCCGCCGCCACCGCCCACGACGTTGTGACGTCGAGGAGGGCATCGGAGAGTTTCGCCACGCTCTTGGGGTGCGGGACGATGGCGTTCCTGATCGCTTCCAGGCTCATGTCTCCGCTCCCGGAATCCCCCGTCACCTGCGCCCGCACGTCCCTCCCATCCCCGTGGACGCGCGTGTTCCCTCCCCCTCCCGTCCACTGCCGCCCCACGGCGACCGCGACGACTGCGATGACCGCGAGCGCCAAGAACCGGTAGGAGTGTGGATGTTTCCTCAGCATTGTTGTGATGTTATGATTCTATCATAATTTACATGTTTTAGCAACTCTCCTTTCCGCTACAGACAGCCAGAAATACGGTCTCCACACATTGCAGAAGACGCATTCACAACAGCAACATCCCATCCCCGAACGAGAAGAACCGATACCGCTTTCCCACGGCATACCGGTACAACTCCAGGATCTTCGAACGACCCCCGAAGGGAGCCCCCTTGGAGCCCATGAAGGCGGAAACGAGCATGAGGAGGCTGGACTTGGGAACATGGAAATTCGTGATCATCCCGTCCACAAGCCGGAACCTGTACCCCTCCTTGATGAAGAGATTCGTGTGCCCCGAAGGCTTGACTATTGTTCCGCCTTGATCGGATGCCGATTCCAATGTCCGCACGACCGTCGTCCCTACCGCGATGATAGGCCGGCCCTCCCGCTTCGCCTTCTCGACCACTTGGACCGTGCCCGGATGGATGGCGTACTCCTCCCGGTGGAGTGTCCCCTTCTTCCACTGCTCCTCCGTGAGGGGGGCGAACGTCCCCAGGTGCACGTGCAGCGTGACGAACGCCACGTCGTGGCCGGCCTTCTGGAGCTTCCCCAGCATCCGCTCCGTAAAGTGGAGGGAAGCCGTTGGCGCGGCGATGGATCCGGCGTTGCGCGCGAAGACGGATTGGTACTCCCGCCGCTGCTCCGCGGGAGTGAGCGGCGTCTCCTTGATGTACGGCGGCAGCGGCATCTCCCCGATCTCCTCGCACGCGTCCATCCATCGTTCCGGCGGGAACGTGGGGAGGAGGAACCACTCCTTTCCGTCGGATCCGTCCACGGTGAGGGTGTGGCCGCCGGGGAGGGAGAGCTGTTCGCCGACCTGGAGCTTCTTGTCCGCGAGCGCGCGCAGGAGCTCCCCCGACCGCCCCAGGATGAGGAGCGAGACCATCCCTCCGGTGATCCTCCACAACGTGAGCTTCGCGGGGATCACCTTCGTCTCGTTGAAGACCAGGAGGGAACGCGGCGGGAGGAAGCTCCCGATGCCGCGGAAGGCCCCCTCTTGCATCTCCCCCGTCTTCCGGTTATAGACCAGGAGCCGCGCGTTCTCCCGCGGGCTGGCCGGCGCCTGCGCGATGAGCTCGCGGGGGCAGGGGAAGTCGTAGAGCCGCAGGATGTGCTCCAGATGTGCCACGGTCCTTGAGTATAGCGTGTCCTGAGCCAGGATAGATTGTTAGAACAACATCCCACCATATGTCCATTCCTACATCCATGACAGGGGTGCGCCGTATGGTCTATAATGTACGGATTTCTTCCACACATACCCATGAAGACCTCCCGTTCCGTGCGGCGCCGGATGCCGCCCTTCCGTGCCGACCGGCTCATCGTCGGCGGCAGCCTCCTGCTCCTCGCGGTCGCGGGGATCGCCGCCGCTCTCCAAGGGACCGCCCTGCGGGGCCAGTTGCGCCTGGCGCAGAACTCCGACCCCGTCTCCATGTGCTACGCGGGCTGCGAGAGCATGCAGGGTACGGAGGAACAGAAGACCCAGTGCCGCAACGGCTGCTCCTCCATGACCACCACTTCCGCAACGGGCGGCGGGTGCAGCGGCGCACAGCCGAACTGGCCGGATTGCGCGATGATCGAGTGCCAGAACAACAACTGGACGTGCACGCAGATGCGGTCCGGCTCCGCGTACTCCGCGCCGTCCGGAGGCTTCCAGGGCATGTCCTGCGAGGACGGTTGCCGGAGCATGACGGGGAGGACGCAGCAGGAAATCGACACGTGCGTCAGCGGCTGCGGGAGCTACCCCGGGGGAACGACGTACTCCTCGGGATATACCGGCGGGGGCTGGTCCTCGATGGGGACGACTTCCGGCGGCGGCTACACTCCCCCCTCGGGTTCCACGGGCGGAGGCTGGGATACGGGGGGCAGGACCCCCTACCAGATGTGCCTGGAAGGGTGCGGGAGCGACGCCAACTGCGTGAGCCAGTGGTGCGCCCCCATGGCGCAGGGCAGTTCCCCCGCTTCCTCCGCCGGCGGGTACCAGGGGGGATACTCCTCCAACGGATACCCCTCCGCGGGCGGAATGCGCAACTGCACGTATCCCCATGCCTTCTTCAGTACCGATTACCGGGAATTCTCGGCGTTCTGTGAGAGCGATTACGTCAACTGCAAGCGGTTGGATACCAACGCGCCCCTCTCCACGCAAGGCCTCTCGCTCGGCGCTCCGAGTTCCTGCGAATCGGGATGGAGCACCGGCGGTTCCACGTCCCCCACCGGCGGGTACCAGGGCGGCTACACGAGTGGACCCGTGAGCTGCACATACCCCAACGGAGTAACCTTGTACTGTGAATCCCCGCACGTCCGGTGCCGCAGGAGCCAGAACGACACGACGTACCTCACGGACCAGCAGGTGGGCGCCAACGGCTCCACGGCCAACTGCGTGCCAGTAACGGGAGGGGGGACGACGGGGTACCAGGGGGAATCGTGGTCCTCGTTGCAATCCGGCAACGGGAGCAGCGCAGGTTCTGCATGCGAGCGACAGTGCGACCAGATGCCGGTGATGCAACCCCTATGCCAGCCCGGCGACACGGCGCCGCTGTGCGCGTCCAGCATCAATGAATGCAAGCAACGGTGCGTCAATGGCTCCCCAACGGGAGGGTACGGGGGTGGGTACCAGCAGCAGCCGCAGCGATGCCAAATCGACCCCTGCAACGGACAGCCGCTCTGCATGGCGCCGGTGATGGAGGTGGGCTGCGGGGATCCCCAGTGCGTCGGCAACTCCCAGTGCCGTCCCATCGGTTCCGGCGCGGGAGGAGGGGGAGGGATTGGTACGGACATCGAAGGGGCGCGGCGCGATGCGGAGCGTAACCTTTCGGACTACGATCGGCAACTCGGAGACATGAGCCGAGCCGTGCAGGAGTCGCGGGCGAACGTGGGGTCGTTCGTCGCGGAGTTCAAGGCCGCCGTTGCCCGGGCCCGCTCCTGCGTGGGCGGCGCCGCCACATCCGAGGCCATCAAAAACTGCGTGAACTACGAGTCCTTGGGCGCTCTCTCCCAGAAGGCATGGGACGCCATCCAGGCCGCCGGCGCAGGCAGGCAGATCGAGGAGGCCGGCAAGCAACTCGCCCAGATGAGGGACTACATCGAACGGATGAAGGCCTACGGCAACAAGGACATGGGCCCGTTCGAATCCCTCCTCAAGGAACTCACCATCATCGTCTCCAACGCGAAGGCCGACCCCAAGGAAGCGTCCAGCGTCATGCAGCGGTTCTACGATCGCCAGGGGGAGTTCTGGAAGCTTGCGGAAGCTTCGCAGGGAGAGGAACGGAACATGAGCATGGGACGCGGCCTCGCGGAGGGATGCGGGCGCATACAGGATGAAGGCAGGCGCCGGGGGGCGGACGTGGCCGCGCGGCTCGACGGCGTGGTGCAGGAGTGCTTGGACGCGGTGGCGCGCCTCACTGCTTCGGGCACCGTGGAAGAATGGCAAGTACGGCAAGCCATGGACCCCATTTGGAAGAAATTCGAGACGGCGATGCAATCGGCGTGGGGCAGCCAGGCGTGCCGCGACGCCGAGAAGGGCGCGGCGGAAGCGCGGCGCGCCCTCACGCAATTCGTGCCGCAAGCCATCGCGAAAGCGGAGGCCCGCAATCCCGCCCTCGCCGCGAAGTTGGAGCTGCTGCAGCAGCAGGGCCTCGATACCCTCGCGCTGGCGGAGGGCGCTTTGCAGGCGAACAGGTGCAATGACGCCCTCAAGACCATGAGCATGATGGAGGATCTGGGGGGGCAATTCGACCGCACCGCGGCGGAGGGGGGTATGGATATCAAGAATGAGGAGGCGGAAGCGGGCTTCGTGGACCACACCGATGATTACGCGGATATCTACCGCTCGGTGTACGAAGGAGAGGATGGGGAGGAAGGGAACGAGGAGAGCGGCGCCGACTACGACGTATTCACCCGCAAGATGGAGAAGCAGGGGTACCGAACACAGGAATTCGCCCTTCTCAAGAAGATGGATCCCAAACTCATCCGGGAGTACCTCAGTTCCCTGGAGAACCCGCAGGACCACGACGTGGTCCGCGCCGCATCCGTGGCGGACTTGAGCACCACGAGCGTGGAAGCGCTCATGGCCACCAGGATAGCGCTCACCGGGGAAATCGAGGAATTGAGGCAGCAGCACAAAGCCCTGAAGGCGGGTATCCAGGTCATCCTTGAGAAGATCAAGGCCTACACGTTCAATGCCGGCCTCGCCAAGGAAGTGTCCGCTCTCGTGACGAACGTGCCCGGCATGAACGCCGCGGCGATCGACGGGGAGTTCAAGGAACTCGTGGCGAAATCGAAGGACTTGAACGTGGAGCAAGGCATTACCCCCTTCACCGACGTCGATCCCTTCGAGAAGAACCACGAATGGTTCTTCGGGTCCGTGAAGGAAATGACGGAGCGGGGGATCTTCAAGGGCGTTGACGGGAAGAACTTCGCGCCCGAGAAGACGACGAACGTGGCGGAAACCCTGGTGGTGGCCGCGCGCTTGGCGGACCTGGATACCGCCTTCGCGGAACCTTCGTCCGCCTTCGCCCGAAGCATGCCGGCATGGGCGCAGATGGCTGCGGCTGCGCTGGAGGACGAGGACGTGGACCTGGAGGGGATCTTCGCGGGCCGCAGGGCTTCCGACCCCGCCACGCGCCTCCAGATCGCGCGCGTGCTCGCCGAAACCATGGACCTGCGGGAGTCGGAGAACTCCACCGACGCGCTCCGGGGCTTCAGGGACGGCGGCAGCGTCCCCGCCGCCGCCCGCGACGAGATGGCCGCCGTGGTGGAGGCGGGTATCATGAGGGGCTCGAACGGCACGCTCGACCCCAACGGCAGCCTCACGCGCGGCATGTTCGCCACGCTCGCAGCGCGCACCGTGGAGGCGACGGACACGGCGGAAGGGGGAGCGAGTGGAGTGGATGAGGAGAGCGGTTGGACAAGCACCGGTGGCGCGGATGCTTCCGCATCCGTCCCCTCCGCGACGCGGCAAACGTCCGCCGCGTCGTCCTCCTCCGCCGCACCCGCGGCGCAGTCTTCCCTGGACCTCAACGCCGTGAAGGCGAGCGACCACCGCATCATCCAGGCCCTCGTCTCGCAGTGGGTCCTTACCCACAAGAAGGATCCGCGGATCGGGCTGGGCCTGGAGGTGCAGCGCCTGCTCCAAAGGATCTACGATACCAACTTCGGTTTGGGCCGGGACACGACGTACGTGACACTGGACCTGGAGCTCCAGCTCCTGGAGGAACCGTTCAAGGCCCTCGAAGCCATCGTGGCCGAGATGGAGCAGTCCGCGGCGCAGTAGGTACGCACGGTCTGCGACCTGCGGATAATGATGGAAACAGCGGAGTGTCTCTGCTATGATACGGTGCCATGCCGCATGGATCCGCCGCTGCACACGTCCGCGAGCCCAAGGGGAAGGACTTCCCGGCGGACGTCGTGGGCAGGTTCTCGCCCCTCACCGTCACCAAGGCGTTCTTCGCCGTCCTCGCCGTGATCGGGGGCGTATTCTTGGCCTACCTGCTGCGGAAAACGCTGTTGCTGCTCCTCATCGGCCTCTTCATCGCCACCGTCATCGACCCCGGCGTGCGGCGGCTGGAAGGCTGGGGCATCCCGCGGAGCATCGCCGTGCTCATCCACTACGTGCTGTTCTTCGGCCTCGCCGCATTCCTCTTCCTCTCCCTCGTCCCCATCATCGCCCAGCAGCTGACGGATTTGGCGTCGCTCTCCACGGCGGAAGTGAACCGCTTCCTCCTCCAGCCCACGGTGGATCTGCCCTTCCTCCCCGGGGACTGGAACCGCGAGCTTTCGCTCCTCCTCCAGAGCACGCTGCAGCACCTCTCCGTGGAACGGATCCCCGACATGCTGCAGGAGTTCGCCTCGTCGCTCAGCACGGTCGCCCGGGGTTCCCTGCAGTTCGCCACCGGCCTGGCCACCTCCGTGCTGTGGTTCCTCATCGACACGCTCGTGGTGCTCCTCTTCGCATTCTTCTTCGAGATGGAGCGGGACCGCACGACCTCCTGGCTCCTGCAATTCCTCTCGCCGGCGCAGCAGGCATACGCCGAACGCAAGCTGAGCCGCATCTACCTCAAGCTCTCGCAGTGGGCCAAAGGCCAGATCGTCCTCTGCCTCGTCATCGGCTCGCTGGTGTTCATCATGCTCACCGTCCTGCGCATGCCCTACGCGCTCACGCTCGCCATCCTCGCGGGCTTCACGGAATTCATCCCGTACGTGGGTCCCTTCCTCGCCGCCATCCCCGGCGTGCTCATCGCGCTCAGCCAGAGCGGCGTGGCATGGGCGCTCATCATCGCGCTCTCCTACTACGCGGTGCAGTGGAGCGAGAACAACCTCATCGTCCCGCTGGTGATGCGGCACGCCGTGGACGTGTCGCCCGTGGCCATCATCTTCGCCATGCTCGTGGGCGTCAGCTTCCCCGCCGTCATCCACCCCATCCTCGGCATCCTCCTCTCCATCCCGGCGGCCAGCATCGTCGGCATTTTCCTCGATGACCTGCGGCGGCCGGCCAAAACCGCGGTATAATCCTTCCTTCCCACTCTCCCGTATGGCCTCACGCACCACGCCCAAGGACGTCTTCCTGCACCTCCTCGCCATCGTCATGCTCTACGTGAGCGTGACGAGCATCCTCACCCTCCTGTTCCAGTACGTCAACGAGCTGTTCCCGGACGTGCTGACGGCGGAGTACAGCTACCGCGCGGGCGCCGACTTGGACCTCATCCGCACCGCGTCCGCCGCCCTCATCGTCGTCTTTCCCGTGTACCTCCTCGTCTCCTGGCTGCTGCGGCGCGACATCACCGCCTCGCCGGAAAAGGCGGACCTCCCCGTGCGCCGCTGGCTCTTGCACCTCACGCTCTTCCTCGCCGCCCTCATCATCATCGTGGACCTCGTAACGCTCATGTACCACTTCCTCAGCGGGGAGCTGACCATGCGCTTCCTCCTCAAGGTGCTCGCCGTGCTCCTGGTTGCCGCGGCGGTGTTCGGGTACGAGCTGTGGGAATTGCGGAAGCACAGCACCGCTTCCCGCGTACCGCGCAACAGCGCCGTCTCCTCCGGCGCCGTTGCCTTCCTGGCGATCGTCGGCGGGTTCATCATCATCGGGTCGCCGTTCCAGCAGCGGCAGCTGCGCTTCGACATGCGCCGCATCGGCGACCTCACCGTCCTCCAGAACCAGATCGTGGATTTCTGGATCAACAAGGACCGCCTCCCCTCCTCCGCCGGCGATCTTCGCAACGAACTGCAGGGCTTCATCCCGCCGCAGGATCCCCTCACCGGCGATCCGTACGAGTACCGCCCCGTTTCCGCGCTCTCCTTCGAGCTGTGCGCCACGTTCGCCACGGAGCTGGCCAAGGACGACGCCACCGGCCGCCTCCCCTCCGCTTACGGCCCGTACGGCGAGCCGCAGGCGGAACTGTGGGCCCACGGCAAGGGACGTTCCTGCTTCACCCGCACCATCGACCCGGAGCGGTACCGGGAGCAGCTGCTCTACCGGAAAGGGATCCCCGCGCAAGCCGTCCCCTGAAGGGGTAAAGTCTCCGCCGCCCCATGACCTCCCGAACCCCCGCGCAGGCTTCGTTCCGCCGCTCACGCCGCCGTAGCCGGCGGTCGGCAGGCTCGCGGCTCCTCCGCCGCGGGTCTCGGAACCTGCTGGCGCTTTTCTGCTGCTACGTGCTCACGAGCTACATCGCGCTGCCGCTCGTCTGGAGGCAGGTGGAGGAGAAGGCCTTCGCGGACTCCCCCACCCGCACGGAGAGCAGGCTGGGCATCCCCGGGGATCCCCTCAACGTTGCGCTTGCGGGCGGGCGCGAAGAGGTGATCCGCGCCCTCCTCCTGGCGGGGTGGCAGCCCGCGGACCCCATCACGCTCAAGACCGCCCTCTCCACGGCGGCGAGCCTCCTCCTCAACCGCCCCTACCCCACCGCCCCCGTGAGCAACCTGTACCTGTGGGGGCGAAAGCAGGACCTGGCGTTCCAGCGTGTCACGGGGAAGCGCCCCACGCAGCGGCACCACGTGCGCCTGTGGATGGCGCCGGGGACGGGGGAGCACGAACGCCCGCTCTGGATCGGCGCGGCCACGTTCGATACGAGGGTGGGCTTCAACCGTTTCACGGGCCAGCTCACCCATCACATCGACCCCGCCATCGATGCGGAACGCGACACGCTGATGGAGGACCTCCTCGCCGCCCGGCAGCTTACGGAACTGACGCGCGTCCATGGCCTCGGTACGCGCACGGAAGGCCGCAACGCGCAGGGCGACCGCTACGTGACCGACGGGGAACTGGCGCTGGGGGTGATTCCGCACGGGAATGCCGCCCACGGGCCGACGGTCGCCTTGCGGAGCGTTTCTTCCCAAGCTGCGGCATCCTCGCACGGGTTCCCGGAGTTCCTCCTCACGGGAGAGAAACCGCTGTGGTAAGAAAACAATACTGATAACACCATATCTTCCGGCCGTTCCACGCCCCCGTAGAACGTCTTTCATCCCTGCGTTGTGGGAAGAACCGAACCATTGACAGAGTTTCTTCCTCAAGACCCCTCCCCTCCCCCTTGGGGCAGTGGTGTGATGGTGTTGCCTTTCCCCCACTCCCCATGATGCGAAAGAGCCCGGACCGCCGCCCCGCCCCAACGCGCAAGCTCCTCCTTGAATCCCTGGAAAGACGGAACCTGATGACCGGAGGGGCGGAGGGGGAATTCACCGAAGCGCAGCTGGACACCATACACGACATCGAGTACGCGCTCACGGGCGAACAACTCATCAACGAGAACGCGCGCGACACCCTCGCCATTCAAACCATTGCGGAGCAGACGAGGCAGGACATGATCACCTATTCCGACCAATGGAAGGTTGAACGTGCGGAACTCGTGCAGGATACGGCCCGGTTCGACGCATTGACTGCGGACCATGCTGCGCTGGATGCGGAGAAGCAGCGCGACCTCGAAGCGATGTGGGAGAAAGCGAATATCTTCTTTGAAGCAAGCGAGCGCTATGATGAATTGGGCGCGGCACTGTATGCCGTTCAACAGGAATGGGATGGCGTCTCCGCGGAACTCGCCCCATGGCTTGAGGAGCAACGGCAAGTCCAGGAACAGGCGAGGGACAACCGGGAAATCATTGACTCTTTTCAATGGTCGCTGGGGCATATAACCAACCGGCTGGCGGATTGACAGCCGCGCCTTCTCGACGTGCAAAACCACATGAATGCCTTTGCAGATGGCATCGAAGATTTCCGGCGGCTCCTCCGGGGAAAAGAAAGTATGGAACAAGCTATCAGCGGCACTGAAGCGGAAATCCGGCGATCAGAGCAGGAAAGAGCGGACGCCTTACACCAAGTGGAGGAGGAGACGGAATACCTGCAGCCTCTCTTCGACGAAGGTGATGGGTATGTGGCGGATATCTACAGGCTTCATGCGCAGATACAAGCCCTCACGGAAGAGGAAGGGGACATTGACCGGCAGCTGCCGGAGGAAGAAGCCCGGTTTTCGGAGTTCACCGGGCAACTCGCAGCCATTGCGGACCAGAGGACACGCGCCGAAAGCCAGCTTGTTGACGTTCAGAGATCGTTGGAAAGGACCCGGGTGAAAATCGAATTCTTTGAAAGATTGGCAACCCGGTTCCAAGGTTTCCGTGCATTTTCACAACTCATTGATCGGCTCCAAGAGAACAATGACGAGTTCCTCGCCCAACGCACCACACTCCTGGGACAGGTACAAGGTCTCCTTGAGCAGGAACGGGGAATACGGCAATCGCTCGACGCGCTCTCCGCGCCACTGGCCGCACACCGTGCCCGAAAGAATGCCGTCATAGAGGAACGGCAGGTTGCCCAAGGGGAATTCGACACTGCCTGGGTTGCATTCCAACAGGTTGCGGAACAAATACACGTTGCGCAGGATGCCATTGCGAAGATCCAGGACGCTGCGGACGAATTGTTCTTTGCGATCAACCGGGAAAGGGACCTTCTGCAAGACCAGCAACGGGAATACGAAAGCGTGTCTTCCCAAGCCGCAGCGCAGCAGCAGCAACTCGCGACTGAACGCGAGTACATCGGAACCTCTCTCCACACGGTCAATGAAGCGTACGGGAACGTGGATCCCCCGCAGACTCTTTCCTCTTTCGAGGAAGCAGCAAGAATCTTCCGCGAACAGCACGATGACTTCATGGACGCATGCAATGTCCAACTGGAACTCTCTGGCCTCCTGAGGACGCGCATCGGGGAACGCGAAGCGGCTGATGCGACCTTTCAGGGGCGCTTGGAGGCGCTTGCCAATCTCATCGCTCCTTTTGTGGCAGAACTGAACAGGTCATCGGCACGCATGGGGGAACTGCAAACAGCCATGGATATCCAAGCGCAAATCAAGTACACAGCCGCTCAGGTCAACCATGCCATCAGCATGGATAATATGCGGAAAACTCAGGTATTGACTGTGCAGGAAGACCTCCTCGCCACCATCGCCGCGGACGTGGCGCAGCACCGGCAGAGCCTGGAGGGCACCCGCGCCTCACTCCATGCCGCGGTGGAGAGGGCCATGGAGGAATCCGAACGCATCGACCCCATGCTCGATGCCGTCACCGGCAACCGCAAAGTGACGGTGCAGTTCCAGTCCCCGGCCGACGCGAGCAAGCTGGAGCTCGCGCTGACCGGCCCCGACGCGGCATGGTACAACAGCGTGACCGTGGAACATCCGGGGGGGACCCGGACGGGCACGGCCACCCTCGTCATGCCGATCGGGCTGAGCGCCCGGCAAGTCGTGCTCAAGATCAAGGATCCCGAAGGGACGGTGCTTGCCAGCATGAACCTCACCTGGAACGGCCAGAGGTTCACGGCAGCCGGTAATGCCAGCGAGGGGAGCGTGATATCGTTCGTCAGCGAGAACATCGCCCCCACCGTCAACCTCACGGACCCGGGCGTGCGGTTGAACTTCGAGCACAGGCTGGGGCAAATCGCGAACCTCTACCCCACGCAAAGCGCGCGCGACGTGGCCAAGGGGGTGCGTCCGGAGTTCTTCGGCGCCACTCCGCAGGAAGACGAGGCGGCGCTGGAGGCGTACGCGGACCTCCTGGTGCGCCAGAATCCGGGGCTCAACTGGGGGCGCCTGCTCGATTCCCTGCGCCTGCAGCGCCAGAGCCTTCTGACGGAATCGCAGAGGACGCTCGACGCCGCCTACTTCATCATCAAGGACGTCGCCGCTGCCGTGTACGGCGGCTTCGTGGCGGGGGAAACGGGGGACCTGGCGGGGATGAACCAAAGTTTCCAGTACGCCGAGGACTGGTTCCAGCGGCATTCCAAGCGCAGGGACCTCACCGTCCCCCTGGCGATGCCCTCGGTCGATGCGATGCGGTCGGCGATCTGGCGGACGTTCTACGACATCTACGAGGAATCGCTGTTCTGGAAGATCCAGGATGACGAGTGCCGCCAGCGCATCATCAACATGTCCAACTGGGGGCTCATCGGCACCACCATCCTCCCGGACGGCACCATCATCCGCCCCAACGGCACCGTGCACCACCCGGACGGGAGCATAAGCGTGCTGGAGCCGGGGCAAATGCCCGAGAATCCCACGCGCAGCACGAAAGCTTCGCGTGACTACATGATGCAGTGGATGGTGACCCACTGGAACGACCCCATGCTCGACGGCTTCCGCGACATTGAAGATCCCGCCGAGCGCCGGGTTGCCATGCTGGAAGCGCTTTACGGTGATCACAATCTATGGACGGATACTGGCGCCCCGCCGCCGGAGGATAACGGTGAATACTATTACGCGCCGGATGATGAGGATGTGGAAAGGGAGGTGGGGGGAGCCGGCGAGATTGACATCAATACACTTTCCGAAGATACCCTCCAGCGGGCACTCGGCTGGTTTGAAAATCCTAACCAGGACCCCGTCGTGCGGCTGCACGAAACCTACATCAATACCGCAACCATGGGAGGGCAACTCTTCATGGGCTTCTACCAGCAGATCGTGAATGCCAGAGATGACTATGAGCTGCGTCTCGCAAGCGCGCAGATGGAGAAGATTACGGGTATCGACCAAGGGACGTTCTTCAGCCTTACCGGCTTGCGTGGCGACAGGCGCTTCTTCGAGCGGCTGCAGTTCCTCTTTAGCGAGAATTTGGGATTCACGCATATTTTCCGGACCGAGAATGCCGACTTCCCGGCTTCACCACCAGTCCATGCCAATACGGATAGCGTCTTCTACAGGAACGGGTTCATCCGCGTAGCCTTTGACGTGCCGAAGGACATCAACGGCAAGGACATCGACCTTACGTCCGTATACTTGGTGGGAGCCGATGACCACCGGATTCTCAGTGACATCCACTTCGGCGGGGAAGTGCGTACGCGGCTCTATGTGATGACCTCCACTACTATCATCGGAAGCATGGAGAACTTGCCCAGGGACCTTGCGTTCAAAGTAGTGAGTACCGCGGAAGGCGCGAATAGGGAGGGGTATTCCAACAACTTTATCGTGGAGTGGGACGGAACCTTGGATAATCCCGTTGGGGATTATTCAACGCAACCTCTCGGACCGGCGCACAATAGGGAAAACATTATCCTCACCACCATTGCAAACCACTTCATGGTCCGTGAACCCACGAGTTGGCGCTGGGATTTAGGTTCCGGATACCATGACGGCAATGGTGTCAACGCCATTGATCTCAATCGCGGGAGCGGCTTCGCCGATCGCGGCGAGGAGATACATTCGCCCGAGGCGGGCAATGTCGTGAGAGTGGATGTGTACTATGGGATTCTGGAAATCAGCCACACGACGAGAGGAATCCAATGGAAGTCCGAAATCTTGCACATGCCCGTGCAGAAGTATGTGGATGGCGATGGAAAGGTAGTTGCCGATAAATTCACCGTGCAGCAGATCACTGAGAGGTACAAAATTGGCAATTCCGGAGAAACGGAACTCGTCAACGGTGACAGGCGTATTGTGTATGAGAAGAACGGGGATACATACCGTTCATGGATTGAAGTGCGGAACGCAGAGCAGCAATGGGTCATGCAAGGTAAAGTGCGCAACAGCCTCTCCGCCGATGACCTTGTTGGCTTCGTCAGCAACCAGGATGGCTCCGGAGTGATCAAAAGAACAAGTCCTACGACATACTCACCGCACCTTCACTACGAGGCCATTGATACCCTCATGGCTACAACCATGGATTTCCGTAAGCTCATCCTTTCCATGCGTGGCCCCGAGGGCGACAGAATGAGCGTCACGGCTGCCGATGCGGGTCCGGATCAAGATGCATCGACGCCCGATGGTGATAGGACATTCGACGTTGATTGGAATGAACAGGAGCAGCGCTGGGTAACTATTGATGAACACAATCCCAATGGATCTGCACCATGGCTCATGTATGATCGTTCGGTGCAAGAAGATGAAGACAGGGCAGATGGAACCACCCCAGCCTACTGGGTTGCCTGGCACACGGATCCCCAGAAGAGGGAAAGGGTGGTTTGGGTACTAGCGAAAGAAGAAGGATACGAACAAGGAATTGCGCGTTGGAGAAGCGTAGAAGATTATTCGAAAGTGTGGGATCCTACGAGCAGGGATTGGATTGATGTACAATTGCTTCCATGAGAGTCTTCTATCAACTGTTCATTATCGGCTTTTCTCTTGTAATACTCTTTGGCTGTACAACGGAATCTCCGGCTAGCACACCTCAAGTACAAGGCAACTGGGAGAGCTTCTGCGATGAGACAATGGGATATTGCCTTGGTGCGCCTCCCGAATTCTTTGGCACTAATGCGTGGCGTGAGTCTATTGGATCGGGCGGTTATCCTCTTGCTCATATATCTTCGAACAGCTTTCCGCTAAATCAATCTGGTTCAATGCTTATCGAGGTACTACACCCTTCACAACCTGCTGCTTGCAGAAAAAAAATGGGTGTCATGAATCGCTGGTCTCAAGCTCCAAGTGCAACACGGAGGTGGGAAGTAAAGACTTCGTGAG
>CAYHOS010000009.1:0-46602 GCA_964358505.1 uncultured Candidatus Peribacteria bacterium
AATTCAAACTCCCCGAACTCTTCTAAAGTTCAGGCACCCGAAACCGAACGGCACCTTCGTGGCGGCGCCACGTGACTGCGCGCAGGGACGTAAAGCCGCTTCGCGGCCACGTCCCACGTAAAACAGCTGCTCGCTTCGCTGCGCGCAGTTTTACGTGGTGCCACGGGCCGGGATTGAACCGGCGACCCCAGGCTTATGAGTCCTGTGCTCTACCAACTGAGCTACCGTGGCATGGGTCTTTTCAATTATGCATCAAGAACGAGGTGTACACTACTCCCCTCACAAATTTAATCATGACAGTGCTATTCTCAGTATATGAACCTTCCATCGCTTATCAACCTCGAAGAACAAATCGGAAGTATCACTAAGCCATGGACGCCCATTGAGATTATCCGATATAACGATCAAGTTGTGCGTTTGGCTATGTTTGAAGGTTCATACCATTGGCATGTTCACGAAGGAGAGGATGAGCTCTTTTTCGTTGTGAGAGGACAAATCACGATACAAGTATGCAATCGAACAGACATCGTTCTGCGAACAGGGGAAATTGCCGTCATGCCGAGAGGTATCGAACACTGCCCGAAAAGCGATGGGAAATCCTTTGTACTCATGATTGAACCGTCGGCATTGCAAAGCAGCGGAGATTCATTATAGGCGCAATGAGTATCTCCCTCGCCACAAGATAGTGAGATTGGGGGCATGCTCTACCAATACAATCATGACCGATCTTCAGGCGTTCTTGCGTTTCTCCATGCGCTCGTAGATGTCACTGCGATGCCCGATAGCAATGATGTCAACGTCGCTGCTCGCCCGGACGCGGTAGAGGATCCGGTATTCACCCACGCGATGCGCCCGCAGTCCCTGCAGAGGGCTGGAGAGCCTCTTACCGATGGTCCAATCGTCGAACACTTCTTGGCATCCCAGAATCAGGCGGCGACGGACCGTGCGGTCCCATCGCTTGAGATCGCTTTCCACGGACGCCCGCAGCCGCAGCTTCACCATAGCCGCTTGAGGATATCCTCCGCGGGGAGCGACCGGTCCTTCTTCAGGCGGCGCTGCACTTCTTTAACGAACGCCGGCTTCAGCGTTCCCTCGTCTTCCAGGGGAACGACCTTCGCGATGGCTCGCCCTTTGGAAGTGAGCAGAACCTCTTCGCCGGAGAGTTCCACTTCACCGACGATAACGTAGGCATTGGACCGGAGCGCGGTAATGGAGCAGCTCTTCATACTCCCATCATACCGCACGGAAAAGCGTACGTCAATGAATGGTACCTCAGTTGGCGTCGAGGCATGCGTTACTTTGCCTTGTCGATGATCGACCGCACGATGGCATCAACTTCCTGCGGCTTGTTCCCGAGATCAACGTGCGGGAAGAACTGCGGGAGGACGATGGGGCGCATCCCGGAGATCAAGACCTTCCCCTCGTGGATGTACACGTTGATCTTGCAGGGCATGCAGAGGCCGATCTTGGGGTCCGCGCGGAGGAATGCACTTGCATACTTCGCGTTGCAGAACTCCACGATCTTGTACGGGTCTCGGCTGATGCCTTTCTCCGCGAGGGTTGCCTGCACGTCGTGAACGTAAAGCACGCGCATTCCCGCTTTCGCGATCTCATCTTGCACGTCCCCAAACGCGGCATCGAATGTTTTGCCGGTGGCGACTGTGTACTCGAAATCCACGCGTGTATACTACCTGGAATTTCACCCGCGCGCAGGTACGGACGTGCTTCGACACCATTATGCCGGCGCTCTGCTTGGACCTCGCCGTCAGGCTGGACCATCCACCCACCCTTGATGAATTCCGCACGAGAATCTGTCAGTTTATCGGCGTAAGAACCGTGCTGCTGGAACACTGCATGACTACCGTATACAATTCCTCGCGTCCGTTGGAGAAGTACTGGAAGATTTACTGAGGGAAATGGAGAACCGGCAGTGGCAAGAGGATGCTGCGAACGAAGAAGGATAAGCGAAGGCCGCCTGCTCTTTCGAGCAGGCGGCGTTTGCCGTGGTTGTTACTTGTTCTTGATGACATCGAGGAATTCCGGCCCTCACCCCACCCCGTTGAGCTTGTTCGTCTCGTTCACCTCTTCCTCCAGTATTTCCCACGGGAAGAGGACGGCGTTGGGGCGGATGTGCTTCTTGCGTATGTCCTCGGCGGACGCCACGAAGAGCTCGTCCGTGAGCGCGCCGTAGAAGTACTCCTCCACCCCGTCCAGCGCATCGGGCCCGCCGTACGCCTTGGTGACCGTGGCGTAGAAGAGCCTGGCCTCGGGATACTTCTGCCGCATGATGCGGATGGCCTTGCGCGCCGTGGTGCCGTGCCCCGTGTTGTTCTCGCAGATGAGGACCACGGGGTCCTTGGGCACGCCCCAGTTGAGCTTGGTGACGATTACCTCCACCGGCTCCATGGATCCCGGGAGGCGCTTGAGCTGGATGGGGAGCATGGTGACGATGTTGAAGTGGATGGCGACCATGGCGCCGGGGATGCCGCCGCTGCGGAGGATGGGGGCGATGAGGTTGAACTTCACGCCCGTGTCCTTCATATACTTCTCCAGCTTGCGGATGAGCGTATCCATGGCCTTCCCAAACTCCCCCCATTCCATGGGGTTCATGTTGTCCGAGATGAGTTTCCGCGGGATGAGCATGCGGAGATTCTATCATAGTCCCAGTATCCTCCGCAGTCCGGACTTCTTGGCCTGCCGATGGCGCTTCTTCGCCTTCGCCTTCTGCGGCCGGGGCAGGTCCTTCACCAGGTCTTCCAACACCGTCCCCTCCTCGAAGGGAACGACGCGCGCCACCGGCTGCGTGTGCCGCATGATGACGATGGGCTTGCCCTCCTCCTGCGCCTCGCGGAGGTAGCGGGTCATGTTGGAACGGAATTCACGGACGCTCACCATGTTCGCACGGGCCATGGACGGAGGGGGTAGAGGTGGACAAGATGGTACACACTTGTGTACACGCTGCAACATCTTCACCTTGACGTATGATCCGGTTCCGTAGCACATGCCCGCTGCCCTACCCATGCATCCTTCCCGCTGTCTTGTGATTGCGGGATCGCATCGTGTATTCCCCGTGACGTGTATACTCCCTCCATGTCTTCCAAACCCGTTCTCCTCTGCCTGCACGGCTGGGGAGGCTCCCGGGAATCGTTCACAGAACTCCGCGCCGCCCTCAAGGGCGCGGACGTGACGGTCTTGACGCCCGATCTCCCCGGCTTCGGCAAGGAACCGGAACCCCGGCATCCCTGGACCGTCACGGACTACGCGGAATGGGTGGAGCGTTTCGCGGAGAAGAAAGGGATCGACGGCGGCCTTCTCCTTCTTGGCCATTCGCACGGGGGAAGGATCGCGCTCAAAGTAGCCTACCGCGGGAAGGTGAAGATCCAACACCTCTCCCTATGCGCCGCGGCGGGTATCCGCCATCCCAAACACATCCGCCGCGCACTGGGACTGATGATCGCCAAACCCGGCAAGCTCCTCCTCTCGCTCCCCGTCCTCAAGCAGCTGGACGGGCTGGGGAAGAAAGTGCTCTACAAGCTCTTCCGTGTCCACGACTACGAGGAAGCGAGCCCCGTGATGCGCGAGACCTTGGTGAACGTATCCAAGGAGGATCTTCGCGCCCTCCTCCCCCATATCAAAGTCCCCACCGATATCTTCTGGGGGGAAAAGGATGGCATGACACCGGTCTCCGACGCGCATGTGATGCATGAGCAGATCACGCGCAGCAAACTGCACCTCTTCCCCGGCGTCCGCCACCGCGTCCACCGCGACAGGGCGAAGGAGATCGCCGCGGTCATCCGCGCTGCTCTCCCTTGAACGTTGGAGAGTGTGGAGGTGCATTGACAGGCCGTACACGGGGCGAAGATGATTCATGCACTTCATTTCAGGATGAGATGAAGGATCGATCCTCGACCGAGGGTCGGGCTCCGGGAGCTTTTCTCCTTTTCACTCTCGGAGCCCATTTTTCTCTCGTTTCATCTGTGTTCGGTAGACTTGACACGCTGCAATAGTATGGAGATAATATTCTTGAGGCGGGTTTTGAACGAAAGGAGGTGATTTCGCCCGGTGGCTGTTGAATCAGCTACCGGGCACTTTTTGTGATCCCGCTGACCGATACCCCCACTTGCAGTATCATTCCCCCGTGGATTCCCTCAGCTTCCTCTTCCCCTTGACGCTCCTGGCGGCGCTCTCGCCGCTCCTCACCTTCGCCGCGCTCTGGCAAGTGAAGGAATGGCGATGGGACAGGCTGCGGGAAGAAATCGTGCGGGAACGGTCTCCGCTGCCACTCGTGGGGGGAAAGGTCCGGCCTCTCATTGTCGGTCTCTCTTTCTTCACCCTCCTCTTCTGGAAAACGGGGAGCCTTGTTCTCTACACCGTCTCCCTCCTCGCGTTCCTCTCCATCCTCCAATTCGCCCTCCGCAAGCAGCGGATGCCCGTGTGGACTCCCAAGGCGAAAGTACTCGTCGGTCTCTCTCTCCTCTTCGACGTGGCCATCCTACTCTTCCCCGTCCTAAGTCCGAAGTCCTATGTCCTAAGTCCTTGGTCCTTCGTCCTCCTCCCCCTCCTCCAATCCGCCGCCCTCACGCTTGCCTGGGCGCTCTTCCTGCCCGTAGACCGCCTGATGAAGAACAGGATCTTCGCGGCAGCCCGCGCGGTACGTTCAAGCCATCCGGAATTGCTCGTCATCGGCATCACGGGGAGCGTGGGGAAGACGACCACCAAGGAGCTCTTGGCACATGTGCTTTCAGCGGGAACAAGCAACGAGATCAGGACTTCCAACAACCCGTCCCTTCTCTCTCCGGAGGAGAGAGGAGGACAGGAGGAGAGAGGTAAGGGAGATGAGGTCCTTTTCACACCCGCCCATGTCAATACCGAGGTGGGCGTTGCGCAGTGGATGCTCAAGAATATTGCGGGGAAGACGTTCCCGGAGAAGACGTCCCTCATCATCGAGATGGGCGCCTACCGCAAGGGGGAGATCGCCAACCTCTGCTCCATCGTGCAGCCGCGCCTGGGGATCGTCACCTTCATCGGCAACCAGCACCTGGCGCTCTTCGGCTCTTCCCAAGCGCTCCAGGAAGCCAAGGGGGAGTTGCTCCAATCCCTCCCTTCCGACGGGCACGCATTCCTCAACGGGGACTGTGTACGGTGCAGGGAAATGCGCAAGTTCTGCCTATGCCCCGCGACGGTAGTGGGGACGGGCGGCGCGGCGGACATGGAGGCGTTTGACATAGAAGAGACGGCCACGGGCATCCGTTTCACCGTGGGGGAGACGCCCTTCTCACTTCCCCTCCACGGCACGCACAACGTGGCGAACGTCCTTCTGGTCATCGCCGTAGCGGAGCTTCTGGGGATTCCCCGAACAGCGGTAGCGGAGCGGATTCGGACGTTCAAGCCGCCGCACCGGACGTTCGAGGTACGCAGGGAGCGGGAGGTGACCCTGTTGGACGACACGCACAACGCCTCCGCGGCCAGCTTCAAGGCGGCCATCGCCTGGGCCAAGACCCAGCCGTTCGAGCGAAAGATCCTCCTCACGAGCGGCATCATCGAACTGGGGGAAGAGCACGAACGGACGCACCGGGAACTGGGGGCGCTCTCCGCGGGCGTGTTCCAGGATGTGCTCTTCCTGGATCCCAAGAGCGCGGCGTCCTTCGCCGAGGGATACGGAAAGCCCGTCTCCATACTCACGAAGGAAACCCCCCGCGTCCCCTCCGGCTCCCTCCTGGTCTGCGTCGGGCGTATGTCCCCCTCGGCAATCAACCGCCTCCTCCCAACCACCCTCGTTCCAAATTCCGAAGTCCTAAGTCCTAAGTCCTAACCCCCATGTCCCGCCCCATCCACCACACGTTCGCGCCCCTCGCCGACCGCCGGCAGGTATGGCTTTCGTTAAGGCTTCTCCTCCGACATTGCGTACGCCCCCTCTCCTTCCGGGAGAGGGGGTTGGGGGGAGAGGGAGAAGCGCTCCGTATGGCGCTCAGTGATACTTTCCACGGTAGGGCTTTCCTCTTCGCATCGGGGCGGGAAGCGCTCCTCGCACTCTTCCAATCTGACCAGGAACGGTTCCGGAAAGGCGATGAGGTGATCGTGCAAGGATACACGTGCGTCGTGGTCTCCAACGCCATCATCGCGGCGGGGCTCGTGCCCGTCTACTGCGACATCGAGAAGGACACGCTCAGCCTGGATCCCCAAGCCGTGGAGCACGCGGTCACGCCCCGGACCAAGGCCGTCCTCTGCCAGCACACCTTCGGCATCCCGGCGCCCGTTGCCGCCCTGAGGGAGATCTGCGACCGCCGCGGCCTCCTGCTCATCGAAGACTGTGCGCACATCCTCCCCGACGAGTCCGGTCCGGAGGAGATCGGCACGCACGGCGACGCCCTCCTCTTCAGCTTCGGCCGCGACAAGGCGATTTCCGGCATCACCGGCGGCGCTATCATCCTTCATTCACGAAATAACGAATCAACGAATAAACGAATCAACGAATCCCTCCTTGCCCAGGAACATCGAGCACAGGAACTCCCGGGGAACATTATCCGCCACCTTCTCTTGTATCCCCTCCTCTACGCCATCGCCCGCCCCCTCTACGGCATCGGGCTGGGAAAGGCGATCCTCACGGCCGCCCGCGCTCTGCGGCTCCTGGTCCCCATCGTGACGCCGGGGGAGAAGGAAGGGCGCCAGCCTGCGGCTCTCCACCGCATCCCGGAACCCTGCGCCGCACTGGCGCTCGACCAGCTCCGGCGCATAAAGCAGATCAACGACCACCGCCGCTCGCTCACGCGGACGTACCTGGAAGCCTGCGCAGAACACGGGTGGGGCGTGCTCCACGGCATCCGGAGCGATCTTCCCCTCCAGAAGTTCCCGCTCTTCGTGAAGGAAGCGGAGAAGATCCGCCGGGAGCTTAAGAAGCAGAACATCCACCTCCATGACGGCTGGACGGGCTGCGTGGTGTGCCCGGCTGACGTGCACATCGATGAAGTTGGCTATCGGAGAGGATCTGATCCGAAGGCGGAAGAGGTTTGTGAGGAGATTTTGACGCTGCCGACGCATCCGGGAGTGCGCAACCATGATGTCTTCCGCTTGGTGAAGGCTCTCGCTTCATTCCTCCAGTGACAACCGAACCAAGCTGACACGTTCGCCTGATACGCTAGAGTAGAGGCGGATGTCCCCCACCCTCTCCCACTCCCCCGACCCCGTCTCGTGGGATGCGTTCCTCAAGCGGCAGCGCTTTCGTCCGTTCCTGCAGAGCTGGACGATGGGCGAAGTGTATCGGGACCTTGGGCAGGAGCCGATCCGCCTGGAAGTACGAGACGGGAACGGCGTGACGGGGATTTGCTTTGCGCACGTGGTCCATGCCCGCCGCGGCAGGCACCTCTCGGTCCCCTACGGACCCATGACGGAGAGCCCGGAAGCCCTGCGTCTGATCCTGCGGGAATTGCGGGAAACGGGCAGGGAGAAGGGATGCGCTTTCGTGCGCCTGAGCCCGTATTGGTTCCCCACCTCCCCCCTCCTGCCGGAAGTGAAGACGGAGAGAGGACGACCGGCGGCGCTCCACCTCCTGGCCGAGCACATCTGGTACTTGCCGCTCCAGTACCCGGATACCTGGGATTCGTTCGTTTCGGACGCCCCGCCGGAGCGCCGGAGCGAGGAAGAGATCTTCGCCAAAATGCGCCCCACCGCGCGCAACCTCATCCGCCGCGCCGAACGCGAGGGCGTAAGGGTCTCCTGTTCCCCCTCCCCCATCGAAGACCTCCCTCTCTTCCTCAAGCTGCACGACGAGACGCGCAAGCGCCACGGCTTCACCCCTTACTCCGCGGCTTTCTTCCGCGCGCAGGTGGGCCAATTTGCCCCCACGGGGGAGGTGAGCCTGTACCTGGCCCACTACAACGGGGAAGTGATCGCCGCTTCCATCCACATGCACTTCGGGGGGGAGACCAGCTACCACCATGGCGCAAGCACGCAGAAGTACAAGAACATCCCTGCCTCCTACCTGCTGCAGTGGAGGGCCATTACGGAAGCGCTGGCGCGGGGGGACCACGTGTACAACTTCTGGGGCATTGCGCCGGAGGGCGTCATGCGCCACCCCTTCGCGGGCGTGCGGACGTTCAAAACGGCCTTCGGCGGCCGCCTCCTCGAACTCGCCCACTGCATGGATATCCCCCTCTCCAAGAAGTACTGGGTGACGCTGGGGATTGAGACGGTGAGGAAGTGGAGGCGAGGCTTCTAGCCGAGCCGGAACCCCGCATCGAACACTGAGTCGTCATCATCCGATACACTGATCTCTTTCTGCGTCACCGGCTGTTCTGGTGCGGGGTGGAGGCGAGGCTTCTGAGGTGTCACCCCGAGCCCCGTCGCTCTTCGACTGCGCTCAGAGCGACCCGCAATACACGCATCAGAATCTTCAACGATAGACCCTAAGCATAGCCGAAGGGTCGAGGGGTGACTTGATGTCTTGAGCGCATTCCCTGAGAGACGTGTCATGGTTCGACGGAGCTCACCATGACACTGTGATCTGCTACACTCCCTCCATGCCACCCGAAACCTCCGACGACAAGATCGACACCATCATTTACCACCTGGAACGGATGGACCGCCGCGACCGCCTGCGCATGTGGGGAGGCTTCTTCCGCGGCCTCATTGCCCTCATCCCCATCCTCATCTTCCTCTTCGCCACTTGGTACAGCATCCGGCACATGGATGAGATCATCCAGAAAGTGACGTCGGAAGCGGCCAAGCAGGCGGCGTCGTTCACGGGCAAACTGGAACTGCCCCAGGGAGTGAGTGTAGAGCAACTGCAGAAGATCCTTCAGAAGCAATAGCAGAGGGGTGAGAAGAGGTGACACTCAAACAATCCGGAATCCTGTCACGGGATTCAACGTTCCTCTCTGCGGGATTGCAGACAGTGATCCACACACGCGGGAGGGCCGGTTATGGCGAGTGGTTGGGTGGCATGATGCCTGGGAAGGAAGGAACATACGGACGCAAAAGGCGTCCTATTGGATGGTCTGGAGGATATCCTCCGCCGTCATGCTCGTGGTGACGGCGTAGCTGGGAAGGCGCAGGAACTGCGAGCGCAGGAACTGCTTGTCGGGCGCGTTCCCCACCCCGAACAGGTACCCCGCCTCCGCCGCCAACGCGCTCACGCGGTCATTCACGCCGCCCTGGGGATAGTCGACGGCGAACACCTGCCTGCCCAGTATGTCCTCCAGCGTCTTGCGGCTTTGGGCGAGCTCCGCCTTCACCTGCGTGTTCGTGAGAGCGCGCAGGTCATCCCCGCTGTGGCCGGCGGACTGGATGTCGAACCCGTTGGCGAGGAGCGTCATGAGGGTCTTCTGCGTGATGCCCGAAAGCCCCACCCGGCCGGACTGGAGGAAGAACGCGGCCCGGACGCTATTGCCGTACAGGATGTCCGATGCTTTCCTGACGGTTTCCGGAGTCACATCGGTTATGGCGATGAGGACGGCCTTCTCCGGGAGGCGCGCATCCTGCTTCTGGTCCTGCTTGAGGAGCACTGCCTGGAAATCACGCAACGTGGTGAAGGCGACCCCCGCCTGCTTGAGCGCCTTCACGTGCGCGGCCAGCGTGTCGAGCATGCCCGGTTGGCCGATGGCATAGCGGAGGATGGGGAGCACGAACTTCTCCTGCCGCACGACGAAAGCGGGGCGGAATGGCGCAAGGTACCCCATGGACACGTACCCTTCCTTGCCCTGGAAGGCGACGCGCGCCCAGTCTTTTTCAACCGCCAGCGGGCGGACGAAGCCTTGGCCGGGGATCTCCCCCAGTTTCTCGCTCTTCGGATCGGGCTTTGCGCGCACGTTCACGAACCCGTAACTCACGAAGTAGAGCCCATCGAACGCCTTCTGCTCCTGGGCGAGGCGGTCATCCGTGGTCACCTTGGCCAAGTACTGGATGGCCGCGTACCCCGCGGTTTCCCCCGCCTTCACCTTGGCCCACTTGGCATCCACAAATTCAAGAACCGTCACCTCGTCCCCGCCGTTGAGGCGTAGGAGGAGTGCGGATTGGGCCCGCTGTTCCGCCCGCACGTTGAGGAACGCGTTTGTCACGCGGTAGCGGTTCTCCCCTTCCGTGACGCCCGCCGACCGCAGGGCGTCGTAGCGCTTGACCATGGAGAGGTCCAGGACGGGGTTCTGCGTCGCCACCTCCGCTCCGCTCCCCTCGCCCGCACGCAACACCGGGGCGCTGGAAGCCTCTGCGCTCCCGGATGATTCCTGGTCCCCCGTAAGACCGGCTGAGCTCGATTCTTCATCCACACCCGCAAGCCGCCGGAACCGCGCCAGGTCCTCCTCCGTAAAAGTGATGTCATCCTGGGGCACGTCTTCGGGGCCCTTCACGGTCACCTGCTTTCCGCACCCCGCGAACAGGATGCCGAAGGAAGCGACAAGGAGGAAGGCCAGGATGGGGCCGGCGTGGAGGCGGCGGGAGGGCCGGCGGGCCGTGCGGCGGTAAGCGTTCATGGGACGGGAAGGGAAGAGAAGAAAATATTACATACGATCAGGAACACGCAGGGTGAGGATCTCCGCCCCGCTCTGGAGCACGTCGGCCGCGAGCAGGGTGAGGGCAAGGCGGAAGGAACGCGCCGCATCTTCCGCCTTGAGGATGGGCTCCGTATTGTAGAACTTGTTGAAGGCCTGGCAGAGCTCGTACAGGAAGTTGGTGAGCTTGTGGGGCAGCCGCGTCTCCCGCGCCTCCTCCAGGACGAGCGGAAACTGCAGGAGCGTGCGCAGGAGGAGGCGTTCGGACGGTGCCATTCCCGGCGGGACGGCCCCCTTCTTCGCCTTCCCCTCCTCCCCTTCCGCCTTGCGGAGGACGGAGCGCGCCCGGGCGTGGGTGTACTGCAGGTAGGGGGCGCTGTTCCCCTCGAAACTGAGCATCTTGTCCCAGTCGAACACCATGTCCATCCTGCGGTTCTGGCTCAGGATGCCGTAGACCACCGCGCCGATCCCCATGGTTTCGGCGAGGCCGGAGGGGTCGTCCGTCTGTATCGTGTCGCCGTGGGCGCGGATGGTGTCGCCCGCGCGCTTCACGGCCTCGTCCAGCACCTGCTCCATGCGGAGCGACGTCCCCTTGCGCGTGCTCATGGATGCCTCGGGGAAGCGCATCCTCCCGAACACCGTGTGCTCCAGGAGGGGGAGTTCCCACCCCAGCATGCGGCACGTCTCGAAGAGCTGCTTGAAATGCATGCTCTGCGCCACGTCCACCACGTAGTACAGCGCGGAGGGATGGTACGTATCGATGCGGTAGCGGACCATCGCCAGGTCGCGCGTTGCGTACAGCGTGGTCCCGTCGCTCTTCTGCATGAGGAGCGGCGGCAGGCCCTTCCCCTCCGGGAAGGGAACGATGAGCGCCCCCCCTTCCCCCGTCTGGAACACCCCCTTCTTCCTCCCCTCCTCCACAATCGGCGCCATCCGCTCTTCGTAGAAGCTCTCCGCCGTTTCCACGTCCACGTGCAGGTGCAGCCGCCCGTACAGGCGCACGAGCGCTGCATTGCTCACGGCGACCACGTCTGCCCAGAACGCGCGGAGCTCCGGATCCCCATCTTCGATCTTCTTAAAGGCTGCGCGCGCCTCGTCCTCCAAGGACGGTTCCTTTTCCGCTTCGTCGTGGAAGCGGACATAGAGCGCCAGCAGTTCTTCCACGGAATGCTCCTTGGGGCTCTTGCCAGTCCCCCACTTTCGGTACGCAACCGCAAGTTTGCCGAATTGCGTCCCCCAATCGCCGGGGTAGCTCCACCCTATGACGTTCGCCCCCGTGTGACGGTAAAGGTTGATGATGGCCTGGCCGATCACGTGCGACCCCAAGTGGTGCACGCCGAGGGGCTTGGCGATGTTCGGTCCGCAGAAGTCGATGATGACCGGCGCCTCCTTCTTCCGCGTCTTCGCGGGTGCGACGGTGACCCTTGTCTCCTGCAACTCCTCCATCAATGCCGCAGGCGTGAGCCAAATGTTCACGTAGCCGGGAGCCATTGCCTCCGCCCGTTCCACCCCTGCCACCCTACCAAGGGCTTCGGCAAGCTGCTTCGCAAGATCCAGGGGGTTCTGTTTCAATGTTTTGCTCAACCCCAACGCCACGCTCGTCGCCAGGTCGCCGCGCTCCGATTCCCTCGGAAACTGCCAAAGGGAAGCATATTCAGCGCTCCCGTCACCCGTCATGTTTCGGATAACACGCAAGGCCTCTGCTGTCAGGTTTGAAAACATCTGGGCGACACAGACGTCTCCTGAACAACAATGCTACTCAGGAATGTACGCAAATGTAGCAGCTGTATATACAGTTGCCACTTGAAACAAAAAATTGATCTTGCACACAGAATGTCCTCATATTCTGAACACTATTTGTGAACGCTTACCCCATGATGTTTATACGTTGTATAGACGTGTATGGACAGCGAAGAAGGGTAGAACCATCCCCGCGTCGTGTGGTGCGTTTGTGGGTTGCCGATCAGATCAGATGCCTAGCGTCTATCCCGAAACACAACATTCCTCTCTCCCCTCAACACCTATACAATCCCCCCAATGACCCGCACTCGCGCCTTTGGCCTGACGATTATTGTGGTCCCCTTCCTTCTCGCGGGCTGCCGCAAAGAGCAACCGCCCGTTACGCAGAAAGAGCTTCCGGAGCTTTCGCGCCCGAGCGCCGCGCTGGGGATGTTCGTGAGCCACTACCTGGGAGGCGGCATCCTGCCCCTTACCACCTCCGCGACGCGCGGCCTGGAAGCGGGCTTGGCGCTCGCAGCCGGCTTCAACCCGCTGGAGAGCGACGATACGTTTGCGCTGCTCCAGGAATTCGGGAACATCCTGCAAGTGGACCTCCCCGACCTCCTCAACCGCAGCATGGACCGCCCCGCCACCCTCAATGCCTACGTGGAATCGTTGCAGAACATCACGCAGCGGTCCCAGCGGATGCGGGAAGACCTGCAGAAGAGGGAGAATGACCTGCGGACGCGGGAACGGGACGCCAACAAGGAGGTTTCCACGCTCCAGAGAAACATCGACCGGTCTTTCCGTGACCAGGACTATGCGGCGGCGGGCGCCATGCGCCAGGAACTGAGCGCCGCAAAGCTCAAGGCGACCCAGTTGGGCGGCGAAGGCAAGGAGACGCGGGATTTGGGGATGACGTACGAAGACTTGTTGGAAATTTCTGCGAAGAGGCTCCAGGCGATCGATGAGAACCGTGCCGTGCTCATCGCGGGATTGAAGGTGGTGGATGTGCCGGGGGTGGAGAGCCTCGGCGTCCTCCAGAAAGAGGAAAACCGGCGGCGGGGCGGTTCCACCAGGTTGGAGGATAGTATGTGGATGTTGTAGGAGTCTATCCGATACGAAAAATGCAATACGCGACCGTTGTCAACCATCCATTGATAAAACGCGTGTTTTCCGCTATAATTACTTGATTTCACTGCGTCTCCATAGCCCCCGCACCTCCTCCGCCAAAGGCAGCCCCTCCTGCGGTCAAACCGAGGGCTCCGCAAGGACCTTCTCCGCTCCTGCTCGCCATCGACGAGCTCTTGGGCCTGAATCTCCGCGCGGAGTCCGGCATCGATAAGGGCGGGCTTTCCGCGGATGACCTGACGCTGGAGGAACGGACCGCCCTCAAGCACTACGAGGAAGGGCTGCAGAAAATCCTGGATATCATCGCGCCGTCGGCCATGGACGTACGCACGACCGAGCTCCTGCTCAACGACCAGCACACCCGCACCCTGTACGCGTACAACTGGCCCAACTACATCTACCCTAACTGGCTCTCCCAGACCATCAACACGGACGCCCAGATGGACATCGCGCAGTACATCTACCCCTCCAGCAACAAGGCGATCATGAAGATGCTGCGCAAGAAGGTGGCGGAGCTGCGCTCCAGCATCCGCATGCTCGAGCAGCGCGGCATCGTGCGCGACCCGGCCCTGGAGGCCGCCCTCCAGGACGCGGAGGAACTGCGGGACCTTCTGGCGCGCGGCCAGGAGAAGTTGTTCCAGCTGGGGCTGTACATCACCCTGTACGCCGATGACGAGGAGAAAATGAAGAAGCTCCAGACCGACGTGGAATCCATGCTGGGGGGCAAGCTGGTGCTCACCAAGCCCGCGTTCTTCCAGATGGAGCACGCCTTTACCTCCACCCTGCCGCTGTGCCTGGACGAGCTGGAGATCAGCCGCAACATGAATACGTCCCCCCTGGCCACCAGCTTCCCGTTCTCCAGCTGCGACCTGACGAGCGACCGGGGCATCCTGTACGGCATCAACCGGCACAACGAGAGCCTGGTGATCTTCGACCGCTTCGACCTCCCCAACGCCAACGCCAACCTCTTCGCCATCTCCGGCGCGGGGAAATCCTTCACGGTCAAGCTGGAGATCCTCCGCGCGCTCATGCTGGGCACCGAGGTGCTCGTGATCGACCCCGAGAACGAGTACGGCGACCTGTGCAAAACCGTGGGGGGGGCGTACATCCCCCTCTCGCTCCAGAGCTCCTTCCGCGTGAACCCCTTCGACCTGCCGGAAGCCATCCGGGGGGAGGAAGCGGAAGCGGGCGAAGTGCTGCGTGCCGCCGTCATCAACCTCCACGGCCTCTTCAAGCTCATGCTCGGTTCCCTCACCCCCGCCGAGGACGGGGTGCTGGACAAGGCGATATTGGATACCTACGCCCTCAAGGGCATCACCGTGGCGGCGCAGAACCCCGGCGACCTGGAGCCCCCCACCCTCCGCGACCTCGTGGACGTGCTCCTGACCACGGACGGGGGCGAGAGCATGGCCAAGGTGCTCCAGAAGTACACGGACGGCAGCTTCGCTGGGCTCTTCGACCAACCGACGAACGTGGAATTGGACAAGCAGATCATCGTCTTCCAGATCCGTGATTTGGAAGAGCAGCTGCGCCCCATCGCCATCTATATCGTGCTCAACTTCCTCTGGAACCGCGTCCGCTCCCAGCTCAAGCGGCGCTTCCTCGTGATCGACGAAGCCTGGAACCTGATGCAGTACGAGGATTCCGCGCGCTTCCTGTACGGCATCGTCAAGCGCGCCCGCAAGTACTACCTGGGTATCACCACCATCACGCAGGACGTGGAGGACTTCGTCAATTCCCCGTACGGCAAGCCCATCATCACCAACTCCTCCCTCCAGGTGCTCCTCAAGCAGTCCCCCACGGCCGTGGACAACCTCCAGAAGCTCTTCTACCTCACGGACGGCGAGAAGTACCTCCTCCTCAACTCCGGCGTGGGGCAGGGCATCTTCTTCGCCGGGAACAAGCACGTGGCGATCGAGATCGTCGCCTCCCCGGAGGAAGCGGCCGTTGTGACCACCAAGCCCGAGGAGATGCTGGCCCGCCGTGCCACGGAAGCGGTGCAGGAACGCGCGCAAGCCATCGAAGCACGGAAGAATGCTCCCACCCCTCCCACACCCGCCCTCGAGGCCCCCAATGCCCATAGCGTGCTCAAGGCGCCATCCCCGGAATCCACTCCCACGGAAACTCCTCCGGAGGAACCTGCGGAGGACGCTCCCGCCGAACCGGAAGCTGAAGTTCCCGTTGAACCGGTTGCGGAAACACCCGCCGAACCACCCTCCGAACTTGCGGCTGAACCTCCTGCTCCCGACGCAGCCGCGACCGCACCGAATCCATCGAAACCGGAACCCGCAGCGCCTCCCCCTCCCGCTGAATCGCAAGACACTCCCACGCTCGACACGTTGTTTGAGGAATCGAACAAGCCTGCCGCTGCAACCCCCGCAGAACAGGAAAAGACCGACTCCGCACCGGAACCGCCGAAGGAGTGACGATGACTTTTTGGCTGTGTTATAATGTAATTCTATACTATTGACACATTGCTTTAATTTGTTTATAGTTAACTTTACCAGTTTCCCTGAAACTGGCAAGTTCCTTGGCAGCAACGGAGTGCACGAGTGACGGAAGGGAACCGCATTCTGGATTTGATGTTCGAGTACAGGATGCGGTTTCTAACTTGTCACCACCCCGAAAGGGGCGGCCAGGCTCTGGCCGAAACCTCTGGAAAGGAGAGAGCCATGAAGAAGAATCAGTGGATCGAACCGTTAGCTGTCAATTTCGTCATCGCTGAGAAGGGATCCCTGACCCCCGATCAGTTCCGATCTAAAGTCGAGGCCATGCTGGCCTCAGGTAAGGTGTGGGTGGGGAATCTCACCAAGTTTCGAGATGCCCTCGGGCATACGATTCAGGGTCGCCAGCTCACGAGACGAGTTATCGTCTCGAGCTGGCCGCAGGTGTTCGCTCAGGTCGTTTCCCTCCTTGACCAAAAAGTCGAGAATGCCGCGCCGTTCGGAGAAGCAGGTGGCAGCAGTCTGATCAACGGGCTGCTTGTCCGCCCCTTCGTAGCGGAGAGCGGCGCCCCCGACGACGAGACGCAGCCGATCGTGATCGACCTTGCAGGGATCGACGAGGAACTGTTCATCGCCTACCACCCGTCGCAACAGGATTACGACCTCGGCCCCAGTGGTTCTCGCCGGTACATCATCATCGGAGGGAAGATCTGCTACGGAGACTGATCCGTCGCACTCCCACGCAACCAAGGACGACCCCCAGCTTCGGCTGGGGGTTTTCAAGGAGAGACATGAACCTTCAGACGAAACTTTAGGCATGCCCTCTCATCGTGATGTTGTCATTCTCGCAAAGGAATATACCTAAATCCAGCAACCCTTCGGCTTCGCTCAGGACAAGCCAGCAACCTTCACCCCCCTCCTTTCTGCCCCTCCTCGCCGGACGCTTCCTCCACCACCTTCCACCGCACCTCCGGCCGCAACGACCCCGGCAGTGCGAATCCCGCCGCCTTCTTGTGCCCCCCGCCGTGGAACTTGCCGGCCATTTTGGCTACATCGACGTCTTCCCGCAGCGTCCTGAGCGACCCCTTCACCTTCCCCCCGCGCTCCGAGAGGATGAGGGAGAAGCGCATCCCCGGCACGGCGTTCACGTAGTCGATGGCGCCCGTGAGCTCGCTGTAATCGGCGCCCGTGGCGCGGAAATCCCCTTCCGTGACGGCGGCGATTGCACCGCCCTCCCCCGTGACGGAGATGTTCTCCAGCACCCGCCCCCACAACCGCAGCGTGCTGAGCTTGGCCGAGCGGAACACGGCGTTCACCACCCCTTGCCGCTTTGCACCCGCCCTCAGCAGCCGCGCCACCGTGCGGTAGACGGGCGCGGTGGTGTTGCTGTGGAGGAGGCCGCCGGTATCCGTATAGACCCCCGTGAGGAGGCACGTGGCGATGTCCGGCGTCAGCTCCCAGCCCTGGAGATCCGCAAGCTGGACGATGACCTCGCAGGAGGAACAGGCCTCCGGCACCACGAAGTTCACCGTCCCGAACTTGGGATTGCCCGGGTGGTGGTCGATGACGACGGTGCGGAAGCCGCCGTCGAAGAGCTGGGGATGGCTCTCGTGCAGTTCCGTGAGCTTGGGTTCCGCGCAATCCAGGAACACGCACACCTCTTCCACAGCTCGGAATTCCTCAATGGGGGGAGGGACGCTGACGCGCAGCGCCGCTGGGAGGAAGTGGAACATCACCGGCACCGGATCCACGCAGTGGAAGAGGACTTCCAAGTGCGGGAACAGCGCCTCCAGCAAAAGGCCGCATCCCAGGAGCGCACCGATGGCGTCGCCGTCCGGGTTGCGGTGGCAGATGCAGCGGACGCGGCGAGCCGTGCGGAGGAGTTCCGTTGCCCTGTCGGCGTCTGCCTTGGCGATCGCCATAAGTTTATTGGCTTAGGGATGAGGAATTTCATATTCTACATCCTCGATCCCGCAACGGGGAAGGGAAAAGGAGTGGAGTGTAGTGGGCGGATGGAGGATTGTTCAACGCACGCCGTCCACTTTGTGTTGCAGGCAAATCGAAGTGTCATCTTCTTCTCTTTCGTACAGATTGAATAACATATTCATCTCGCTCATCTCCGGATCCGAAGTCCTAATCCCTAAGTCCTAAGTCCTTCGTCCTTTCCCCTTCCTCCTGTAATTGCCTATCGATCAGGTGCTCAATCTTTTCCCCCCGTTCCGCGCTTCCATCCAAACGGAACCGCACGCGCGGCGTCATGCGCAGCTGTACATTCTTCCCTACCCGGTGCTGAATCTCCCGCCGCCGTTCCTCCAGCGCAGCCAAGGCGAGTTCCGGATTCTGCAACGCGCTGATGTACACCGTGGCGTAGGAGGCATCGGGCGAGACCTCCACCGACGTGATGGAGACGATACCGCACTCCGGCGGGCACTCGCGCAGCGCCGGCGCAACGATCTCGCGGACGACGGAGGCGATCATGGCCGGGCGTTTCTTTGGGGTCTGCTCCATGCTGCTACACTACCACATGATGGCCTCCCCCCTCCGCATCCTATTCCTCGGCACCTCCCCTTTCGCCATCCCTTCCCTGCGGCTCTTCGCACAGGATCCCGCGTTCCATGTGGATGCCGTCATCACGCAGCCCGATAAGCCGACGGGACGCAAGCAGGCGCTCACCCCCCCGCCGGTGAAAGTTGCGGCAATCGAACGGGAACTCCCGGTACTGCAGCCCCGGTCTCTACGCAAGGAATTCCTCTCCCTTGGCCTTGGGCGGCCGGATTTCCTGGTGGTGGTCTCTTACGGCCAAATCCTCTCGCAGGAAATACTGGATTTCCCCAAGGCAGCCCCTGTGAACGTCCACGCTTCCCTGCTCCCCCGCTTCCGCGGCGCCTCGCCCATCCAGCACGCCCTCCTGGCGGGGGATGCGGAAACCGGCGTCACCGTGCAACATATGGTGAAAGAACTTGATGCGGGGCCCATCCTCGCCCAGGTGAAGGTTCCCATAGAACCGCGGGAGACGGCGCAGACCCTCCACGACCGCCTGGCGGCCGAAGGCGCCACCCTCCTCCTCGAAACGCTGCTGCAGCCTTTGCAGCCATCGGCGCAACCGCGGGAAGGCGTGGTGCTATGCGGCAAGCTGACGCGCAAGGACGGGCAAGCGGATCCCGCTGCGATGACGGCGGAGACGATCGACCGCAAAGTGCGCGCGCTCAATCCCTGGCCGGGTGTGGCGTTCGCTGCGGATGGGAAGACACTGAAGGTGCTGGAGAGCGCCCTGGAACTGGTTCCGGGCTCACACCCGCTCCCCTGTGCGGAAGGCACCGTGCTCTACCTCGTCACCGTGCAGCCCGCCGGCAAGAAGCCGATGGGTGGTGCGGAGTGGGCACGCGGACGCCAGAAGTGAATGTGTACACATTTGTGTACTCTCTTCAAGGGTGTCATGGTGAGCTCCGCCGAACCATGACACGTCTCTGCATGAAATCACCCCTCGATGGAGCTCGGGGTGACAAGCCTTCATAGGCTCATGCAAGATGATGAGACCATTTCTATTCTCCTCATAGTTTCGTCTTCATCTCCTGGAGCGCCTCGATCATCTTGTCCAGGTCCTCCACGTCGAACATAATCGTGGTCTTCTGTCCGCCGCGGGACTTCTCGGAGATCTTGAAGAACTTGCCATTGGAACTCTCCTTGAGATCCACGTAGAACGTGCGCTGGCGGGCGTGGATGGTGATGGAGTGGATATCCTGCGCGTACCGGCCGCCGCCGTTGCCGCCTCTGGGCAGGGTGCCACCGAGGGCTTCCTCCTGAGAAGGCGCGCCCGAGAGCTCCGACATGGGATCGAACATAGAAAGGGGGGAAGGAAGGAATCGCTGCTCCCATCATCCGTCTTCGTACGGCTCCACTGCGTTGCGCCGTACTTCGCCGTGACGTGCCACTGCCTCGTCTTGCGCTGACTGTAGCCGGTTAGAGAGAGCGGTTGTATGGTAGCAAATGGAGGGGTGAATGCAACCGCTATCCCACCAGCCTCGGAAACAGGATCTCCGGCTCCCCCACCTTCCCCCACCCCCTTTCCCCGCCCCACACCTTCATCTCTTCGGTGATCACGAACTCTTTCTCCAGCATCTTCTCCGCGTACGGAAGTTCGAGCTGCCTCGCCATCTTCTGCGCCGTTCCGGGCATGAAGGGCAGGAGCATGAGCGTGATGTGGCGGAGGCCCTCCGCGAGTTGGGCGAGCACATCCTTCTTCTCTTCGCCCTTGAGCCCCCAAGGCTTCCGGACGTCGATGAACTTGTTCGCGCGGTCGATGATGCCAGTGGCCACACTCAAGGCTTTCTGGAGTTCGAATGCATCGAAGGCTTCCGTGTACCCCTTCCAATCGATATCCAGAGGGTCTTCCCCCGCAGAGGAAAGCACGCCCCCTTCTTTCTTGAGGAGGACCAGCACGCGGTTCAGGAGGTTCCCGAGCTGGTTCCCCAGTACCCCCTCGTAGATCTCTTGGAACCGCTTCCAGGAGAAGTCGCCGTCGTTCCCCACAGGGATCTGGTGCGAGAGATAGAACCGCAATGGATCCACGCCAAACTTTTCGATCACATCCTGCGGCACCACCACGTTGCCGATGGTCTTGCTCATCTTCTGCCCCTCGCTCGTCAGGAAGCCGTGGATGAGGAGGCGGTCCGGCGTGCGGATGCCGGCGTACCGGAGCATGGCAGGCCAGATGAGCGCATGGAAGCGCGCGATGTCCTTGCCGATGACGTGCGTAACGGTGGCTTCATTCCACCACTCGGGCTCCTCGTGATCGGTGAGCAGGCCGATGCCGGAGATGTAGTTGGCAAGCGCGTCGCACCAGACGTACATCACCTGTCCCGGGTCGCCGGGGACGGGGATGCCCCAGGAGAGGCTGGCTTGCGGCCGGGAGAACGAGACGTCCTCCAAGCCCTGCTCGATGAGCGAGAGCGTTTCCGGCGCGCGGAATACCGGGACGATGCGGTACCCCCCTTCCTTCGCCGTCAGCAGCTCCTTGAGGTCCTTCCCCTTCCGCCCCAGAAGGAAGAAGGTGTTCTCCTCCTCCACCTCCTGCGGCGCCACGTTGTGGAGGGGGCACTTGCCCTCCACGAGCTCCTTGCGCGTGAGGAACCGTTCGCAGCCGGGGCAGTAGAGGCCGGTGTAGGAGCGCTTCTCCAGCGCCCCCGCCTCCCGGAGCTTCTCCCACAGCGCCGCGACGGTGGGCCAGTGGCGCTCGCGGTCGGTGGTGCGCACGAAGGCGTCGAACGAGATATCGAGGGTGCGGTAGAGCTCCCGGTACAGCGGGTGCATCTTCTCCACCAAGTCAGCCGGACTGATCCCCTGCTTCTCCGCCGTTTGCTGGATTTTTACCCCGTGCTCGTCCATCCCGATCTGGAACCGTACGGCATTCCCGCGCAGCCGGAACCGCCGCGCCACCACGTCCGCCATGATCTTCTCCATCACGTGCCCCATGTGGGGGGCTGCGTTCGCATAGTCTATGGCGGTCGTGATGTATTGACGGGACATGGAGAAAATATAGCGCAGATCCAGGAACCAGCAACTTTCACGTCCCCGCAATCCTCCAGACCAACTGGACTACCCAGTAAATGAGGGCATCCCCCGCCAGCGCGGCCAGGAGCCCGATGAGGACGTTCTTTGCTATGGTCTTTGCATGCGTCATCCCCTGCTCGCTGAAGCCGGACGTTGTGATGAGCACCGCCGCGTACCCCAGGAGGACGACGGCGACGCTGGCGATGATGGCGAGGATGATGGAATTGATTCCGGTGAAGACTGCCACGGGAGTCATCTCCGCGCCGAAGCTGAAGGGGAAGAGATTGCTGATCTCGGCCCACATCTCGCGGATGCCCGGCCCGCTGCCGATTTCCTGGAGGGACATCGCGGAGGCGGTGGGGAGGAAGGCCGAGAGGAGATGGAGGAGTGCCGCCATTACCAGCTGATGAAACCGATGAGCGCTTCCACCAGCGCCCGTCCCAAGTTGGCCGCCACGGCGCCGATGAACGCGTACTTGAGCATGTGGACCGCCTTCTGCATTTCGTCCTGCTTCCCCCGCGCATACACCAGCCGGTACCCCGCGAGGAGGATGACGATGATGAGGAGGATGTTGAACACGGCCAGGCCGAGCGACACCGCCACGGCCAGCAGTCCCTGGATGGGGCCCAGCGTCCCGCCACCCGCCCGGATCTGCAGCGCGGGTTCCGAGACGAGGAAGGAGACGAGGGACGTTGCGCTCAATGCCAGCGCCAGACCGCCCAAGCCGTACATGATGCTGTTCTTCCCCTTGGTCGCCTTCCCCTCATCGCCCATCGCCAGCAGCATGAGGAACGCGCCGTAGAGGATGGCGACCACCGAGAGGCCCGCCGCAAGCCCAACGAATACGCTCCCGATGACGGGGATGCCGTTGGCGAGGAGGGCGGGGAAATTTTCGTTACTGCACCCCGGAAGTCCGTTGCAGAGCACGGGGGGGGGATCTGCCGCGGCAACCGCCGCGGGGAGAGCGAGGAGCAACGCGTATGCCGTAGCGCGGAGGACGCTATTGGTCATCGGATGCCCGGCTGAAAGAAGAGGGGGTTGATGGTCTGCAGGATGGTGCTGGCGAAGAGGAGAATGAGAAGCCCGATGACGGCGGCCTGGATTTGCTTCATGCCGTTGGAGTACTTCGCCTGGTCCCCCCCGGAGAGGATGATGCCGGTACCGCCCCAGATACCCCAGAAGACGCACAGCCCCGCCGCGATCCCCATGACCCAGGGATAGAGGCAGTTGATGTAGTCGAAGAACGCGTTGTCTGCGGAGATGCGGCAGTTATCGATGGGTTCCAGGAGATCGAATTGCGCCCAGGCCTTCCCCAAAGGCAGGAGGAACCCCCCAAGACCCATCAGGTATGCCACCGGCGGAAACGCTTTACGCATCAAGATATTATAGCAGATTTCGTGTTTTGATGCGAGTGCCGGAATCCATGAAAACGGAGGGGATTGGAGCGGGATACGGGAATCGAACCCGCCTCTCAAGCTTGGGAAGCTCGCGTACTACCACTGTACTAATCCCGCAATCGGAGAACGAGAAGGAACAAAGCAGCAGGCTTGCCCTTCGGCTCGTCGCTTCGCTCCTCGCTCAGGGCACTCTTGCGTATGGAGTGGTCGAAGCCCCGAGTGGAACGAGGGGCGCAGACCACGAGCGAAGCCCGAAGGGGCCGAGTCGAGTGGAGCGGATGACGGGGCTCGAACCCGCGACCTTCGCCTTGGCAAGGCGACGCTCTAAGCCAACTGAGCTACATCCGCAGAAGCCTGCAAATCCTACGGAGAAAATATGGCAGTTGCAAGAACCTTCACCCTTGCTCATGGAACGCCTGCTCCCCGCAGGCGATGAGGGCGTTGCGGTAGCCTTCCGGCGTGCCGGTATCGAGCCGCTTCCCCTCGCACTCATACCCGTAGATGTCGATGTCCTTGAGTTGCATGATCAACGCGTCGATGAGCCGTATCTCCCCGTCCTTCGTGGAGGATTTGACCTTGGGGAGGGCCGCGAACGTGGACCGGGGGATGAGGTAGCGCCCCACGATGCCCAGCGTGGAGGGCGCCGCCTCCGGCTTGGGCTTTTCCACCAAGCCTTTGACCTTCTTGAGGCGCGGGACGGAGGGGTGTTCCGATGCCACGTCGATGACGCCGTACTTGGCGGTGAGCTCCCGCGGGATGTTCTCCACGGCGATCACGGCCATGGCGCCGCCCCCGGCGCCCTCGTGCCCCTTCCGGAGCTGCTTGAGGCCGCTCTCCGCCCCGATGAACAGGTCGTCGCCGAACAGCACCGCCAGTTCGTCGCTCTCCACCCATTGTTCGGCCTGCAGAATGGCGTGCCCGTCGCCGAGTTGCTGCTCCTGGTATACCACGTGGAAGCGCGTGGCGTCGTAGCGTTGGAGCTCGGTGAGGAGGTGCGATTTCCCCCTCCGCGCCAGCTCCTCCTCCAGGGCGATGTCCCGGTCGAAGTACTGCGGGATCACTTCCTTGCCTTTGGAGATCACGAAGCAGATGTCGCGGATCCCAACTTCGATGCACTCGTCCACGAGCAGGGCGATGATGGGCTGCGTGCCGATGGGGAGCATCTCCTTGGGCACGGCCTTGGTCCATGGCAGGAACCGCGTGCCGAGCCCGGCGATGGGGAGGATGGCTTGGGAGAGAGACTCCATGACGAGGGAAGGATACAGGGAGAGAGATTCTTTCGCACAGATTATCGTAAGGACGCGGCATGCCGCGTCCTTACAACATCTCGTCTATACTCTGACATATGACCTGGGGCCTCGCCCTCTCCGCCGGATCCGCCCTCGGCATGGCCAACGCAGGCGTCATAGAGCGGCTGGAAGAGGAAGGCCTGCGGCCGGATGTGATCGCGGCGAGCAGCATGGGCGCCATCATCGGCGCCATTTACGCGCTGGGTCTCCCCCTCTCCACCTACCGGGAACTCGCCCCCGGCGTGAAGATGACGAACGTGGTCAGGCCGAGTGAAAGGCCTTTCAGCGGCGGCCTGCACGGCGGCTTCTTCCGCCAGCGGCTGACGGACCACCTGGCGCACATCTTCAACGGAGCCGTGATCGGCGACTGCACGATCCCCTTCCTCTGCGTGGCCGGAAGGGTGAAGGCGCCCATCCGCTGGGAGAAGATCGTCACCCGCAATTTCTCCCGCTACGTCTCCTCATGCATCGAGGAGTATGTCTTCCCGCCCTCCACCCCCATTCTGGAAGCCATCCTCGCCTCCAGCGCCATCCCCGTCGTCTTCTCCCCCGTCACCATCGGCGGCGACACCTTCGTGGACATCTGCAACTTCGGCGCCGTGCCGGTGCGGGCGTTGCGCAAGCACGCGCATCCCGACGTGGTCATCGCCACCAATACCACGCCCAGCTTCCGCACCCTGGCCCGCTTCTCTCCCCCCTTCCTCCGCACGTGGCTCCGCTTCAACGATGAGAACCTCCTCCACGACATCCGCAACGCCGACCTGGTGATCACCCCCAAGCCCGCCGCCTCCGCCTTCCGCTTCGACAAGTTCGATGCCTTTATCAGGGCGGGCTACAAGGCGGCGGAGAAAGCTATGCCAGAGATCCGCAATACACTCGCTCTGCCGATGTAATCTATTGCTTTGCTCTACGATTCCAAAGCTCGTTCTCAATTCCCCTCAACAGATATTCACACTGTTCTCTTTCATCCATGTTCCTCATTTCCAGAAGCTCAGAACACAATTCAATTATTTTCACTTCATCTGTAAGACGCGAACGGACGTACGCTTGAATCTCAGGAATTGTCGGCTCCTCTCCCTCACAAGGACAATTACATGCCAAAGGTGTCACGATATTTTTCAGACAATATCGAATTTCCTCTTTCGTACAGTTTCTCGTTAAAGCATTTTGAACAAGTATCTGTTTAAGCATTTGTTCTTCTTCGGTAAATCGACCTTCGAGGACCCACGACCTTACTTGCTCGACGTTCGATCTGTTCTGTGCCATCAAAACTAACTTCTTCTTCTATGATGTAGATGTCAAGTATCGACAACCCCCGCAGCGAGCGCTGCAAAGTTGAGCGAAGCGAAACGTGGTGCGCTTGGCGGGACTTGAACCCACAACCTTCGGCTTCGGAGGCCGACGCTCTATCCAATTGAGCTACAAGCGCAAATGCTTCCGGTCCATTGTACAGTCAAATCGCGTTTTCTACAGTCCGAAAAACTCTTCCGCATTCCCCGTCGTGATCCGCTCCACCTCCTCCGGTGACAAGCCTTTGATCTTCGCGATGAGCTTGGCAACCTCCCGCACGAACGCCGGCTCGTTCCTCTTCCCGCGATGCGGGACGGGAGCGAGGTACGGTGCATCCGTCTCCACCATCATCTGCTCCAACGGGCAGTGGCGGATGGTTTCCCTCACTTCCCCGGCGTTGGGGTACGTGGCGATGCCGGTGAAGGAGAGGAAGTATCCCCGCGCAACCAGCCCCTTCACGTCCTCCCACGTCTCCGTGCAGCAGTGCAGGACGAGCTTGGGGGGATCCACGCGCTCGATGATGGCCAGGAGGTCCGTGATGGATTCGCGGTTGTGGACCACGGCCGATATGTTAATTTCTTTGGTTAATTTTAACTGATCATCGAACACTTTCCGCTGCACGTCCCGCGGGGAATAATCATAATGGTAGTCCAGCCCGATCTCCCCCACCGCCCGCACTTTGGGGGACTGCCGAACCATCATTTCCAGCTGATGGAGATTCTCCTCCATCCACTGCTTGGCGTTGTGTGGATGCACCCCCGCCGCGCAGAAAACGCCTTCCTCCCGCTCCGCAAGCTCCACGCACCTGCGCGATTCCTCCAGCGAGTCCCCTATCGTCACCATGCGGTCCACCCCGGCGGCTCGCGCGCGCCGCAACACATCCGGCAAGTCCTGCGCGAACGTCCTATCGGCAAGGTGGCAGTGGGTATCAATCATAGGGAGAAACCATACGTGTATCCAAAGAATACACTGTCACCCTGAGCCTGACGAAGGGTGGCAGTGGGTGTCGATCATACTCGAGTCGAGTGGTGGGTCGGGAGGGATTCGAACCCTCGGCCAATGGCTTAAAAGGCCACTGCTCTACCAGGCTGAGCTACCGACCCGCGGACAAAGAACATTTCCTTCAAATATTGTGCAGGATGATCCATCGAAAGGGAAGCAGCTCCTGGCGCGGAAGGAGGCCTTTCTATTCCGCACTTGGTTTCCGTCAGGGAGTTTTTGGGGTTGTGCGGCAGATCCGGACCCGCCTTTCCCTATCGGCAACATCGAAAGAAGTGCTACGTGTATTCCTCCCAATCGTAATATTCTTGTATTTCAGCTTCGAGCAGTTTGAGCGCAGGAGGCACGCCGTCCGCCGTATCCCCGAAGAAGATATCCCCGAAGTACTGGCTGGCTTCCACGACCGCCGCTTCCCATTGTTCGCGGCTTTGTTTCTTCGCATTGCGTATCTTGCCGATGAAAGAGTACGCATGATGAAATTGGCCTCCGGGCGCAACACCGATGGTGCGCAGTTCCGTCTCCGAATACTTCCTGATTGCATCGGAGAGCCTGACCAACTCCGGGCAGTTGCCTGCCGCTCCACCGGTACTCAGGAGAGAGCCAAACCGTTCGCGCGCCTCCTCCACCGCCGCCTCCCAGTGTTCGGGATGCTGCGCTTCCGCCCGTTCGATCTTCCGGAGGCATGCCTCCACGAAATCCGGTTTCTCGGCGTGCATGGTGTGACGATAACAGCATTGCTCTTGTTCGCAACTCCTTCCTCCACTCCTCCGCGCCCCCCGTGGAGTGAAGCCAAAAGAACGCCGCAACGCGTCCGTTGTTCTCCGCTATCCTAGCGCCGATGAAAGTCGCACTGGTTCACGAACTCCTTACCATGAAGGGCGGCGCCGAGAAGGTGCTGCGCATCCTTGCGCAGATGTTCCCCGAGGCGCCCATCTACACTCTGCTCTACGACGAGAAGAAGCTGGGTGATTGGTTTCCGAAAGAACGGATCACAACAAGCAATATCCAACGCTCCGCGGAGCGTTTCAGTCATTCTCCATTCTCCATTCTCCATTCTCCATTTGACCATCACCTCTACCTGAAGAGATTTCCCGCCGCCGTGGAATCCTGGGACTTCTCGGGCTTCGACCTCGTCCTCTCCTCTTCCTCCGCCTTCGCCCACGGCATCATCACGAACGGCAGGCCCCAGCACCTCTGCTACGTCCACTCCCCCGCGCGCTACCTGTGGGACCGCACGCATGAGGTGATGGAACGTGCGGGGAAAGGGCTCCTGGGACCCCTCAAGCGCGCGTTCCTCTCCCACGCCTTTCACAAGCTGCGCGTGTGGGACGCCGAAGCTGCGGATCGGCCGGACCTGCTCCTCGCCGCATCGAGGACGGTCCAACGCCGCATCGAGCTGTACTGGAGATGCGAGAGCACAGTCGTCCATCCCCCCATAGACGATTTCTGGCTCCAGGCTCCCCCCTCCCCCATGGTGGGAGGGGCAGGGGGTGGGGGTGCAGGTGCCTATTTCTTCCTGGCCTCCACCCTCGTCCCCTACAAGCGCATCGAGCTTGCCATCGGTGCGGCACGCATCCTCAACGTCCCTTTGAAGATCGCGGGGGAGGGGCCCGACCGCGGGCGCCTGGAATCCCTCGCGGGACCAACGGTGGAATTCCTGGGGTACAGGAGGGAGGAGGAACTCCGTGGCCTGTACGCGGGAGCGCAGGCCACCCTCTTCCCGGGTGACGAGGACTTCGGTCTCGTGCCGCTGGAATCGCTCGCGTGCGGCACGCCGGTGATCGCCTTCGCGGGCGGCGGCGCCGAGGAGACGCTGGACGCCCGGACGGCGGCCTTCTTCACCCAGCCGACGGAGACGTCGCTTGCCGCGTCGATGGAACGCTTCCCCACGATGGTGTTCTCCCCGGACCTCTGCAGGGCGCGTGCGCGCGAGTTCTCCCGCCCGCGCTTCGAGGCTGCCATCCGGACGGCAGTGCAAGGGCTCATGGGTCATGATTGAGGGTTGTGCGCGTCGGCAATAGGCGAATAGGATGATCCGGATGCACGCCGCCCTCCTCCTGGCCCTCTCCCTCTCCCTCCGCCAGCCCTCTACGGACGCGGGGACGGCACGCCCGAACCCCCGTTCCGTGCGTGCTGCCTCCATGCTGCAACGCCTGGAGCAAGTGGAACGCAAGCGTTTCACGTATACCGCCGCCCTCCAACAGCCCTACCGCAACAATCAGTACGGCTTCTCCTTGCGCTATCCCGGAGGATGGAAGATGCAGCACGTGATGCAGCAGGGCGCCGGCAACCTGAAGACCATCATCATGTTCATCTCCCCCCTGGAGACGGACGAAGACGAAGCCCAGGAGAACATCAACCTCATCGTGGAGAAGATGCCCTCCCCCCTCTTTACCCTGGACGAGTACACCGAAGCCGCGATAAGGAATGAGCGGGGCATTCTCTCCCCCTACACCCTCCACGCATCGCACGGGTTGCTCCTCGGCGGCACCCCGGCGCACCGCGTGTCCTTTACGGGGAGTTTGGATGGGAAGACGACCGTGGCCTTCGAGCAGATCTGGATGGTACGGGAGGGGCACGCGTACGTGTGGTCCCTCGCCGCTTCCCCCTCCTCCCTGGACAAGTACGCCGGCATCTTCCGGCAGATGGTGGCATCCGCGGAGTTCCGCAGCTGAGGGTGCACGTCCGCTCATGTGTACATATTTGTGTGCACATTTTTCCACCTGTCCGACGGGTTATGCGAGGAACGACGTCTGTGCCCCTTGCGGTACCTCCCTGCCCAGCTTCTCGTACGCCTTGCGCGTCGCCATGCGCCCCTTGGGCGTGCGCTGGAGGAAGCCCTGTTGGAGCAAGAACGGCTCGTACACCTCTTCCACCGTCTCCTCCTCATCGGCAATCACCGCCGCGATGGTGGAGAGGCCCACGGGGCCTCCCCCGAACATATCGACGATGGCCGCCAGGATGCGGCGGTCCGTGGCGTCCAACCCGTCGTGGTCGATATCCAGCGCTTGGAGCGTCTCCTCCACCACGGCCGCATCCATCGTCCCCCTGCCGCCCACCTGCGCGTAATCGCGGATGGCGCGCAGCAGCCTGTTGGCGACCCGCGGCGTGGCGCGGCTGGAGCGTGCGATGCGGTTCGCCGCGCGTTCCTCCAGCGGGGCGTTGAGGAGGCGCGCCGAGCGTTCCACGATCTGCTGCATCTCCGGCAGGTCGTAGAAATCCAGCTTGAACTGGTGAAGGAAGCGGTCGCGCAGGGGAGCGCTGATGGCGCCGATCTTGGTGGTGGCGCCGATGAGCGTGAACGGCTTGATCTGGAGACGCATGGAACGCGCGGTCGGCCCTTTGCCCAGCACCAGGTCCAGCGCGAAATCCTCCATGGCGGCGTAGAGCATCTCCTCCACCACGGGACGGAGGCGGTGGATCTCATCGATGAAGAACACGTCGCCCTCCTGGAGGTTGGTGAGGAGGGACGCCAGATCCCCCGGTTTTTCCAGCGCGGGGCCGCTCGTGATGCGGATCTGCGCTCCCATCTCCCGCGCCAGGATGTGCGCCAACGTGGTCTTCCCCAATCCCGGCGGCCCGTAGAGGAGTGTGTGGCCGAGCGCTTCCTTCCTTGCTTTGGCCGCCTGGATGTGCATGAGAAGGTGCCCCTTCACCTTCGTCTGTCCCACGTACTCCGTGAGCCGCTTGGGGCGAAGCGCCGCATCCACCGCGTTGGGCTCCTGCGGCATGCGGGAGGGTTCCACGGCGCGCGATGCATTGGTACGTACGAGGGTCACGACGGGAATGATAGCAGACTCAATGGCGACACTCACGCGGTAAGGACGCGGCGGCGCGTCCCTACCTCCTCGATCCACAGACCGCACCTCTGCTACACTGCAGGCCGTGCGCCGCCCCCTCCTCTCCGCCGTCACGGCACTGTGCGTTGCTTCCCTCATCGGAGGGGCGTTCCGGCAGCCCTCCCCGCGCGCGCGGGCCGCGGAATTCCCCGACGTAGCCGATAACCACCCGTACGCAGATGCCATCCTGTGGCTGGCCGGCGAGGGGAACGCGCAAGGATACGAGGACGGCACGTTCCATCCAGACCAGGAAGTGAACCGCGCGGAGTTCGTACGGCTGCTCCTCTCCACCATGCCGTACCCCGTGTCTCCCTTTGCATGCCCGACGTCGCCCTTCAACGACATCGACACGAACTTCTGGTTCTACAAGGACTTGTGCAAGGCGTGGAACGCCGACTTCATCGGGGGCTACCCTGACGGTTCGTTCCACGCGGAGCGGACCGTGTCGCTGGCCGAAGCGGCGAAAATGGCCGTGCTGGCGCGGAGCATCCCGTTCGAGACCTGGGAATCGGAGGCGTGGTACAAGCCCTACGTGACGGCGCTCTACCTCCTCCGCGCCCTCCCTCCCTCCGCGCGCCAGCCGCAGCACCCCCTCACGCGGGGCGAGGTCGCCGAGCTCTTCTACCGCCTGCGGGACCGGGGGGAGCCGTTCATGGCGCCCACGGTCTCCTTTCCTTCCTCCTCTTCCTCTGCATCCTCCCAGGGCGCCTCCATGGGCTCAACGGCTGCGGACTCCAGCGACGTCGCCCCTTGCCCTCCTTCCTTCCTCATCTGGACCCAAGCCGTCGCGGCGGGAACGGAGTGGCGCCTCCTCCTCACATCCTGCATCATGCAATACGCGTCCAGCACTGTCGAAGAGGAATTCACCCTCACGGTCACTCCGCCGACCAGTGCTACCCTCATCACGGGACCCGGCACCTCCACGCAGTGCACAAGCGCGGGGGGCGGCGTGACGTGTTCCAACCTGCTTCTCAATGACGAGATGGACATGTCCTTCTCCTTTCCCTCCACGATGTCCGGTTCCGTCACGTTTACCGTCAGTGCAGACACCTCCCTGGAAGACAATAACGGCAAGAACAATTCCATCACCAATTACGTCTACCTGCCCAAGACCAACTAGCAGGGTCAGCATCGGTCGTTGTGCTACACTTTCCCCGTGCGACGGACCCCCCTCCTCACCGCCTTCGGCTTCGCCGCCGTCCTCCTTCTTCTGGCAGTGACGGACGCGCTGGTGACCCTCCCTTCCCTGGGCGCCACCGTGCAGCTGCAACCCCCGGGCGGAACCGCAGTTCGGCAGGGCGTGGGGAAGCAGGCGGGACCCGGCGTGGAGGACGTCTTCTCCACCCTCACCATCGAAACGGCGGCGACGCGGGAAACGGGGTTGATCCCGCGCATCGTCCCCGACCCGCAGAACGTGCGGACCCGGGTGCTCCTGCGGGAGAATGACCGCCTTGCATTCGCCTGCTGGGTGGAAGGCCCCCGCGTGAAGGCGTATTTCAACGCCATCAAGGAGGCGCTCCACGCCTCGTTCTCCCCCCGGATGACGGGCCTCAAGGACCAGACCTTCGCGGAGCCGGGGAAGCCCGTGGTGAACTTCCTCACCTTCCGCGACCCCGCCATCGCCCCCGAGCGCATCGTCTTCCTGCGGGTGCGGGAGCGGCTGTTCGAATTCCACGTCGAGGAGGGGAAGGATGCGGACATCGCGGCCTTGCTGACGGAGTTGTCGAAGTAAGGACCAACAACAACTTGCACACGCTCCTTCCTTTCTGTACAGTCCCCCCGCTATGGCAAAGGCCGTGAAGAAAGTCATCAAAGTGCAAGCCAAAGGCGGGCAGGCGAACCCCGCCCCCCCGCTGGGGCCCGCGCTGGGTCAGGCAGGCGTGGACATCGGCGGTTTCTGCACCAAGTTCAACGAGCGGACTAAGGGGCAGATGGGCAAACTGCTGCCGGTGGTGGTGACGGTCTACGAAGACCGCACCTTCTCCTTCGTGGTCAAGCAGCCCCCCGCCACCGCCCTCATCCTGGAGGCGGCCAAGCTGGAGCATGGCAGCGGCGAGCCGAACAAGAACAAGGTGGGCAAGATCACCAAGGCGCAGTTACGGAAGATCGCGGAGACGAAGCTGCCCGACCTCAACGCCGGGAGCATCGAAGCGGCGGAGAAGATCATCGCGGGGTCGGCCCGGAGCATGGGAGTGGTTATTGAATGAGGATGCCGAGGATTCCGAGGATTCCGATGATACTGAGTAGAGGACACTTCTGAAAGTCCAGAGCTTCTTCCTGACAATCTTCGGACTCCTCGGACTCCTCGGAATCGTCAACAGAGCTCCTACTGCCGCATCACTCCTTCGCAATAACGGCAACAGCAATAACGTGCAGACGCAGCGGCAAAAACGTACGCTACCCTTCGCTCTTTCCTCTGGCCCATGTTCCCCGTCCTCCCCGCGAACAGCCCCGCGAACCTGACCCTCGTGGGATACGCCGTCCTCTTCGCGCTCGTAGTGATGTCCGTCTACGTCCTGGTGCTCATCACGGCGCTGCTCGCGGACCACGCGGAGCCCGAGGACGTGGGGAAGGCGGTGTTCTACGTGGTGATGCAATTCTTCGGCGCCGCGCTGATGACGATGAGCGGCCTAGCCGCGGTGATCGGGGTGTTCGCCCGGGTGGATTTCCCCCCCTTCACCTACGTCGCCTTCCTCATCGTGTTCGGGCTGGGCGGCATCGTGTTCCTGCGCAGCGAGCACCGCCTCCGGGCGCTCGACCCCGCCTCCAAGGTGATCCCCGCCCTCCTCTACCGCTTCACCCTCAAGCTCATCGGCATGGCAAGTGCCTTCCTGGGCGGCTTTTCCCTGCTCTCCTACCTGCTGTTCCCACCCCTCACCGTCGCGCCGCGCTGGTGGGTGAACCCCCTCGTAATCCTCCTCTACGGCATGTTCCTCGCCTGGAGCGTGCGGAAGCCCCACGCCCAGAATGCCGCCGGCCCCCCATCTTTCTCCCTCCCCTCGCTGGGATCGGTATTGAAAGGGAAGAAGAGAAAATAATGGAAGCACCAAGCACCAAATCCCAATAACCAATAGCCTTTGTATTGATTGGTTCTTGGTGCTTTGGAATAGGTTCTTTCGATCCATTTCACCACTCTCTTGCAACATGCTGCAAGAATATGCATAATCCCTTCACTTCGTGGGAGCCCCTCGGCCCGTCCGTACCGGCCAACGGCCGGGCGGGCAAGCTCGGGGCGCCCGTACCACGTTCCCCCTATTTCCATGACATCCAAGAGGAGTCCCCTCGCACGGCATCGAGGAAAGAAGTACGCCGAGAAGAAAGCATTGGTCACCAAGAGATCCTACCCCGTCCCCGAGGCGGTGGAGCTCTTAACGCAGCTCTCCACGGCTTCGTTCGACGCCACCGCGGAGGTGCACATCCGCATCCTTGCGGATACCACGCAAGCCGACCAGCTCGTGCGCACCACGGTGGCCCTCCCCCATGGGACGGGCAAGGCCGTGCGCGTGGCCGCCTTCGTGACGGACGATAAGATCGACGAAGCCAAGAAGGCCGGCGCCGATCTGGCGGGCAACGAGGACCTGATTAAGGACGTCCAGGACGGCAAGATCAACTTCGACATCGCCGTCGCCATGCCCCGCCTGATGAAGGATTTGGGGAAGGTGGCCAAGATCCTCGGCCAGAAGGGCCTCATGCCCTCCCCCAAGGCCGGCACGGTGACGGATGCCGTTGGCAAAGCCGTGGAGGAGCTCAAGAAAGGCCGCATCGAGTGCCGCATGGACAAGCAGGGCATCATCCACTCCGTCTTCGGCAAGTTTTCCTTCGGCCCCAAGAAGCTGGAAGAGAACCTCAATGCCGTCCTCCAGGCCATCCAGGAAGCCAAGCCGACGGGTATCAAGGGCGAGTACATCGGCTCCGTCTCCATCTCGCCCACGATGGGGCCGGGGGTGAAGGTCCAAGTGTAAGGAAGCCCAGAAGTTGAAGCACGAAGACCAATCAACCTCCCGTAAGGATGCACTCCACCTCCCCCACACTCTCCACTCTCACCAGCTTCGCCCGCATCTCCGCAGCGCCTGGGAATCCCTTCGCGTAACTGGAGAGGTGCCGCCGCATCTCCAGCATCCCCCACTTCTCCCCCTTGAGCTCCACGGCCAACCGACAATGTTCAAGAATGTAGGGAATTTTCTCTTGGAAGGTGACTGGCACTTGGAATGCGTGCGCCCCTTCCCTCACGGGGGAGGGGTTGGGGGAGAGGGCATCGCATATCTCCCGTAGCAGCCAAGGATTCCCAAAGGTCCCTCTCCCCACCATCACTCCGTCAAGACTCTTGAGCTTTTCGCGTGCGTCCTCAGCCGAGCGGATGTCCCCGTTGCCGATCACGGGGACGGCGACGTTCATCTTGAGCTCGTAGATGGGTCCCCAATCCGCCTCCCCCGTGAACTTCTCCTTGTATGTGCGCCCGTGGATGGCGAGCGCGGTCGCCCCGGCTTCCACGAGTCTCTGACAGAACGGGATGAGGTTCTCCGCGGAATCCCACCCTAAGCGCGTCTTGACGCTCACGGGGATGGCGACGGCCTTCGCTGTGGCGGCCACGAGCTCCGCTGCCAGATCAGGATCCTTCATCAACGCAGAACCGCGGCAGCTGCTCACCACTTTGGCGGCGGGGCACCCCATGTTGATGTCGATGCCGTCCGCCCCCATCTGTTCGATGGCCCTGGCCGCCTCCAGGAAGTGCTCCGCGGTGTCGCCGAAGACCTGCACGATGAACGGGCGCTCCTGCGCGGGGTCGAAGTGCATCATCTCCCGCGTTTTGCGGGATCCGTGCGCGAGGGCGTTGGTGCTGAGGAACTCCGAGTACAGGACCGCTTCCGGCGCCAGGCGCTTGATGAACCGTCGGTACGACGCGTCGGTCACTCCCGCCATGGGGGCGAGGGCGACGATGGGCCGCGGGTGATTGCTCCACGAGAACATGGGGAGATACGAGAATACGGGAGTACGGGAGTACGGGGAACAGAAAATGAGCACCGTCAATCACCCGTACTCTCGTATTCCCGTACACCCGTATTCACTTCCATTCCCCCACACTTTCCCCCCCTCTGCTACTGTAAAGATCTCATCCGTGACGCACACTATCCCCCGTATGCTGCGCTTCCGCCTGTGGCTCTTCCTCGGCCTCCTCTCGTTTCCCTTGGGCGCCATCGCCATTCCCGAATCCGCCCCCACTGTCATCCCCCGCAGTTGGGACGAAGGAGCGTGCAACATCATTACGGGGGAACTCCACTTCGGTTGCTTCCCTATCCTCCTCGCGTACCTGATCCAGTACCTCTTCATGGGCATCGGCATGCTCGCCCTCATCCAGATCATGATCGCGGGGTACCAGTGGGCTGTGGGCAGCTTCGGGGAAGGCGCCCCCACCACCGTGGACAGCGCCAAGAAGCGCTTGCGCGCCGCCATCGTCGGCCTCGTCTTCTCCATCCTCGTTTTCGCCATCATCAACTTCGTCATCAGCAGCATCACCCTGGGTACATAATTCCCCCCGATCCATGACGTCAAAGAAGAAATCCCCGGCCACCGCATTCACCCGCCTCCGCATCATCGGGGAGAAGGCGCAGAAGCTGTTCCTGCGCGCGCGGCGCGGCGTGAAGGAGAACGGCGGCGAGCCCCCCCTTCCGCACGCTTCCCTCCACAAGGCCTGCCCCACGGTGACCATCCACCTCTCCGTCGTCGGCGTGGTGCAGGCCACCTTCGTCATCCTGGCCATCGCCGTGGGCGTGCTGGTGCTGTACCTCCTGCAAGATAAGATCGTCCTCTTGCTCCTCGCCGTCTTCGTGGCGGTGATCGTGGATCCGGGCGTCAAGCTGCTGGGGCGGATGCGCGTTCCGCGGGGAGTGGCCATGCTCCTCCAGTACTTCATCGCCCTGTTTCTGGCCATTTTCCTCCTCATCTCCCTCATCCCGGTGGTGGCGGACCAGATCCAGCAACTGGGTGCCTTCCTCAACGCCCGCGTCAACGCCTTCCTGCTCGCCCCCAGCATCCGGCTGCCCCTCTTTACGCCGGAGGTGAACCTTCACCTCACCGACCTGCTGAAGACGGTGCTGGGATACCTGAACATCGCCCACCTCACCGACGCCCTCCAGACGCTGGGCCGCAACCTCTCCGTCCCCGCCGATTCCCTGCTCTTCGCGGTGCAGGTGGCGGGTTCCGCGCTTAACTTCTTCCTCAACCTCATCGTGGTGCTGGTGCTTGCCTTCTTCATGCAGCTGGAGAAGGAGAGGATCATCGCGTGGGTGCGGAGCTTCCTCCCCTGGGGGGTTCGGCTGTACGTGGATGACAAGTCGGATCTCATCCACTGGAAACTGGCACAGTGGACGCGGGGGCAGCTGCTCCTGTGCCTCTCGGTGACGGTGCTCGTCTTCCTGGCGCTCGTCATCCTCCGCATGCCCTACGCCCTCACTCTGGCCATCCTGGCGGGCTTCACGGAGCTCATTCCCGTCATCGGCATCTTCATCGCCGCCATCCCGGCGGTCGTCATCGCGCTCACGCAGCAGGGGGTGCTGTGGGCGGTGATGCTCGCCCTCATCTACTACGTCATCCAGTGGTGCGAGAGCAACCTGCTGGTGCCGCTCGTGATGAAACGCACCATCGGCCTCTCGCCCATCGTCATCCTGCTGGCCATGCTCATCGGCATCAGCTTCCCCTCCATCATCCATCCCATCCTGGGGATCATGCTCTCCATCCCCATCGCCACCGTCCTCATGCTGTTCTTTGAGGATTGGAGGGAGAAGAGGATGAGGCGACAGTGAGAGAGAGCAGAAGAAAGATTGTAGGGGATTTTCCCTTCCTTGTCACTGAAGGTTCCCGCCATCGTCTGATAGAATATCCGGAAATACTTCGACATTTGGCACTCATCCAATTAGACTGCCAGATCCTGGTCCCCTTCCCATTATGCACCCATTCGACCCCACTCCGTTCCCTTCGGGAACTCCGCGGGGCAAGTAGACTCCCCACAACTGTATGCACCCCTTCGATAGATTTACGCCCAATGCCAAGCTCGCCCTGCAGATCGCGGAGCAGGAAGCGAAGAGCTTGAAGAGCCCATACATCGGGACGGAGCACTTGCTGCTCGGCCTCCTCTCCATCCCCAAATCCCTGGGCTTCTCGATCTTCACAGGAGCCGGGGTCACGCAGGAGAACGTCCGCATCCTCCTCAAGGCGCTCAAGTCCACGAACATCGAGGGACAGCACGTAAAGCACGGCCTTTCGACGTTCCTCCACACCGTCATCGAGCAGAGCGTGGTGACCGCGCACAAGTTCCGCCACGCCAACGTGGGCACGGAGCACCTGCTTCACGCCCTCGTCTCCACCGGCAAGAACGCCGCCACGCTCATCCTGGAGAACATGCAGGTGGACCCGGAGGATTTGCGTCTGCGCGTGGAGGAGATGTTCGGCCAGATCAACCAGTTCAAGCAGCAGAACCGCAACCTGGAGCAGTCGCTCGAGGCCTTCTTCCACGGCCTTCAGGGCGCCATCGTAGGCATGCAGCCCCCGATGGCGGACCCCGAGGGGCTGCGGCGGCGCAAGGGTGACCCCAAGAGCAAGACGCCCGTGCTGGACTACTTCACGGATGACCTGGTGGCGCGCGCCAAGGAGGGGAAGATCGACCCCATCATCGGCCGGGACGAGGAGATCGAGCGGATGGTCCGCATCCTCAACCGCAAGACGAAGAACAATCCCGTGCTCATCGGCGAGCCGGGCGTGGGGAAGACGGCCATCGTGGAAGGCTTGGCGCAGCGCATCGCCCAGGGCACCGTGCCGGATATCCTCCGCAACAAGCGCCTGCTCGTGCTCAACATGGGCTCGCTCGTAGCGGGCACCAAGTACCGCGGGGAGTTCGAGCAGCGGTTCGACGACATCATCAAGGAGGCCACCAAGAGCGAGAATGAGATCATTCTCTTCATCGACGAGATGCACACCGTCGTGGGGGCGGGTTCGGCGGAGGGCTCGCTGGACGCCGCAAACATCCTCAAGCCGGTGCTGAGCCGCGGGACCTTGCGGGTGATCGGCGCCACGACGATCGACGAGTACCGCACGGTGGAGAAGGACCGCGCCCTGGAGCGCCGGTTCCAGAGCATCCTGGTGCAGGAGCCGCGCGTCCCCGACGCCGTACAGATCCTCCACGGCCTCAAGAAGAGCTTCGAGGATTTTCACCGGCTGGAGATCACGCCGGAGGCCATCGACGCCGCCGTGCACCTGAGCAAGCGCTACATCACGGAACGCTACCTGCCCGACAAGGCGATCGACGTCCTGGACGAGGCCGCCGCGGGCAAGAGCCTGCAGGCGTCCGAGACGAATCCGGAGATCCGCAAGACGGAGGAGAAACTGGAGCACTTGCTCAAGAAGCAGCAGGACGCCGTCCGCGACCAGAAGTACCACCAAGCCCTCAAGCTCAAGCAGGAGCAGCAGAACCTGCGGGAGGCGCTGGAGAAGATGAAGGGGAACCTGGACGGGGACCGCAGGACGCCCATCGTGATTACCGAGGACGACATCGCCCAGGTGATCGGCCGCATGACGGGCATCCCCGTCACGAAGCTCCTCAAGAGCGAGGCGAAGCGCCTCACGAACATGGAGCAGGTGCTCAAGAAGCACATCGTGGGGCAGGACGAGGCGATCCGGAAAGTAGCGCGCGCCATCCGGCGCAGCCGCGTGGGCATCAGCGACCAGCGCCGCCCCATCGGCTCCTTCCTCTTCATGGGCCCGACGGGAGTGGGGAAGACGGAGCTGGTGCGCGCCATTGCCGCCGAGGTCTTCAACCGCGAGGACGCCCTCATCAAGATCGACATGTCGGAGTTCATGGAGCGCCACAACGTTTCCCGTCTCATCGGCGCCACCGCGGGGTACGTGGGGTACGAGGAGGGGGGGCAGCTGACGGAATCTGTGCGGCGCAAGCCCTATTCCGTGGTGCTCTTCGACGAGGTGGAGAAGGCCCACCCCGAGTTCTTCAACGTCCTGCTCCAGATTTTGGAGGACGGCGTGCTCACGGACGGCCAAGGGAAACAGGTGGACTTCACCAACACCGTCATCGTGATGACCAGCAACATCGGCGCCGATAAGCTGACGAAGCAGGCGGCCAAGATCGGCTTCCAGCTGGCGGACGAGGCGCGGGGGGAAGAAGCCGCCTACGAGGAGAAATCCCAGGAGGTGATCCAGGAGCTCAAGGACAACCTGCGCCCGGAATTCCTCAATCGCGTGGACCACATCATCGTCTTCAACGCCCTGAACCAGCAGCACATCCGCCGTATCGTGCGGATGCACCTGGACAAGCTCACGTCCCGTCTCAAGGAGCAGGGCTACACGCTGGCGATCGACCCCAAGGCCGTCAACCTCCTCGCCGAGGAGGGCTTCGACCCGGAGTACGGCGCGCGGCCTGTCCGCAGGACCGTGCAGGAGCGCATCGAGAGCGAGATCGCCGAGCACATCCTTAAGGGCATCTTCCGCAAGGGCGATACCATCCACGTGATCCGCAAGGACAAGGAAAGCCTGGAGTTCCTGCCGGGGGACCAGAAAGTGACGGAGACGATGGAACGGGAGGAGGAGGTGACAGCGTAGATTGACAGTTGTTGGTTTACTGGTTGTTTGACTAATTGGTTGATTGGTCTTCGTGCTTGAGAGGTTACCGGTTAACCAGTAAACCAGTGAACCAATCAACTCTCCTGGTTGTCAATAATTGTCTAATCCCACGTTTTCTGCTACAATATCAGGATTTCCCTGAACCAACACCCATCCCCTTCCCCATGCCGATCGACCCCGTCAAAATCCCGCAGAACGTCTACATCGAGGACCGTATCGTAGGTCCGCTGACCCTCAAGCAGGTGATGATCATCGCGCTGGGCGGAGGATTCAGCTACGTGCTCTACGCGTTTGCGGGGAAGGCGGCCGGAGGGCAGCTGGGGCTCGTTCCCACCGTCCTCGTGTGGATTCCGGCGGCTCTTGCAGTGGTCTTCGCACTGGTGAAAGTGAATGACCTCAGCTTGCTGCGCATCGTACTGCTCTCCATCGAGAAGATGAACAAGCCCCCCGAGCGCGTGTGGACGCCCCGCCGTGGGCTCACCATCCACATCCGCACGGGCGGCGCCCGTGAAGTAGAGAAGACGGAGAAGCACAAGGAGCGCCTCCACGCGGAGATCGCCTCCGCGCAAAAGACGGAGAACCGTATCCAGGAACTCAGCTCCGTGCTCGACCATCCCCTCACGCAACCGCAGGACCCCGTCCCCGAACCCTCTCCCCCGCCGGTGGACCGCGGGAGCGTGCAGGTGGATGATACGGAGGACGGCACGGAACCGCCGGATGACCTCTCCGCCTACAAGGGCATCTTCCGCGACCTCTCCCCCAACCCCTGACCATGTCCGTCTTCGGTTCCCCGTCGGCCAAGGACACCGTCCGTCAACGCAAGAAGGGCACGCTGAGTTCCACGCAGCGCTTCCTGCCGATCGCCGAGATCCACCATGACACCGTGGTGCTCAAGAACGGCGGCCTGCGCGCGGTGTTGGCCGTGGAGGCGCTCAACTTCAACCTCAAGAGCGAGACGGAGCAGCAGGGCATCATCGCCGGGTACCAGTCCTTCATGAACACCCTCGTCTTCCCCCTCCAGATCGTCGTGCGGTCCTCCAAGATGAACATCGACCCGTACTTGGAACACCTCCGCTCCCTTGCCGGCGACCAGAAGAACACATTGCTCCGCAAGCAGACCCTGGGGTACGCGGACTTCATCGAGAAGCTGGTGGACGTGGCGGATATCATGCAGAAGCGGTTCCTGGTGGTGGTGCCCGTGGACGTGAACCCCCGCCAGAAGACGCTCCTGGAGCAGTTCTTCGGATGGATGAGCCCGGACGACAGCACCGCCAACATCGCCCAGCGCCACCGGGATTTCGCCGGCGCCCAGACCACCCTCAAGGACCGCGTGAACCTTGTGGAGGGCGGCCTCCAGAACATCGGGCTTGTCTCCCGCCGCCTCACCACGAAAGAGCTGATCGAGCTCTTCTACGAGATCTACAACCCTAAAACGAACCAGGAACAGAAGCTGCCGCGGGAGGGGCAGATGAAGGTGGATAAGACGGTGTTGTGATATTCCCCTCTACCCCAACCCTTCCCCCGAAGGGGGAAGGGGGTGTTTCTGTTATGTAGTTGTTTGGACAGGCGCTCATCGTTGAATACAATAACAACACACATCCCCCTCTCCCGCCTGCCCACCGAAGCCTTGGCGAAGGTGGGTCGGGAGAGGGGCTAGGGGAGAGGGAAACAAATACAACAAGAAGTTTGGGAAAGAGAAAATTGACATCCTCTCTTGCTCGTATAAAGTATACGCACCGGGTCTCCGTCGCTCGTGCGAGGACGGTTTCCACTCCCACCTTAACTTCTTCCCCTCGCACTCCTCTTCCCCTATGGCAAACGTCTCCGCCCAGGCATCCGTGATGGACGAACTCCTCAAGGATTCCCCGCCGATCCTTCGCGTGCAGCCCGGGGAACTGGTGGAAGGCACCGTGGTGTTCCGCGGCAAGAACAAGCTGCTCCTGGACATCCAGGGCGTGGCCACGGGCATCGTGAGCGGGCGGGAACTGCGCGATTCCTTCAACACCTTCAAGGAGCTCACGGTTGGCGATTCCGTCTCCGCCCTGGTGCTGGAGGAAGAGAACGACGAGGGGATGGTGGTGATGAGCCTCCGCATGGCCAGCCAGCAAAAGGCCTGGGAGCGTTTCCACAAGCTGGTGGAAGCCGACAGCACCATGAAGTTCACGGCGCAGGAAGCCAACAAGGGCGGGCTCCTGGCCAACATCGACGGCATCCGCACCTTCCTGCCGGTGAGCCAGCTGGCCCCCGTGCACTACCCCCGCGTGAACAACGCGGATACGTCGGAAATCATTTCCCGCCTCCAGCGGTACATTGGCCACACCTTCACCGTCAAGATCATCACCATGGACGAAGAAGCCGGCAAGATCGTGGTCTCGGAACGGGAAGCCATGGCCGAGGAGCGCGCCAAGGCACTGGAGCAGCTCAAGCCGGGCGACGTGCGGGAAGGCGCGGTGAGCGGCATCGTGAAGTTCGGGCTCTTCGTGGCATTCGAGGGACTGGAGGGGCTGGTGCATATCTCCGAGATCGCCTGGGGCCACGTGAAGAACCCCGCGGAGCACGCCCAGGTAGGCGACAAGGTGACCGTGAAGGTCATCGGAGTGGACGGCGAGAAGCTCTCCCTCAGCATCAAGCAGCTCACCAAGGACCCGTGGGAAGAGATCGCGGAACGCTACCCCGTGGGCAAGAAGGTGACGGGGACGGTCGTGCGCTTCGCCGAATACGGCGCGTTCCTCAAGCTGGAGAAGGACATCAACGGCCTCGTGCACCTGAGCGAGCTGGCGCACCACAAGGTGACCGACCCCGCCGAAGTGCTCACCATCGGCCAGAAGGTGGACGCGCAGGTAATCAATATCGACGTGGACGAGCGGCGCATCGGCCTCTCCATCAAGGCGTTGAAACCCATCGACAAGGAGACGTTAGAGCGCATCAAGCGCGAGCGCGAAGAGGAGGAGCGCAAGGCGCAAGAGGAGGCCGCCGCGGCCCAGGAAGCCAAGTCAATGGACCAGCAGCAGGCGCCTGCACTGTCGTTCGATGCTCTGAACGGGAGCGAAACCACGCCGGTCGAGACTGGTCGTGACAAAGCCGGAGGATCCGGAAAACAGGAACATGACGCGTCCCAAGCGCCTTCCGTAGAGGGCTTTGTAGCTTCCAAAACGGGCAAGAAGTACTACCCCGCCTCCTCCGCCGCAGGGAAGAAGATCAAGAAGGAGAACCGGGTGCATTTCGCAACGGCCGAGGAGGCGGAGAAGGCGGGTTATAGTGCTTGAGAAATTCTCTGCTCACTCAACAGGTGCAAATGGAGGTACATCACCTCCTGCCCCCCCTCCTTGCCCACGTGGTACGTGAGCTTGTAGCCCGTGATCCCCTTCTCCTTGGCGAATTTCTGCGCCTTGAGGATGAGCATGCCGGGGAGGTGCGCCGTCTCCGGCGTGACGTCCGCGATGGACGCCACGAAATGCTTGGGGATGAAGAGGAGGTGCGTGGGCGCTTTGGGGCGGATGTCCCTGAACGCCAGCACGTCGTCATCCTCGTAGACGATGTCCGCGGGGATTTCCTTATCCCTGATCTTATGGAATATCGTATGTTCCTCTGTCATAGCCATAGTGTATCACGCCGGATCATCCATAGATCATCCGGTTGAGGCGTTCACGGGCATGGAGGAGCGCGCGCCTCAGGCCGGCCTGTGGGGGGCTGCCGTCGGATGGATGGAAAAGGCTCATCACTGCCTCTACCGCACCCCGTTGCCCCTCTGTCAAGGCAGCATCCGCCGGAATCGATCCGTCGCAGGAAAAGATCAGCTGCTGCTCCAAGCCCCGCAAGATCGTGAAATCGGGATGGTCGGAATCTGCCAAGCGTGCGCGGTATTCTCCGAATGCCCCATTCAGGACAATATGCATGAACATGGAGAGCTCACGCTGTGTGCGCGGTGCCTCCAGTGCAGGAAACGAAAGGCCGGAACGGAGGCCAGCCGCGTCCATGGGGACATCGGTAAGAGTGTCACGAGCGGCTTGGAGGGACATAGGATCGGGTGGTGAAGTGATGCCCTGTTGTACGCACACGACGACAATGATTCAACGGCATCGCTGTCGGTCGTTTCTACTGTTCATAGATTGAACAACAGTTCCTCCCCATCCGCGCACCCCTCCTCCATCTCCTCCCCCGCCCCGGCCTCCGAACGTTCATCGCGGTTACATGTTGCGGTGAACGAAGAGTATGTCTCCACGATTCTTGATACCGGACTCGTCCCGCACCCGGGCATAGTGGAATGACCGCAACAATCCCGGAGTCCATGATATGCGATCGTTCACGGTTGCCTGTGGTGCGGGATTGACTTTTTGGCTAAAAAAAGAGAAAATATCCATAGAATGGCGGATCTGACATCCCGCGAGAAAGGCCCTTCCCTCACGTCGAGCGTGGAAACCGCGAGGCTCGTGGTGAGCCAGCCCAAGAAATTGGAGACGCTCCTGCAAGACCTGGAGATGATCGAGAGCTTCAGCAGCCGCGTGAGCGAGCGCGTGGGAGAGGACCGCTCCGGGGACATGGGCGGCGCCGGCGGGGCCGGGCAGGGGGATGACGGCCGGCAGGTTTCCGCGCGCGACCAGGCCATTGCCGCCATGCCCACTGACCCGCAGGTACTGCAGAAGGAATTGCACGAGCACGTGCGGGCGGAAGTAAAGCACCTGCAAGGTCTTGCCAAGAAGGCCGCCCGCGCCTCTCGCCCCGGCGACGCCTTCCGCCTGAACGGGATCTACGCGCGCATCCGCCGCCTCAACGCCCTCCTCGTGGAGCTCCTGGAAGCGACGCTCGAGATGCTCCGCCGCCTCTACATCCGTGTGTTCATCGACCGGCAGCCGGTCATCTGATCTTCTTGCGGTCGAACCCTTTGCCCTCCTTCTTCCTCCTCCCCTCGAAGAGCGCCATCACGTTCGACAGCACCTCTTCCGCGATCGCGAGGGGCTTCATGACGATGGATTCCACGCGCTCCGTGAGGCGGTCGGCGCGCTTGACGATGCGGCGCACGTCCACAAAGAGCAGGAGCACGTTGTAGAGCACCACCACGAGCATGATCCCGACGAGGATGGCGAGGAAGGTGAGGACGTCTCCGGTAGTGACCACCATAGGAAAAGGGAAATGGTTGGCTTGCAGGATAACCCTTCCATACACTATGAACAATTCACGTATTCAATATTCATGGTGCAAGATCTTCTCGCCATTGTTTGGCACCTTCCCCGCAATGCCGCCATCGGCGCCCTCCGCCTGTACCAGAGGACCCTCTCCCCGGATCACGGTCCTCTTCGCCATCTGCACCCCTACGGCTACTGCCGCCACTTCCCTACCTGCTCCGCGTACGCAGTGGAGATGCTCCGGCGGCGCGGATTCGTGATGGGTTCGCTTTTGGGCATTCGCAGGCTGCTCACGTGCCACCCGTGGAGGAAGCCGGATGAGGCGAAGATGAGGGAACTTGCGCAAAAGGCGCTAGGTATGCATCCTCCCGCCCAATGGTGAGCTTCACAGATCGGTAAGCCGTCCCTATACTTTCCGTGCGTTTTTCCCTGTTCCTTCCGGCACACGCGGGCGTCGTATAGTGGCTATTACACCAGCCTTCCAAGCTGGGAATGGCGGTTCGATTCCGCTCGCCCGCTCCAACATTGCACAGCAATTTGGAGCTAGGCTCGCCCCCCAACTGCCTCATTGCTTCCCCGCGGCCATGATGCATAATATTTTCGCATGAGGCTCTGCCACCTGCGCGACCCCGGACGGTTCACGGATGAAGAGAGAAGGATCATCACGGCCTGCGACACGCCCGAAAAAGTGCAGGCGTTCATCGAGAAGAATATCTCTTATAACTGGGAAGAGGACGGTGTGGCAAGGCTGCGCTCCTTCCGCAGGGTGGTGCGCGACCGGGTCGCCCATTGCAGTAACCGCCCCATACTGACCCTGCGGGGCTTCTGTACATTCGACCTGCGGCAATTGCACGTGGATTGGATGACAATGGAACGAGATGTGTGGCCTGCCGAAGATCTGACATTCGAACAGAGATATGCCGCGCTGAAACCGACGAACGGGTATCGCAGATTCCTGAGCAACCGCGACGGCACCATCACCTGGATTCCGCAGGAGGAAGAGGAAAAGGATGCGTCGCAGGGAAGATTGTTGACGCCCTGAACACTGCAGCATACCCTCTCTCCCAACGTAAATTTCTTTTCCTTTCTGCCTCCATGTCCACCGTCGAAGGGGTACACTCCGGCATCATACAAATGCTCGAAGAGATGGCGAAGGCAAAGGGTTTGAGTTCAGACCAGAGCGAACAGTTGAAGATCCTCAAGAACCGGCATGAGGGCGTATGCATGGATCCGGAAGCGGATATTCAACAGCTCAGTGCCAATGTGAATGCTTTGTTTGAAGCCGTCTTCTATTGCTCCTGACCGTTATGACGCCCGGTTCCCGCTGCTCCCCTGAACACGTTGATAGCCTCCTCGACCTCCATGAGGAAGGTAACAAGCTCTCTGGCGCGGAGAGAACGGCGATCCGGAACTTCGATTCGGCCACAGAGTAATTGGATCCCGGAACGTGATGTGCTACAGTTCGCGGCCGTGCACGGCTACATCACCAATCTGGAGACCGCGACGCGGGAGAATACGGATTTCCGCCGCGTCCTCTATACGGCAAAGCACAGCCAACTCGTCCTCATGAGCATCAAGCCGGGGGAGGAGATCGGCGAGGAGGTGCATGTACTCGACCAGTTCATCCGCATTGAGGAAGGGGAAGGGAAAGCGGTTCTGGACGGTTTTCCTGCACCGCATCGCGAATGGGAGCGACGGACGGCATCACGGCCGCGG
>CAYHOS010000010.1:0-22640 GCA_964358505.1 uncultured Candidatus Peribacteria bacterium
CCACGAGCGAAACGCTGGCGATCATGGTGATGAAGACGGTGAGGGCAAGGGAAACGGTGCCCAGGATGTCATGCGCCTGCTCCGCCGTCCGCACCAGGAAGTCATCGTTCTTCGTGGGGTCGCTCGGCGGCGCAACGATACCGTGGCGCTTGCGCATGAGGTACTCCACGTCCGCCACGCCGTCGGCAATGTCGCCCGTCGCCCGCATGGTCGCCATATCCACGTAATCGCGCTGCTTGACGGCTTTGGCCACGGAGAACGGGATGATGACACGGATATCCTGGTTCTGGAAGAACTGCGTCCCCACCGCCTTGAGGACGCCGATGACGGTGAATTTCCGCCCGCCTATCTCGAGGCGCTTCCCCAGCGGTTCCAGGCCCGGGAACAGGTCCTCCACGATATCCGGCCCTATGACGGCCACGGGGCGCGCCCCCTCCTCGTCGGATGCATCGTGGAACCGCCCGCTCGTCACTTCCACGGACTGGTTCCCGTAGAGGTCCGGCGTCGAGCCCACCACGGTCGCTTCCGCCTCCTCGCGCCCGTAACTGGCCGGTTCCCCGAGGAGGATCATGGGGGCGACGCCCGTTACGGATTCCAGCTGCCGCAGCGCCTCGATGTCGCGGACCGTGACGGCGTCGAAGTCCGTGTTCATGGTCAGCGCGCCTCCCTCCGGCCCCTTCGCCCCCGGCCACATGGCGATGGACGTAGGCCCCAGCGTGTTGATCTGCCCCAGGATCACGCCCTCCATGCTCTTCCCCACGCCCGTCATCAGGACGACCGCCGCCACCCCGATGATGATGCCGAGCACCGTGAGGAGGGAACGGGACCGGTGGACCCGTACGTCGCGGAAGGCCATGGTGAGGGTGTCGCGGATGTACATGATGGTGACATGGAGGCTGGGTGGCGAGGCGTCTTTACTTGAGGGCGACCCCCTTCCCCGCGACGCGCCGCTTGAAGTCGCTGCGGTCCGCGGTTACCTCCCCGTCGTGGATCTGGATGATGCGCTGCGCGTGCTCCGCCGTCGCCGCCTCGTGCGTGACGAGGATGATGGTGTGCCCCTCCCTGTGGAGCGTCTGCAGCGCCTCCATCACCTGGATGCCTGAATGCGAGTCCAGGTTGCCGGTGGGCTCGTCGGCGAAGATCACTTCCGGCTCCGTGACGAGCGACCGTGCGATGGCCGCGCGCTGCTTCTGCCCCCCGGAGAGCTGGTGGCTGAGGTAATCGATGCGGTCCAGGAGCCCCACCGTCTCTATCGCCCTCACGGCGCGCTCGTGCCGTTCCGCCACGGTGATCGCGGGATGGTAGAGGAGCGGCAGCATGACATTCTCGAGCACGGAGGTGCGCGGGAGGAGGTTGAAGGACTGGAAGACGAAGCTCACGCGCGTTGCGCGGATGCGCGCGAGCGTATCCTCCCCCATCTGCTCCGTGGGCTCGCCCTGGAAGAGGTACTGCCCCGCTGTCGGGCGGTCGAGGAAACCCAGGATGTGCATGAGTGTGGACTTGCCGGAGCCCGACGGCCCCATGATGGCAACGAAATCCCCCTTTCCGATGGCCAAGTTGATGTCGTGGAGCACGGGCGTTTCCACATCGTCATTGAAGTACGACTTGTGGAGGTTGACGGTCTGGATGAGAGGGGGGCGGGTCATGGGAGGAGGGGAACTATTTCTCAAGGACGACAACCGTCTCTCCCCCCGAAAGTCCCTTCGTCACCTCCACGTCTCCGGATTGCCCCTCCATCCCGAGCGTCACCTCCTGCTCCGTGACCTTCTTCCTGTCGGCGCTCAGGATGCGCACGACCCTCTTCCCATCCTTCTCGAGGACCGAGCGTCCCGGCACGAACACGATGCCGTTGCGCTCCCCCGTGACCACCGTCACGTCGCCCGTCATGCCGATCTTGAACTCCTCGTGGGGATACACGAAGTCCAGCTTGACGCGGTACTTGGAGACGCCGTCCACGAGCGTTGGGGCGGTGTCGAGCTCGCTCACGTGGGCCTTGTACTCCGTGTCCGGAAAGGCATCGAGTTCTATGCTGCCGGACTGCGCCTGCACGAGCTTGGGGACGTCCACTTCCGAGACGAACATCTCCACGCGGAACGGGGAATTGCCCAGGATGGTGATGGCCGGTTCCGTGACGGGCGTCGCCTCTCCCCCCTTCACGTTCACATGGGAGATGGACCCGTCCACGGGCGCCCGCAGGATGGTATCGGCGTAGTTCGCCTGCGCCTGCGCGAGCGATGCCTGCGCCTGCCGCACCCGCGCCCGCGCCGCATCCAGGTCCGCTTTCCGCGTCCCCGCCTTCTTGAGGGCAAGGTCCGCTTCCTGCGCCTGTACGGCGGTCTGGTACGTGAGGATATCCGCTTTCGCGCGTTCCATCGTCCCCTCGCTCGACGTGATGGTGGCTTGCGCAGTGGAAATCTTGGTGTCGAAACCCGCAGTGGCGGACTGCAGCCCGGTGTATGCCGTCGTTATGGCGCTCGACGCGGACTGGAGCAGCCCGCGCTGCGCGGAGCAGTCTGCGCGGTACTCCTCGCGGAGCGCCTGCGAGAAGTAACTCGTCTCCGGGAGCGTCCCGATGAGCGCGAAGAGTTGGTCCACCGCGTTCGCCGCCAGGTTGACGGCGTTCTGCCCCGCCTGGAGGGTCTTGAGGGCATCGTGGTAGTCGACGACGTCCGCCTGCCTGCGGACGTCCAGTATGGCCGCCTGCGCTTTCGTGCGCGTAGTGCGCACATCCACGTCCCCGCCCGGGCGCATCTTGATGATGGCGTCCTGCACGATGGTCTTTCCGAGGATGTCATCCACCGTCGCGAGCGCCGTCTCCCCCCCCACCAGCTGCGTGAGCAGCGTGGAGCGCGACGTCTCCACTTGCCCCGCGAGGGATGTCGCGGCTTCCTGCTCGACGGTTTTCAGCTGTTCCTGCGCCTGCGCGAAGCTCTTCTGCGCGCTCTGCAGCGTCGCTTGCGCAACCAGGAGCGACGCCCGCTTGTTTGCCACCTGCGCCTCCGCGATGGCGATGTCTTCCGGCCGCGTCCCCTCCTCCATCTTCCGCAAATCCGCAACGGCGGACTGGAGGTTGGCGGATTGCATGGCGACCGCAGCGCCCAGGCTCCCCGCGCGCAGCTGCGCCAGCACCTGTCCTGCCGCAACGCGGTCCCCTTCCTTCACCCGGACGCCCTCCACGATCCCCGCGCCGGGGAACTTGAGTTCAAGGTCGCGCTCGGACGTGATCGTTCCCACCGCTTCCACCGTCTGCTGCAAGTCGCCCTTCTGCGCTACGGCCGTGACGTACTGCGCCTGCGCCGGCTTGAACAGCCAGGAGACGGGCAGACCGATGACGACCAGCACAACGGCGGTGATGATGACTGCCGTGCGGTGCTTGCGCATCCAATGCAGCGTCCTGCGCAGCCGCGAGTGCTGCGCGCCATGGTCACCATGGACGGGATGTGCCGGATGTGCCGGATGGGCGTCATGCGGTGCCGTCGCGGCGTGTGCTGGCTGTTGCTTCATGGAAGAGGGAGAAGAAGTTCAAGAGAAAGCCTCACGATCGGTGGCAGTATGCAACTTCCGGAGGATATTGGCGAATTGCCGCTGCTCCTCCCGCGTGAGGAGGCTGAGATACTTCTTGAGGAGCGCCGTTCGCCTCACCCGCTTTTCCCGGAGGGTCACCCTCCCCTCCCGCGTGAGCGTGAGCCGTACGAGCTTCCTGTTCTTTGCATCGCGTACGCGGGAGACGAGCTTGCCGCGGACGAGTCGGTTGACGAATGACGTGGCCGATGGCGACGCCACCCGCAATGCTTCCGCCAACTCCTTCATGGTCATGCCGGGGTGCTGTTCGATGAGGGCAAGCGCGTGTATCTGGAGGAAGTTGACATGGACGCCTTCTTCATGCACGCAGAGCATCATGTGACGGATGACGCGTGAGAGGTCGAATGAGAGGTGGATGATGGCATCGGCTGCTGATTGCATAGTCCGACAAATAATTAGGGTGTCTAATTATTACAGAGAAGGGGAGGGAAAGCAAGCTTTGTTCACTTGTTCCTTGCCATATGTTGTAATGCATCTCGCACCGCTTCCTCCGCTCCCCGAAGCGCTATCCCCTCCCCGCGGGCCTTGGCATTGCTGAGGATGCAGTTGCTCCGCGCCGCCTTGGTGACGCCCGGGAGCTCCTCCAGCGCCAGGCGCTCAAAGGTATGGGAAGGATCCACAACCTCCCTGTACATCTCCATGATGCGGTACGGGGAGATTACACCGCCATTCACCATGTTGTACGTCCCAGTCTTCCTCCCACTGATCAGCCTCTTCGCTGCTTCCATGAACTCCGGGATGTAGGTGAGGGAGTTTGGGACATCCAGCACGCGCGTGTAGCCCCTGAGCTTCATGAGGAGGTTGCGCGTGTTCGTGGTGGCGTCGAATGGCATGCGGAGGCGGAGGTTGAGTACGCCACCCCCACCGTTCCATCCGGATGCAAAGCGCGTGAGCATCTGGTCGCTGACGTTCTTGGTCCAGGAGTAGAACGATCCACTGAAGTTCGGAGGATCCTCCTCGCTGAATCCCCTGCCGCCGTTATCCCCCTGGTAGATGCATCCGGACCCCAAGTGCACCCAGTAGATCCCCCTCTTCCCGCATTCCTCCAGCAGGATGGCCGGCCCCGTCACGTTGCTGCGGAACGTCTCCTCCCGGTGGGCTTCGCACCAGTCCACGTTGGGCCGCCCCGTCTTCCCCGCGGCGTTGATCACCACCTCGGGCTTCTCCGCTTCGAAGACGGACGCAACCGCCGCCTGGTCCGCAATGTCCACGGACGGCGTTACAGCCTCCGGGTAGAGTGAGAGGAATTGGGAACCGAGGTAGCCTTTGGAACCGAAGAGGAGAACCTTCATCGTAAGGATGATACGACATTGGAACGCTGGAGAGAAAGGATTCCAAAGATTCCGACCCATGCGACAAGCTCAGGGTCTTCTGGAAGTGATTCTGACGCGATTGTTGTGGGTCGTCCTGCCGTTCGAGGCCCTGAAGGGCTCTCAGGCCCTGAACGGGAGCGGAGCCGAAGGGCGACGAGTCCGATGATTGTCATGAAGAAGCTCTCTGCATGAAGAACATTCACTCGTCGGAATTGTCGGTATCCTCGGACTCTTCGGCATCCTCAACGGATAATCTCGGCTTCCTCCTTCCCCCGACACTGCTCTATACTGACAACCGATGCCTCGAGCCCGTCGCAAAGTGAAGCGGCAGGTGATGAATACGGAGGGGATGGAACTCAAGTCCACCACGCTCGCTGCCATCAGCGGGCTGGTGCAGATCGTGCTCGGCATCCTCCTCTACCTCGCCCTCCAGGGCAGCGCCGGGCGGGCGGGTGAGGTGATCCGCCAGCTCCTCACGTTCCTCTTCGGATCGTGGGGCATCATTTTCCCCCTCTTCCTCGTTGTCTCGGGGATGCTTCGGTGGGTGGCCCCCAGCCGCCGCGTGGAGTTCAAGCGTTCCATCGGCCTCCTCCTGTGCCTCCTCTCCTTCCTCGGTCTCATGCACATCGGCGCCCCCCTGGAGGAGATCGGGTCGCGGAGGAACGAGCTCGCGGGCGCCGTCGGCTTCATGGTCAGCCTCCCATTCCTCACCTTCTTCAGCCGCGCCGTGGGGTACACCGCCCTGGGCGGCGCGTTCCTCGCCGGCCTCATCATCACCTTCGAACCCGACCTTGCGTCCTTCTTCTCCTGGGTCAAGGACCGCCTCACGGGGCCCAAGCCCCTGCCGCGCCGGCCGCAGGAGTACCTGCCGGAGGAGGACCTTGAGGAGCCCGTGGAAGAGACGGCCGCGGAACGGCGTCGGCGGCTTGCGGCAGAGGAGGAGGACCTGCTGGAGAAGGAATCTTCCGTACCGGAGCTCAACATCGTCCGTCCCGCCTTTGCCCGCGCGAACGTCTCGGGTAAGGGGGACAAGGCCTTCAAGGACAAGGTGAAGAAGAAGCGCAGCGACGTGATCGAGATGAAGGACACGCGCTTCGAAGAGTGGACCTTCCCCAGCTACGACCTGCTGGAGGACGCCGTGAGCCAGCTCACCGTGAAGGACGAGGACCTGAAGAAGCAGGCGTTGCGCATCGAGGAGAAGCTGAAGGAGTTCGAGATTGACGTGACGATGAAGGATGCGCGTCCGGGTCCCACCGTCACGCAGTTCACGCTGCAACCCGCGGAAGGGATCAAGCTCAGCCGCATCGGCGCACTGAAGGATGACTTGGCGCTGGCGCTGGCCGCCCCCAGCCTGCGCATCGAGGCTCCCATCCCCGGCAAGTCGCTCGTGGGCATCGAGATGCCCAACATCACGCGGTCCACCGTCCACCTGCGCGAGATCCTGGAGAGCCCCGCCTTCGTGCAGAGCGGCTCTTCACTCACCTTGCCGCTCGGCAGGGACGTCTCCGGCGAGGCGGTGATCTCCGGCCTGGACGACATGCCCCACCTCCTCATCGCCGGCGCCACGGGCTCGGGGAAGTCGGTGTGCATGAACACCTTCCTCACGGCGCTCCTCTACCAGAACGCGCCGCACGAATTGAAGTTCATCCTCGTGGACCCCAAGCGCGTGGAGCTCACGCCGTACGACGGCATCCCCCATCTCCTCACCCCCGTCATCACGGAGGCGGAGCGCGCGCTGCAGGCCTTGCGGTGGGCGGTGGCGGAGCTGGGGCGGCGGCTGCACCGCTTCTCCGAACAGGGCGCGCGCAACATCGAGGAGTTCAACCGCAAGCAGAAGGACGAGCAGGACATGCTCCCGCGCATCGTGGTGGTGGTGGACGAGCTCGCAGACCTCATGATGCGGCAGTTCCGCCGCGACACGGAAACCATGATCGCCCGCATCGCGCAGATGGCCCGCGCCGTGGGCATGCACCTCGTCATCGCCACGCAGCGCCCCTCGGTAGACGTCATCACGGGGCTCATCAAGGCGAACATCCCCACGCGCATCGCCTTCCGCACCGTGAGCTCCGTGGACTCGCGGACGATCCTGGACGGCATCGGAGCGGAGGACCTCCTGGGCCAGGGCGATATGCTCTTCATGGACGCGCGCACGCCCAATCCCGTCCGCATCCAGGGCATCTACACCTCCACCAAGGAGATGGAGCGCGTGGTGAACGCCGTGAAGATCGCGGGCGGCGGCAGGATCACGGAATCCATCGGCATGGGCGATGAAGATGGCGAAGCGGCGAACAACGACGAAGGGGTGACGGCCACCACGGCGACCATCAACCTGGACGCGGACGACAACGGCGGGGACGACCTCTTCTTCGACGCGGTCCGGGTTGTCCAGGATTCGGGGAAGGCTTCCGCCTCGTTGCTCCAGCGCCAGTTAAAGGTGGGCTACGCACGCGCCGCGCGCCTCCTGGACATCATGGAGGAGAAGGGGTTGATCGGGCCGCCGGACGGCGCCAAACCTCGGAAGTTGTACGTGGAGCGGTCCAGCATGGAAGGGTGAGAGCGGCCGTCCTCCGGTGGACCGTCATGACCGTCTCTTTGGACGTTCCGCCTTCGCCATGAAGAGCCAGACCCCCGCGGCGAGCAGGAGCGCTGTCGCCGCCAGGATCCACGCTTGTTCCGGCGTCACGTTGGGCACGTTCCCGGGAAGGGACGCGTGGTGCGCGAGGACGACCATGGAAACGCTGCTCATAGGGGGGTCGGAATGGACTGCAAACACCCTAGTACCCCCACTGCCGCTATGGAATACTATGTAACATATTTAGATTTGTAGCAATCGTCATTTCCGCTTGTGGAGGCCACGAAAGGCGTTCCATGACCCCGTAGAACGCCCCCCCTGGAAGGAGCCATGAATCCAGGATTCCATGCATACAGGCAATGGGCAGGATGATTGTTACGCTTTGGTGCAACACCCCATCCGCGTCTATTCATGCTACCCTCCATCTATGGATCTTCTCCTGGGAACGAACAACAAAGGTAAAATCATCGAAATCAGCTCCGTCCTCAAGGACCTCCCCGTCACCATCCTCACGCCGGACGCCATCGGCATCGCGGGGAATCCCGCGGAGACCGGCGCCACGTTCGCAGAGAACGCCCGACAGAAAGCGCTCTTCTACTTTGAACAATCAGGTATACCGACGCTCGCGGACGATTCCGGCATCGTCGTGGACGCGCTCAAGGACGAATTGGGACTCCATACGAGGAGATGGGGAGCAGGACCGGATGCGAGCGATGAGGAGTGGATCCGCTTCTTCCTCGAGCGGATGAAACGCGAGGAGAACAAGCGCGCGCGGTTCATCTGCCACCTGGCGCACGTGGATGCGGAGGGCAAGGTCCACCTGTTCGAAGGGGCGTGCGAGGGAAGGATCACCGATGGCCTGGAAGCGGAGTACCTTCCGGGCCTCCCCATCTCCGCCTGCTTCCGCCCGGACGGCTTTACGAAGGTGTTCTCCGCGCTCACTATTGAACAAAAGAATAGTACAAGCCACAGGGGAAGGGCTGCGCAGTCGTTTGCATCATTCCTACGTGATGTGGCGTATACAGGCTTATAACGCAGGATACTGAGTATCTGCTCAGGAATTGGCTGATCTTGGACGTTAGGCGCGAATAAATTCGCTGCGTTTACGCTCGGTAGCCGGCGGTTTAAACCGCCGGCTACCGTAGAGGGACTGACCGGAATTTATTCCGGTTTCATGAGGCGAATGTCGCCTTTTGCTGTCTGTGATCAGCCGATTCCTGCGTTCATATGATACTGACAGTTGACAGATATAATCATCGTTGTTACTGTTATACTTACTATGAGCGAGAATACACCCAGCTTCACGTTTGTCAGCGAGAATGAAGCGAGAGAGGACTATCTGCAAGTCACGACGGCATGTGCGAAATCGACGAATGACTATGGGGAATGGCAGACAACCATCGCCCTTAACGGTCGAAGAATAACCATCCCCTTTCCAGAGCTTCCCGTTTCCGCGACGGAAAGCGAAGAGAACAAAATCGCGCTCCGCGCGCACAACGCCATCGTCCGCTTGCTGCGGGACGGCCACGCGCAACCGGAAGACATACGTCAATGGGCTGAAGAGCTCATTCTTCGCATCACCCATGGGGCCATTGCACGGTGACCCGGCTCGTCTTGAAAGCGATTGGCTTTGTAGTATCGTGTATCCATGATTGCAATGAATGCCCCAAGCCATGATTCCACGTACGAGGAGCAGACCGCCGTGCTCCCGAGGGCAGAATTGGTAGACGATGATCCGATCTGCATCGATGTGGTAGCCTCTGGAAAAGATGTGCAGTTCCTGCTCCAGCTTGATCAGCCTATCGCCACCGCCACGGAACGCATCCTTCTCGAAGAGCAATACCGCTCCCGCATCGGAATGTTCCTTCAGCAATGTACGACGATCCGCGGAACGATGCGCCGTTTGTTGCGTCTCGATCACGTGAAGAACGTGTCCGTTCTGTTAGCCTCGATGCCTCCTGAACCGAGGAATGACACCGAGAGTACGGAGATCGAACACCCGGATCATCCCTGAAGCGGCGTGCTCTTGGGCGGGCTCGGTGCGGCATCAGAGGGACGTGAAATCGAGGGACGTGATCTTCCCCCACACATGCCGGATCAGCTCCTTCATCCGGTCTTTTTCCTCCTGCGTGATCACGAAGGTCCGCGTAACGGGATGCTCCTCACGCTCCCCGATGAACTCCAGGATGAAGGCGCGGGGATCGAGCGAGGGGTACGCGATTTCAAGCAGCACGGCGTAGAACTGGAGCTGGCGGAAGTAATCCCCTTCCCGTATCTGTGCTTCTGATTGCGGCCGTCCGGTCTTGTAATCTATGACGACACCGATCGCCCCCTCCGGATGGTCGCGGTCGATGCGGTCGATCATGCCCTTGAGGGGAATGCCTGCCCCGAGCGGAGCCGAGGGGTCTCCCAGCCGCGCCGCGAACGTCTTCTCCACCTGGTCGATCACCGGCGCGCTCCCCGCCAGTTTCTGGTCGTAGTACCGCGGGATCGATGCTTCCCCAAGGTGGAGGAGGAGCTTCAATTCCTTGTCCTTCAGGAACTCGCGCTCCTGGAGGAAGTTCCGGAAGTACCCCAGGAACTCCTCCTTGCCGATGGGCGCGCCTTGCTTCATCCGCAGCCCCCACTGCTTGAGCGCCCAGTGGACGGCGTTGCCGTAGGCCAGCGCGTAGTCGCTCATCTGCGGCACCCTGAGGAGATCCACGCGCAGGAACTCCACGGGATCTGTCAAGAAACGGTTGAGGGCGCTTGCGGAGAGGGCATACGTCTTGAGCCGCTCGGTGAGGAAGTCCCGCAGCTCGGCATCCATGTCGTGCCGTGGCTTGAGGAGGAGTGACGCCGCGTGCTCGGGATCGCTGATCCCCCGTTCTTCTTCCGGCAAGGGACCCGCCTCGGCAAAGAACGCGGAAGGCGACACGGCCCTTGCCTTCTCCCCCGCCGTAAGCTCCTTGGGGCAGCTGAGGATCAATTCGCGTTGAGCCCTTGACATAGCCACGTACGCAACCCGCCGTTCGTCCTGCCCGCGCTCGAACGCTTTCTGCTCCTTCTCCCAACCGTAGAGCAGGTCTTCCGGGACTGCCACGGAAGGGGGATGGCGGCGCTTGTCCCAGTGGCCTTCGCGGAAGTTCGTGAGGAACACAGTGTGGAACTCCAGCCCCTTGCTCTGGTGCGCGGTGATGAGCTGTACGCCCTCCGTGACCAGATGCGGTATCTCGAACATCATGCGCAAGCCGTACTCGGGGTTGAGGTAGAGCTCCAGGTCGTCCAGGAAGGCATCGAACGTCACGCCCGGCATTTCGATCATCCTCTGGCGCGCGCGCTCGATGAACTCCTGGAGCGCGGCGAGGTCCAAGGGGTGGATGTCCGCCCCGGGCGGGAGGAGGCCCGCGTCGTGCAGGACGCGATCAACGGTTTCCACGATCGTGCGTGTGTGCCTCTTATTGTGCAGATCCTGGAGAAGGTCACGCGCGGCAATGAGACGTTCCTTTTCCCTCAACGTCACGGAAGATGCGGGTGACGTTTCCTGATCCAACGAAAGCATGATGTCCGAGAGGCGTCCGGGTTTTCCATCCTTGGCGAACGGCGGATCGAGCCGGAGACGGAACAGCTGCGCGAGATCGGCCGGATGGAGCCGAAAGCAAGCCGCGCCCAGCGCGTCGGCGAGCCTATGGCTCGTCTCGGGCTCGCGGATGGCGCGCAGGATAGCCACGGCCTGCAGGATAAGGGGGTGGTGGAGCAGGTCGGACTTGCCGGTGATGCGCACGGGAATCCCCTTCCCCGTGAGCACGTCATACAAAGGCCGCAATTCCTGGTTGGTCTGGACGATGACGGCGATTTCTGCGGGTCGAAGACCTTCGTCCAACCTCTCCCGCACGATGTCCATGACCATCCATGCCTCCGCCTTGTCGCTGGGAGGCCTGAGGAGCATAGGCGCAACCCCCTCTTCTCCCGATGACGCTTTGAGTTCTTTGTGCACCCCGGGGATGCGCCCAACGAGCCGCTCCGTGTTGTGGCTGATGAGGCGCCCCGCCGCGTCCAGAATCGCCTGCGTCGCGCGATAACTCGTCTTGAGCGTGATGACTGCCGCCGCGGGGAACCTCTCGCGGAAGGAGAGGATATTCGTGAGGTTCGCGCCCTGGAAGCGGTAGATTGCCTGGTCGTCATCCCCCACCACGAAGAGGTTGGGGTTGTCTTCCGGCGATACGGGCCGCGTGAGGAGGTCGATGAGCTTCCACTGCGCGCCGTTCGTATCCTGGAACTCGTCAACGAGGATGTAGTGGAACCGTTCCTGGAGCCCGGCCAGGAGCCACTCCTCGCGCTCCAGCGCCCGGACGACGTAGAGGATCATGTCATCGTAGTCGTAGCGTCCGGTGGCCTGGAGCATGTTCTGGTAGCGATCGAAGATCCCCGTGAACTCCTTGAACTTCCGTGCCGCCAGCAGGTTTTTCTCGTGCACCTTCGTGCCGGGCTTGCTCTTGCTTTCCATGACCCTCTGGTACTCCTCCGCGGCTATGCGCAGGTCTTCCACGGTTTTCCCCTCCCGCTTCACCTCACTGACCCTTCCGAGAATCTCCTTTGTTCTTCCATAGGGATGTTTTGGGTTAATGAGTGACAGATCAGGTAATTCGTGATCTATTATCTTGTTCATCTCTCGGAACCTCTCCGTGTCGCTGATCTGCTCCAGCGCCGACCACTCGTCGAAGAGCGCGGGATGGTCGCTGATGATGCCCTGGCAGAAGCCGTGGAGTGTGGAGACCGTGACGCCGTACGCGTCGGGACCGATGAGGAGACGCAGTCGCTCCCGCATGGAGACGGCGCCGCTCACGGAGAATGTGAGGCAGAGGATGTTCGTCGGCCGCGCGTGCGTCTTCTTGAGGATGTTCGCCACGCGCAGTGCCAGCGTCTGCGTCTTCCCCGTCCCCGGCCCGGCGATGACCATCACCGGCCCCTCGATGGTTTCCACGGCCTGCCGCTGTTCGCGGTTGAGTTTTCCAAACTCGCTCTCGAAGATCGTCAAGGAAGCGGAAACACCGTCTGTCTTCGCCCTCCTCGGGTCCTTTGCGGCCTTCGATGGTACAGACGGCATACGGGGGGGATGCTAGCAGAATTGCCGCTGATGACACCCCACTTCTCCAAAGAACCGCCCATTGACGGTATATGCGCAGTTGGTAGGATTGTATTCCTTCATCCATCTGAAGGAGTTCCGCGTCTCGGTTGGGAGAGCCGGACTCAACATCCGGCCGTGGGATCATGCCCCACCGCGGACTTTTGGGCCCCATCTGCGGATGGGGCTCTTTGTTACCTCACCCCCTACCCCCCCTCTCCTCTCCTCCGATGATCTGTTGTACGGAAGAACTTCTCCATAATCTTCACGTGGAAGGAGAGGGGGTTGGGGGGTGAGGTTATTCACGAACCTCCTGCACGCAACGATCGTTCCTCGGTTCATCCGCCTCGACGGACCCGCTCGGGATGACTGCATGAACCGCACGTTGCCGCGCCCTTTGGAAGAGCATTTCCGACTCAACAGTGTGCACTGCTCGTTGGGCTGCGAGTGATGCAATGGCAACGAATTCGCGTGTGGTGCCGTCTGGGAATGTATCTTTCGATTTCAACATATGCAGAAGTGGAACGGAAAAACCAGCAGAACTGTACTACCGGAAAGGCAGCTCGTTTGGCACATGTAGATCATCTTCCATTGGTTCTAGGTACTGCAAATCGATAAAGTTCTCCCGGTCCTGTTGAGGAAGCGCCTGGATTGCCGCCTGCACTTCTGTGAGATCTGTGCTATGCGCCAAAAGCTCACGAAACTGACCACGTGTTCCACTCACCGTACGATACAGGAACGCCACATACTCGCCTGGATACTTTTGCCGCAACTGAAGATTCTGCTCCATGCGTCTCATCGCCGCAGCAGAAGCATTATCAGCGCTCGAGAGCGCTGCTTCACAAATCTTCTTGAAATCGTATTCCATGATTGCATTGTAGCTTATCAATCCCCGCGGGCAAGAATGCCCGCTACTCCCTATATTCCTTCGCGCAGTGGTCACATTTCTCGATCTGCACCCCGTCCTTGATGATGTCCACCAGCTCCCCCTTGCCACAGCTGGGGCAGGGGCGGCCTTGGGTGAAGGAGTGCACCTGGCTGAAACCCACGCGCTTGGGGATGCCGCCGAACTCGCGGATGGTGAGCGAGCGGGGATGGTCGCGCATCTTCTGCAGGACTTTCGCCTCGATCTGGCGGATGCGTTCGCGCGTGACGCCGAATTCCTTTCCCACCTCCTCCAGCGTGTGCCCGATGCCGTCCTTGAGCCCGAAGCGCATCTCGATGATCTTGCGCTCCCGCGGCGTGAGGAACTCCAGCATGGCGTGGACGTTCTCCTTGCGCAGCTGCCGGTTGGTTGCCTCGAAGGGGTTCACGGCCTCCTCGTCCTCGATGAAATCGCCGAGTTTAGAGTCTTCCTCCGAACCGACCGGCGACTCCAGCGAGATGATGTCCTGGCTGATCTTCTGTATGTGCGCCACCTTCTTGATGTCCATCTCCATCTCCACGGCCAGCTCCTCCAGCGTTGGCTCGCGGCCGAGCTCCTGGACGAGGCGGCGCTGCGTATGGGTCAATTTGTTAATGGTCTCCACCATGTGAACCGGAATACGGATCGTGCGCGCCTGGTCCGCGATGGCGCGCGTGATGGCCTGGCGGATCCACCATGTGGCGTACGTGGAGAACTTGAAGCCGCGCTCGGGGTCGAACTTCTCCACGGCGCGGAAGAGCCCGATGTTCCCCTCCTGGATGAGGTCGAGGAAGGAGAGGCCGCGCCCGATGTACTTCTTGGCGATGGAGACGACGAGGCGCAAGTTGGCCTCCGCCAGCTGCTGCTTGGCGCCGGCATCGCCCTTACGGATGCGGCGTGCGAGCTCCACTTCCTTCTTGGCGTCGATGAGCGGCACGCGCCCGATCTCGCTCAGGTACATCCGCACGGAGTCGTTCGAAATCTCCAGCAAGTCGATCTCCCGCTCGCGGCGGCGCTTCTTGCGCTCCTCCTCCGAGAGGTCCTTGTCGGAATCCACGGCGATCCCCGCCATGGCGATCATCTTCATGGCGTCGTCACCCATGTCCTCGTCGATCACCTCCACCTTCTCGTCCTTCTCATCGGATGTGTCATCGTCATCCGAGGACTCCGCCTCCTCCGTCGTCTCCGTGATCTTCGTGAGGTCTTCCTCCTTCGGCTCCTCCACCGCGGCCACCCCGGTGGGCAGCTTCCCCTTCTTCTCCCAAATGAGCGCATCTTTGACGTCGATGACCTGGATGCCCAGCTCGACGAGGAGCGTGTAAATCTCATCGAGCATGTCCACGTTGTCCTCCGCGTTGGGGACCGCGGCAATGATCTCCTGGTGCGTGACGTAGCGCTGCTCCCTTCCCTTCTTAATGAGGTGCTTCACTTTTTCCGGAAAACGCTTCAAATCATCATCGGTGGGTTGTGCGATGAACTTACGTGGATGAGACGCCATAGCGAAGACGGGTGCGGATGAGGAAGAGGTCCGTGCCGGAAGCCCGAAAAGGATAGTGAACAACATCCTCAAAGGGAAGGGCACGATGAAGTGAACGATCCATCCTACAATTCTTAGACGTATTTGTCGAGTAATTCCCGTGGAAAACGGCGCTTTTAGCCTCACCCGACGGCCTTCCGGAGCTTGATGATCTGCTGGTATTGGTTCTGGAGCAGGGCTTCCTGGGTTGCATTCTGCGCCGCCCGGGCGGCGATAAGCCCGCGGGAGATCTCCTCCTGCTTGCGTCGGAGGAGGTCGCGGTTGGCGCTCACGCAGTTCTTGCGGATCTCGCGCACCGCGAGAGATTCGGACCATTCGCCGAGCCCATTCTCCTCGCAGAAGAGAATGAGGAGCGCCGCTCTCTCCCGATGTTCCATCGGCAGTTCCAGCCGGTCGAGCTCCGGTCCGGGTTCCCCATCCGCCGCTTTGAGCGCGGTGAAGAACGCCGCGGCAAAAGGCTCTTCCGGCGCTATGAGCTCGGTTAGGAGCGTTGAGCGGAGCTTGGGGTAGAGGAAGAGGAGTGCCAGAGCGATCTCCGCTTTGGAAAAGGCCAGGCCTTCCTTCTTCTGTCCTGCTTCCTGCCGCGGTGCGGGAGGCTGGGTCGCGGAAGAAGGGGGCATGTGCTGCAGGTCTTCCTCGAGTGCGGATTCCGTGGTGGAGAGTACCGCTGCCGCCTTGGCCATGTAGCTCTTCCGCTCCACGGCGTAGGGCAAGACTTGGAAGAGTGCGAGGAGCCGCCGCAGCGCTTGGCGCCGGACGAAAACGTCCGTCATGTCCTCCGTTGCAAGATGCCGGAGGACGCGGTCGAGGTACGGGATGCCACCGTCGGTGAGCATAGCCTTGAGCTTCTCGGGTTCCTCCTGGAGCAGCTCGCTCGCATCCTTGCGGGGCAGGAGGATGGAGCGGACGTTGAGTGCTTCCGCGGAGAGGAGGAAGAACGCGCGCTCCGCGGCATCCTGCCCGGCGCGGTCGGCATCCAGGCAGAGGCTGACCGTATCCACCGTCCGCTTGAGCACTTTTACATGTTGTTCCGTGAGCGCCGTCCCGCTCGTAGCCACGACGTTGGTGACGCCCACGCGGTGGCAGGCGAGGAGGTCAAAGTAGCCTTCCACGAGAATGACGCTCCGTGTGGCGCGCATAGCCTCCTTGGCGTGGTGGAGCCCGAAGAGCACCGCGGACTTGTGGTAGAGCACGCCTTCGGAGGAATTGACGTACTTGGCGTCATCCTCCCCCAGCGTCCGGCCGCCGAACGCTATGGGCTGCCCCTGCGCGTCGTGGATGGGGAACATGAGTCGGTTACGGAATCGGTCGTAGATGCGCTCCTCCTTGAGCTCCTTCTGGACGCCTAAGCCCGCGGCCATCACTTCCTTGCGCGAGAACCCTTTCTTGAGGAGGTGCTCGTACGTTGCAGAGAAGGAATCGGGCGCGTAGCCCAACTCAAACTGCTCGATCTGCGCCGACGGGACGTTGCGGTCCTTCAAATACTTCTGCGCCATGTCCGACGCCTGCATCCGGTTCCGGTAGAATTGGATCGCCTCCTTGAGTACGTCGCGGATCCGCTCCTTCTCATCCTTCTTCAGGGAAGGCGCGGCGTGCTCCTCCACCCGCACCCCCGCCCTCTCCCCAAGATCCCTCAACGCCTGGCGGAATTCCACGCCTTCGATGGCCTGGTAGAAGCTGAAGATGTCTCCCCCTGTCTGGCACGCGAAGCAGTACGCGATGCCCTTGTCGGGCGAGACGAGGAAGCTGGGATGGGTGTCCTTGTGGAACGGGCAGAGCGTCACGAAGTTCCTCCCTTTCTTCTTCAACTGGCAGTACTGCCCCACCAGCACTTCGATCGGGAGCCGCGCCTTGATGTCCTCTGTGACGTCCATGAGGGTGGGAGTATAGCGCCTTTCGGTTTGTACAACACATTGCTCCCCTTCCCGGGAACATGTACCATGAGTAGCCATGAGGCTTCGTACAGCCTTCCGACCCATTGTCGTGGCACTCTTCCTCGCGGGAAACGCCTCTGTTTTCGCGCAGGGCGCCCTCCAGGACTTCACGTCACAGAACTTCCGTTTCTCCTTCCAGTACCCGGATTCCTACACCAAGACCGCCGTAACCGCCGATTGGAGGGAGGAAATTGCCCTCCAGCGGGACGGCGAATTGGCCCTCGTCGTTTCCTTCCTCTCCCTCGGTCAAGACGACCAAGCAGTGCTGACGTTCCCGGAGTTGCTGCAGACGAAGGGGACGATCCTGTGCCAGCAGATGTGCGTCATCGAGCTGTTGGAAGAAATGGAAGCCAACGGCATCCAGGGGATGCGTTTTTCCCTCAAGACCCGGGCATCCTCGGGCTCTGCCCTCCTGGTGAACCCTTTCCCGGGGACTTCCCTCTACGCTTTCAACGTGCATCCGGGCTCCTCGGACCTGCTCTTCCTCACGCCGGTGGTCGATGAGTCGCAGGAGGCGCTTCAGAGCGTCCTCTCCACCCTCACCGTCCCCGATGCGTCTGCAGCGGAAGAGGCATCCGCAGCATCGCTCCCCTCCGGCGAAACGCCTCCCGCCCTCCCCCCCGCGGAGGAGCAGTTGCTCTTCGGTCTCTTCAGCACCCAGCTCTCCGTCACACAGTACGTCGCGCTGTGTATCGCCCTGGTGTGCCTCGTCATCTTCATCGCACTGCGCATCCGGGAAAAGAAGCTCGCCTCCGGCTCGGCTCCCGCGTTCTACCAGCCGAAACCGTGAGGGATTGCCTTCGCGCGCTTCCTCATGCCGCCGTCACCCCGGCCAGTGCGGGTAGCGCCACGAGGAGGATCGCATCCGACGTGGCATGCGCCATGACGGCGGCTTCCAGACCCCGCCTCCAGTACGCCCATCCGAAGAGAACCGCCGCCGCGCCGTTGAGGAGCAGCACGCGGGCTAACACCCACCAGTCCAGCACACCGATCTCCGCGGCGAATGGTAGGTGCCCCACGCCGAAGATGAGTGTGGTGGTCAGGATGCTCGTCCACCGCCCGAAGGGCGAGAGCCCGCCCTCCGCGCGCCCCTCCGCCCTGTGGAAGAGCCATGCGACCGTTGAGAGGACGAAGTAGCGCATGAGGATCTCCTCATCGATGCCGCCGTAGAAGACGGCCAGCACGCGCTGCCATATCGGTGTTATCCCCCGCACCGCGCTCGTCCCGAAGGCATTGCCGAAAACGACGAAGTCGAGCAGCACCCCCAAGGCTACCGCCGCCATTCCCAGGAGGATGCTGAAAACCGCCGTGCGCAGGAAGGACCGCAAGACCTGCGATGAGGAGAGGAAAGGCGACACTTCCGTGTAGAGGGAATTGGGCGTTCGCACCCCGCACCAGCGCTCCAGGTAGGGGGCGCCTAAACCCACCCGCCGCGACATCTTCCATCCGATCCCGATGGCAGCAGCGAGGAGCACGGCGGACAGGAGGATCTGGACGGTGACCAGGTTCTCCAACGGGAGCGGCGGACGTTCCAGGCTCGAAATACCGACGGTGGAGAATGCGTACGGCAGCACTGCAACCGCCCCGGCCAGCCCGGGGATGAAGAGGCACAGGAAGAATTTGAGGTTGGTGAACTTCATGGGTGTGCAGTATAGCAAACGATTACGATTTCTGTATCACCCACCGCGGCAACCTGTTCTTGAGCACCCCTTCCTTCGCCAAACCGAACCCCACGGTCTTCCCCTGGAAGCGGAGGAGGATGTCGCCGCGGAGCGCAGGGCTGCAGCTGATATCCTTGCCGTCGAGCAGCGTTGCAACCATTTCCTCCGTCACTTCCATGACATTCCGCGTTGCCAGGTGTCCGCGCAACGTTGCGATGTCGTGGTCGATGCGGACGCGCCTCTGCCCGCCGGAGCCTTGGCGCTGATAGGCATCCTCCAGCCTGCGGCCGAAGGGCATTCCCAGCGCATAGTCCTGAACGGGAAGATGGCATGCGGACGTTTCTTCCGTGGAGAGGATGAGCTGCGTGCCTGCCCGGCCGGACGGCCGTTCGGACGGGCCGCGCTGGAAGAGTTGCTCTCCGGGAAACAGGAACGATGTGCCGTACTCTTCCTCCAACGTCCTGAGGAGTTCCTTCTGACGCGACCGCGGGAGGGGCTCTTCCTGGAACCGCATGGCGGGGAGGCGCTCGCCATGCCTTGTGGGAGCCGTCTTCTGCAGGAGCGCGCAGAAGAACCCTTCCGTATCGTACGCCTGCGGCCACAGGCGAAGTGACGGGAAAGGCCCCACGCCCATGTACCGCTGGACACGGTGGGAGTCCTCTATCGCACGTTCCAATCCTGCTTTTGTGATGAGCTCTGATCCCAGAGGAATTACCTGTACACAATACTTGTTCAGTATGTGTGCTATCACTCCCTCGTCCTCTTCCGGAGTGAGGGTGCAGGTGGAATAGACGACGAGGCCGCCGACTTTTGCCGCATGGATAGCCGCTTCGAGCATTTCCTTCTGAAGGCGCGCCATCTTGCCGGCATTCTCCGCAGAACTGTACAGGAGCGCATCGCTGTCCTTCCGCGCCGTTCCCTGCGCCGTGCAGGGGGCATCGCACAGCACGCGGTCGAACCGTTCCGTCATCTGCTTGCCGAACCACTGCCCCACTTTCTTTGTGACGATGTTGTTCACTACGCCGCAGCGGTGGAGCGCAGCCTTGAGCGTCCAGAGCCTCTTCTCTTGGACGTCATTCGCTATAAGTACGCCGCGCTCAGCGGCAAACGTGTCATGGTGAGCTTGTCGAACCATCACGTTTGTCGCGTGTTGCCCTTCGACCCCTCGGCTACGCTCGGGATCTATTGCAGATAATTCCGATGAATGTATTTTGGGTCGCTCTGAGCGTAGTCGAAGAGCGACTGGCTCAGGGTGACACGCTGCCATCTTCGCCCCTATTTGCGTCGTCTTACTCCCGGGCGCCGCGGCCATGTCCAAGACGATATGCCCCGGTTGGATATCCAGAAGCTCCGCCGGCAACATGCTCGCCGCCTCCTGCATGTAGGTATGGCCGAGGAGATGGAAGAGATCCTTGCCCAGTGCCGTTTGCCTTTCTTCCCTCTCGATGAAGAACCCCTCCGCACACCAGGGCACGGGCTCAATGGCCCACCCCTGCTTCGCCGCCCATTCCCGGAACGCGGGTACGGAACTCTTGAGCGTATTCACGCGCATGGATTTGCGCAGGGGACGCGCCGAAGCCGCAATGAGCGCTTCCACGTCCGTGAACGGCGCATAGCGGCCGAAGGCCCTGATCGCAGCCGAAGGTTCGCAAGGATGTTCCACACGCCTATTCTAGCGGAAGCGACCACCCCGCAGAAACCGTCAAGTCCCATCAGACGACAATATTCACCAACCTTTCCTTCACGTACACCTCCTTCTTCACGGGTCCCGTGAGGTATTTCTTCACGTTCTCTTCTTCCTTGGCCTTGGCGATAATATCTGCCTCGACCGTGTCACGCGGGACTTCGATGTTCGCCCGCAGCTTGCCGTTCACCTGTACCACGATGGTCATGGTGTCGGAGACGAGCTGCGCGGCGTCGTAGGCGGGCCAGACCTGGTTGATGACGAACCCCATGCCTCCGAGCGTCTCCCACAGTTCTTCCGCCAAGTGCGGGGCGAGCGGCGCGAGGAGCTTGGTGAAGGCGATGGCTGATCCGGTGGAGAGCTCTCCCGCCTGTTCCACGGCGTTGAGGAACTCCATGAGCGCGCTGATCGCCGTGTTGAAGTGGAAGGTGGAAACGGAATCGGTGACGCGCTTGATGGTCTTATGAAGGAGCGTTTGGATCGCCGCGCTCTCCGTGACGCCGTCGCCGGATTTCTCCGTGAGGATGCTCCACGCCCTCTGCACGAACCGGTCGATGCCCTTGATGCCGGCGTCGCTCCAATCGCCGCCGTCCGTGAACGGCCCCATGAACATCAGGTACATGCGGAACACGTCGGCGCCGTGGCGCTCCACGAACGCGTCCGGGCTGACGACGTTCCCCTTGCTCTTGCTCATCTTGGCGCCCCTGTGGGTGATCAACCCCTGATGAACTAACTTTTTGAACGGTTCTTCATTGTTCAGGTAGCCTAAATCCTTCAATGCCATCATCACGAAGCGCGCGTAGATGAGGTGCATTGTCGCGTGTTCCGGGCCACCGATGTACATGGAGACCGGCAGCCACTTCTCCTCCAGCTTCCTCTCGACGAACGTCTTCGGATTCCCCTCCATCAGGTAGCGGAGGTAATAGAAGCTGGAGCAAACGAAGGTATCCATGGTGTCGAATTCCGGCCGCCAGCCCTTGCCGAAGAGCTTCTCCGTGCGCGCGATGAATTCCTTCGATTCGGTGAGGGGACTCTTCCCCGTGGGCTTGAACTCCACGTCGGTGGGGAGCAGCCAGGGGAGGTGTTTATCGGGTACGGGATGCGGTGTTCCCTCCGGGTCATAGACGATGGGAATAGGCGCGCCCCAGTACCGCTGCCGGCTGACGAGCCAGTCGCGGAGGCGATACGTCGTGACGCGCTCCCCCCAGCCCTTCTCCACGATATGGTCCATGATCTTCTCTGTTGCTTCCATGACTGGAAGACCGTTGAGGAAATCGGAATTGACCATGGTCCCCTCATCCTCCTGCACCTGCCCGATGCGCTCGATGGCCGATGTATCACCGTCACCCGCGACAACCACGCGGACTACGGGAATGTCGAACTCCCTCGCAAATTCGAAATCGCGCTTGTCGTGTCCGGGAACGCCGACGACTGCGCCGGTTCCGAAGCCTCCGAGTACGAAATCAGAAACCCATATGGGCATGGGGCGGTTCGTGAGCTGGTTCATGGCGTAGAAACCCGTGAATACGCCCGTCTTCTTCCTCCCCTCTTCCTGCCGCTCCAGCTCCGTCTTGGACATGGCAAACTCGCAGTACTCCTTCACCTGCGCCGCCTGTGACCCGTCGGGCGGTACGATCTCCTCGTCCATCACCTTCTTCACGAACGGATGCTCGGGGGCCAGTACCACGAACGTCGCCCCGTAATTGGTATCGGGGCGCGTGGTGAAGGTGGTGACGGTGAGGGGAAGGCCGGAGAGAATGCGCCCCTCCCCTGCAATATCTGCGCGCGAAGGGTTCTCCTGGATATACCTGAGCGTCGTGTTAAACTGCTCCTGGGTGTCGACATTCTCGTGATGCGCACCTTCACCCCACAAATGGCCAACATCACCGGAGAACAGTTTGAGAAAAGATCGTGCACTGGCTCCCTTCAGCTTCTTCGAAACATCTTTCATCAGATCCCTGTTCCGGTCGAAGGACACCAGCACATGGACATGATCAGGCATGGCACACGCTTCATGGATGATCATCGAATGACGCGCAGCCACTGCATCGAGCAAACGGAGAATCGCTGTCGCATTTCTCATCTCCTGGAATGCTGCCCATCGATTTTTCGGCGTGAACACGAGATGGATGCATCGATGGGACGAATGAATTCGTCCCGCATCTGCTGCACCGGTATCCGGCGGTTGAAACCGCCGGCTACCATTGGGGGTCAATCCATCGGGCGTCGATCCGGGTAGCTGACTACCATTGGAGGTCGATTGACTACCGGGAATTGATCCTGATAGCCGGCTGCCATCGGGCGTCGATCCGGGTAGCTGACTACCATTGGAGGTCGATTGACTACCGG
>CAYHOS010000010.1:22740-42820 GCA_964358505.1 uncultured Candidatus Peribacteria bacterium
GAATTGATCCTGATAGCCGGCTGCCATCGGGCGTCGATCCGGGTAGCCGGCGGTTTAAACCGCCGGCTAACGCGTGGTCATCCGCGGACCAATTCATTGGTCCAACCACGCCGCGTTTTGTATGGGGAATGTCGTACCGAAGATCAATCCCTTTCTTCCTCCCGATCCAATTCTTCTGCATCAGCTTTGTTTTCTCCGGCCACTCCAGCTTCTCCAGGCCGTCGAGCAGACGATCCGCGTATTGCGTAATCTTCCAGAACCACTGCGCAAGCGGCCGCTGTACCACTTCCGTCCCGCATCTCTCACACTGCCCTTCCTGCACCTGTTCGTTCGCCAGCACCGTCTGGTCCTTGGGGCACCAGTTCACGAGCGCCTCCTTCTTGTACGCAAACCCGTTCTTGAACATCTGCAGGAAGAGCCACTGCGTCCACCGGTAGTACTCCGGTTGAGACGTATTGAGTGTCTTCTCCCAGTCATACATGCAGCCCATGCGCTTGAGCTGCCCGACCATTGTTGCGACGTTCTTCTTGGTGGATGCGTCGGGATGGATGCCCGTCTTGATTGCGTAGTTCTCCGCGGGGAGCCCGAAGGCATCGAACCCCATGGGCGTGAAGACGTCCCGGCCCAGCATCCTCTGATACCGGAAGTAGCTGTCCGCCGGCGCGAAGTTGTACCAGTGCCCCACGTGCAGCCTGTCGCCGCTCGGGTACGGAAACATCACCAGGCCGTAGTACGGTTTCTTGGCTTTCTTCAAGTCAACGGTATATGCGCCTTCCTCCTCCCAGCGCTTGCGCCACTTGGCTTCCGTTTCGGAGGGATTGTAGGGTTTGGGCATGTGGAACAAGGAATCGACGCCACAATACTAACGGAATCTCCCGCCCGTTGCATCGTCATTCTTCATTATTGGCCTTGGGGAAGCCCATAATCACTGCAGTTGACAGGACTATTGACATCATAATGGTATCATGTTAAGTTCCATGATATGGTAAACATCCTACGAGAACCTGAAGTTCAACCTGCCCCCATCGCTCCTCCATCGCCTCCCACGAAAGAGATGCAGGAGAGAATCATGGAGGTGAGGGAAGGCCTGCAGCGCGGCGTACCGCTCTTTCTTATGGAGAAAGAATTGGATTATCGGGACGCATCTGCAGACCGATGACACGCGGCGAATTCCCTTCGGCCGACCCTCAGCCTGCACACCTTGAGTCAGGGAAAGCCGCGGCCGCTCCGGATGCCGTTGCGCTGCGAGTGGAAACCGTATCCGCGCCTGTCCAGAAACAGAAACGCAGTGTCCTCGCCGCGGAGCACCTGCCGTTCTTCTCCCTGCGCATAAATGATGAATTCGAAGACCCCGAGGCAATGCCGCCCTCGGATTGGCGTCCGCCCACCCGCGTTCAACACCGATAGGCAAAGGCTGATACACTCCCCCCATGGCGAAGCTGCCCGTCGTGGCCATCATCGGCAGGCCGAATACCGGCAAGTCCACGCTCTTCAACAGTCTCCTGCGCAGGCACGCTGCCATCGTGAGCGAGGTTCCGGGAACCACGCGCGACCACATCGCCGGCAGGGTGGAGGGCGACGATGGCGATTACCTGTTGCTGGACACGGGCGGCATGGGGGGCGGTACCTCGGACAAGGACTTTGAAGAGGACGTGCACGGGCAGTCGCTCCTCGCCCTGCAACACGCCGACGCGATCCTCTTCACGGTCAACGGCCGTGAGGAGATTACGCGGAGCGACCGGGAGATCGCGCAGCTCCTGCGGAGGAAAGCCAAACGGCATGTTCCTGTCCTCTTGGTGATGAACAAGTGCGATAATCCGGAAACGGCGGAAGAGGCGGAGCGGCGGTTCCTGGAGCTCGGCATCGGCGACGACATCCTCCCCGTGAGCGCCATCAACAACGTTGGCACGCAGTCCGTCCGCATAGCCATTGCGCGCCACATGAAGAGGATGCATTTCCTCAAGACGCGGGAAGCCGATGCGACGTCCGCTGCGATGCCGAGGATTGCCATCGTAGGGAAGCCGAACGCGGGGAAGAGCTCGCTCATCAACGCGCTCATGAGCGACGCGCAGAGGGAGATGTCCCCCCGGCTCGTTTCCTCCGTCCCCGGCACCACGCGCGATACCACGGACACCGTCATCCGCCACGAGGGGGAAGAGTACCTGTTCGTGGATACGGCCGGCCTCAAGCGCCGCGCCGGGCAGGATCGCGGCATCGATGGCCTCGCCGTGTTGCGGACCATGCAGGCGATCGAGGATGTGGATATCGCCGTGGTAGTGCTGGACGCTTCGGAGCCCGTCTCGCGCCAGGACAAAGCCATTGCGGGGATGGCTGCGGAGGAAGGGAAGGGGCTCATTTTCCTCCTTAACAAGATCGACCTCGTCAAGGGTGAGGAGCGCGCGCTGAAGCGGAACGAACTCGCCGAGCAGTTCCAGTTCTGCAAGTACGCTCCCGTCCTTCCCTCATCCTCGCAGACGCGGGAGAACCTCCCCAAGCTCTTCAGCCTTATCCGTATGGCGCACCGCAACCGCCTGCGCCGCCTCCCCACGCGGGAACTGCAGCGCTGGCTTGCGGATAACACGCACGGCCGTCCTGTAGGCGCCCTGGGGACGGCGAAGCACATCGCGCAGGCCAAGGACATCCCCCCCACGTTCGTCCTCTTCGTCCGCAACCCCAAGGATGTGAAGGTGAGCCAGCTGCGTTACCTCGAGAACCGTTTACGTGAAACCTTTGACTTTGCCGGGACGCCGGTCCGGTGGGTCACCAAAGGGCCGCGGGATCGATAACGGGACACGGTCGAACAAAGTTCATCCGCGTCCTTCCCCCAGCTTCCTCACCCTATGGTCCTCGATCATGGGAAGAGGGCATGCCTTGATGGCCGCCTCCAGCTTGTCCATGAGTTTCACGGGGTCGTCGTCCATCACCAGACTCGGCGGCATCTCGCGCTTGCACAGCTCCACGACGATGTGTTCAATGGAGTTGCTGATGCCCCCCGTCCCCGTGAGGACGCCGATCGGACGCCCTTCGTCGTAAGCAATGGTGAACTCGTTGAGCGTGCCGATGCCCCCGCCGATGATGACGATGGCGTCGGCGGAGCGGATGTTGATGACGTCGCGCTCCATGAACCCCATGCCCGTGTAGATGATCATGTCATGCGAGTGGGGGCTCCGGTATTCGTTGACGTGCTGGTACAGGGAGAACGCCGGCGAAATGCCCAGCGTCATGCCGCCTTCCTCCTTTGCGCCCAGAAGGGCGTCATTGGGCAGCCCGGGGCATGCGCCGTTGATGAAGATGCACCCGCGCCGCCCGATCTCCTTCCCCAAGAGCCTGGCCTTCTCGCGCGCGACGGGATCTTCACTCTGCGGCCCGCTTGCGGAACCCATGACGCCGATCTTGAGTTTGTGTTCGCGTGGCATGCGGAACGTGAGGGCAAGGAGGAAACGTTGACGCCTACAGTATACCAGAAACAGGTATTTTCCGCTATCTGACAACACATATGAACTCAGGAATCGATTGATATCAGACAGCATAAGGCGACATTCGCCTCATGAAACCGGAATAAATTCCGGACAGTAGCCGGCGGTTTAAACCGCCGGCTACCGGGCGTAAACGCAGCGAATTCATTCGCGCCTAACGTCCAATATCAGCCAATTCCTGAACAGATACGACCATACCATTCTCAACGCAGGTACTTTGCCCGATTCGTATTATGCTCATCGTTCGTCACGGCATAATGGATAGTGCCATTCGCGTCGTGAAGGTAGTACCAGTACGCGGTTTCCTTGGGATGGAGCGCAGCCTTGATGCTGGAGAGGGAGGGATTGGCGATGGGCCCCGGAGGCAATCCCCTCACCTTCCGCAGGTTGTAGGGGGAATCCGTCTCCAGGTCGTCCTTGGTGATATCTCCGCGCGGCTTGTTGACGGCGTAGCGCACGGCCGCGTCCACGCCAAACATCATCCCCTCGCCGAACCTCTTCCAAAGTATGCCGGCCACCACGGGCCGCTCCTCTTCCGTGCGCGTCTCCTCCTCCACGAGCGACGCCATGGTGATGATCTCGTGGAGGGAATGCCGCGATCCCTTGAGGTCATCCGCAAGCCCTTCCGCCACGCGATTGCGGAATGTCCCCAGGAGCCGCTCCAGGAAGAACTTGGGCACGAACTCGTCTTTGACGATGAAGTAGGTATCGGGAAAGAGGTACCCTTCCAGCTTCCCGCCCCGGTCCAATTGTCCCTCTCCGGAAGGGAGGAACGCGAAGGACGAGAAATCGCACGCTTTGGCGCACGCGGTGAGCTCCCCCTTCTCCATAATCCCCTGTTCCGCCAGGAGCGCGTCTATATCCCGCACCGTGAAGCCCTCGGGGATGGTCACCGACGCCTCTTCCCCGTGCCCCCGCGCGAGGATGCCGATGATCTCCGCGGTGCTTTGGGACTTGCGCAGCACAAAGGTCCCTGCCTTCATCCGCTCCTGCACGCCCCGGAACCGCGCGGACAGCCGTAACGCGAGCGGCGAGCGGATGACGCCCTTCTCCTCGAGGATCTCTCCGATCCTGGTGACGGTCGATCCCTGCGGGATCTCCACCATCCGCCGCACGGAGTCATCCGCGTCCACGGGACGAAGTGAACGGTAGTACCAGAAGGCCGAACCTGCGAGTACCAGGAGTAAGGCGATGATGAGGGAGCGCAGTTTTCTCATTGTCCAGTAGGCATCCCCATCTCCCCCATGATCCCCTGCATCTTCTCCGCGCTCACCACCTGCGCTTTCTTCATGGCGCGGTTGAGGGCATCCACCAAAAGGGCGGGAATCCTCTCCCGCGGCACATCTGCAGCGATCACGACGCTCACCACCTCCATCTCCGCGCTCACCACCGCCTTGACGCCCTGCGCCTCGGCCTCCACGTGGATGCTGCGCAGCTCTTTCTTCACTTTCTTCGCCTCCCGCTGGAGGCGGAACATGTCGCGCGCTTGGGAGAAAGAGACCATGGGGAGATCATAGACGATCGGGGAGCGTAGGGAAATATTTCTGTCCCATTGGGTAAGGAAACCGAGGAATCCAAAGAAACCAAGGAAACCGAAGAAACCAATGGATCTCCACAATACGACCGGGATTTCCGGTTACTTCTTTGGAACGATCGCGTGAATGACTCCCATGAGAATCCCCTTCGCAATCCCTCCAATAGTCCCTCCCACCGCACGTCCGGTTGCCTCGCCCACGCTCGCGGCCGTTCTGCCGATGGGTTCGGGCGTCATGGCCAGCGCTTCATTGACCGCACCGCCCACGCGCACCATTGCGTTTCGCGATGCACGTGTCTGCCAATCCAAATGGTCGAAGACCTTCTGCTGTTCAAGATAACGCTGGACTTTCTCCACATCCACATCGCCCAATTCCCGGATTAACGCGAGACGTTCCTGCTCCGCCGCATTCCGCACGGCCGCGTCACGGCTCTGCAACCGCCGTGAGACGGAGAGGAAGCGATTGACGATATCGGGTGCAGCAGCCTGCGGTGCTTCGACGAGACGGATCATAGGGATGTTTGTATCAAGGCAGTATAGCAGAACTGAATCGTTTTTTCCAGGCCTTGCAATCCCCTGTACCTCGGCATACAGTACACAGTCCATGAAGAGGAAGAAGGCATCCCCACCGGCTACGAAACGCGACATAGAGCGGGGCCTCGCAACAATTGCCCGGGGTACAGCGGCTCTGGCGTCGCGGATGAATCATGGAACAAAAACTATGCAAGGGAAGATGACTGCCCTGGAATCGAGGATTACCACCCTGGAGAAGACTATGAACGTCCAGTTCATGGAAGTCTTCAAGTACATGGATAGGAAATTCTCTGAAGCACACGAGAATATGCTGGTGCTTCTGGAAACACAGAAGCATGACATCATCAGTTCGGTGAACGACAAGATCAGCCTCCTCGAGGACCGTGTGGTGCGCCTGGAACGGCACGCGGGATTAGTGGCGGCATAATGTCGCCATCATGATCGCTGAATGCCGATCCTCTCCTCTATTTCCTGATTGACGAACACCTTCTTGCGCCCGAACTTCATGCGGCTGTACTCCTTGATGAGCGCGGCGAGCTTCTCGTTGCGCTGGCTCTCGTCCCAGATCGTCGCCATGGAGAACGGCCGGGACGTGGTGTTGTTGATGTTCAGCTTGACGTAGCAGTGGAAGTTGGGGATGCCGATCACGTCCTGCTCGCTGAGGACGGGCGCCATTTCCTTGGCCATGTACTCCGCGTCCTCCGCGCCGATCTTGAAGCTCATGAGGGTGCCCACGTTGCCGAACACGGCGTCGCGCATCTTGGTGCTGGCCTGCTCGTACTCCGCGGTCTTCCCCACCAGCTGCCCGATGTACTGGTGCGCCATGATGAGGGCGAGCTCGTACTTCCGCGCCTCGGAGAGGATGGTGGCGAAGGCGTCGGTGACGAAGTTCTGGAACTCGTCCACGTACAGGTAGAAGCGCGTGCGCTGCTCGCGCGGCACGTCGGCGCGGGAGAGCGCGGCCATGTTCACCTTGTTCACGAAGATGAGGCCCAGGAGCTGCGCGTTGATGTCCCCCACCTTCCCCTTGGAGAGGTTGACGAGGAGGATCTTCCCCGTGTCCATGATCTCCCGGATATTGAAGGCGCTCTTCGGCTGCCCGATGATGTTGCGCATCGTGGTATTGGTGACGAAGGGCCCGAACTTTGCGCTGAAGTACGGGATCATCTCCTCCTTCTCGCGCGCGCCCGTCTTGGCGATCTCGTGCTCCCAGAAGGAGCGGACCACTACGTTCTTGCACTTGCTCACCTTGTAGCGCTGGAAGTCGTCGTCCACGAAGAGGCGTGGCACGTCGATGAGCGTGGCGCCCTCCTCCTCGTCGTCCATGAGCGTCAGGCAGCCGTTGCGGAAGTAGTGCTGGATGCGCGGACCGAAGATCTCGTTGCCGAAGAGCTTGATGAAGATCTCCATGGCGTCCAGCGACGCGCGGTCCTTCTCCTCGTCCGTCTTCGCCTCCAGGAGGTTGAGCCCCATGGGCCGCTCGGTGTCCGCGGGGTCGAAGACGACCACGTCCTTGGCCCGCTCCTTGGGCACGTGGGCGAGCACGTCGTCGATGAGGTCCCCGTGAGGGTCCACCACGCACAAGCCGGCGTTGCGCGCCACGTCCTGCCGCGCCTGGAAGCTGATCATGGAAGACTTGCCGCAGCCGGACTTCCCGATGATGTACTGGTGCCGCGTGCGGTCGCCGTCCAGGAAGCGGATGGGCGTCTCCACCGCGCGGTGGCGATTGAGCCCCAAGAGGATGCCCTCCTTTGGGGCGTTGGGCGGGGGCGGGAGCACCTTGTAAGTGATCCACTGGATGACGGGGATCTTGTTGTAGCGGCTGTCCGGGAAGTGGAAGAGACCGGCCAGTTCCTTCTCCACGAACAGGTCCCGCCTGTGCCAGAAGCCGTTGATGCGGTTGGACCAGAGCCACTGGATGAGGGGCGCGTTGAGGAACAGGGGGAAGAAATCCACGAACATGCGCCGGTTCATGAACCAGTTGCCGTACACGTCCTTGAAGATATTGAACGCCACTTGCATGTTGTTCGTTATGTCCAGGCCGCGCCGCCAGGTCTTGGCGGAAGCCAGAATGCGCACGGTGGCGTCGAAGCCGCTCATCCCCGCCTTCTGCCCCATGCGCTTGTACAGCTCCTCCTCCGGCTGGATCATGCGGACGAAGGAATCTCCCCGCTCCGCCCCCGGTGCGAACGTGGAGCCTTCCGTACCGGTTGCAACCCCGCCCATAACGTTGATGAACGTGGTGAGGATGGGGATGCGCGCCACCCACCGGTCCTCCTTTCCCTTGAACTTGAGGCTTGCGTAGTTCCTGGTCTTCCTCGCCCACCGGTCGGAGAACACCGGCTGGATGATCACCTGCACGGCCGCCATCTCGTCCTCCTCCAGCTTGCTGAGCACGTTGCTCACGTCGTTGAGCGGGTCATCCTGCATCTCGTCGTAGAAGCGGATGGGGAAGAAGTATTTCTTCTTCGTGGTCATGTTGTACCCCACGAGCTTAAATCCCTTGCGCTTCATCACCGGCGTCTGCTGCATCGTTACTTCCGCATCCGGGTAGAACGCCGTGATCTGCTTCTCCACGATGGAGACCAGCCCCGGCTGCGTGAGGACGTAGAACGTCAGCTCCCCGCGCTCCACGTACAGCTCGAAGCTGATGGTTGCGTACCGGAAGATCCAGAAGTGCATGTGCTGCCAGAACGTGAGGCTCTTCACCTCCCAGAGCGCGCGGTAGAGCTGCTCCATGATGGCCACCTTCTCCTTGAAGTCCTTCTCCGTGCGCTTCTCCTGGTCGATCTTGCTCTCGGTGCGCGGGAGGAGAACCTTCATGGAAACAAGGTGCTTCCCCATCCACCACGCATACATGAACCGCATGTTGTACTTCGCCCACCGCCACAGCATGTAAGCCGTGAGGATGATGAGCGTGTTCTCCAGGGGATCCCCGGCCCACCACCCCGCCGCAACCTTGAGCAGGTCCACACCCAAGCCGGCGTACCCCGCGACCCACACGAGGAGCCAGAGGACGGGCCAGAAGAAGATGCGGAGGAAACCGATCATTCGCTGGAAAATGAGGATAGAAGAATTTCCAATGATTATAGCATAATAACAGGGGTTGTGGTAGCGGAAAACTCGGCTCCTCTTGTGCATTTAAGGTCAATAATGAGCGATGGTCAGGACTTCAATTCCACCACGACGAACACCCGTTTCCGGAGGATAGACATGCGCAGGTCATCGTATCCGTCGTTCTTCCTCCATGATTGGAAAAAGGAATGCAATTCTCGTTCAGGTACCGCAATACATTTGTCCATGCGCAGTCCATTGAGTAATGCGACAGGCCGGAAGCTGCCAAAGGCATCAATAGCCTTGATCTCTTGTACCCTCCCCGAGACTTGATCTTGAAGATCCGGAGGCAAAGAGGACGGAATGGACGGTTCTTTGCTGGAGGAAAGACGTAGTTCCACCCCAGTCACCTTCTCTCCAGGCAATGGAAAGGGCAGTCTTTGGCTGCCACGATCGAGGATTTGGGACTTTCCCTTCTGCTGCTCCTGCGCCTCCATCAAGCGCAGAGCATGCTCACGCTGCGTGAAGTAGCCTTCCAATGTGAAGAGGAGCCGTCCCGGCTTTTTTGCATCATATCCCGCAAGGGTTGTACCGGTGGTATCCAGCGGGGATGGTCTTGTGCCCGGCAAGAGAGTACTGAATGCGCTTCCAGGCACCTCCGAACCCAACATGGCAGTGCGCACGGTTTGCTGCGCATGCGCAAACTGCCGTTCATCGACGAGCGTGGGTTTCCCCCTATCCATCCACGCCTGCAGGAGTTTCACCTGCTGAGAGTAGTCCGCAGGAAGCCCCACCCCCTTCGCGGCGCGCCAGGCGATGTAGTCCTCGTAGAAGCCACGGTGTTCCTGGAAGCGGAGGTACTCGACCAGTTCTTCGGGTTTGAACGTTGCCGCAAAGGAATGGAGCTGCTCTTCGGAGTCGAACATGCTCCCCTCGATGCTCCGATTGAGCTCCTCATAGCGCTTCACGCGGCCGTTCCATGCGCCCGCAAACGCCTCCCCATGCTCCCATGCATCAAGGTCAGAAAGGCCGAAGGGAAGTCCCCTGCCGTTCGTTGACTGATAGGACTCAAGTTTCGTCCGCTGCAGTTCATGGAACTTGGGATCCACGGCGTTCGCCAGGAAATTGCCGATGCTCCCTTCCCCCGCGCCTCCTCCAGGTATGACGTAGCCCTTGGATACCGCATCGGGAGCGCTGCTACCGGCAGATTGTGCGGTTGCATACATCTCGCGGAGAATCCTCTCCGCGTACGTCTCCTCCGATCCAATGGTGGGTAGGTCCTTGGGATGAACGTTGAACACGTAGGCGTACTGGGGCGACAGGGACACTCCTTCCTCCAGCACTTTCGTGCTCTCTGCATCGCCGTTCACTTGCTTGAGCGCTTCCTTGTACCTCTTCTCACGGAGGTGCTGCACATAGAACAGCATGCCCCTGCGTAATGCCTGGGTAACGTCTATCTCCGTGATGAGACGGTACTGTGTGAAGAGGAACCCCCCGCTCGCCGTCAGGTCCAATGCGTCGATATCCGCTAACGTCACGGGATGGCCTTTACACTCCGCAAGGAGCTGAAGTACCGCAAACTTCCGCACGAAGTTCTGGTAATCGCCGTTCTCCTTGAGGAACTGCCCCTCGGGATTGAACAGTTGCCGCAAGTCTCCTTCCCCCGGAAGCTCAGCGAGCATTTCGTCATGGAGCCCTATGAATTTCCGGAATGCCAACGCTTGGCAGAGCTTCTCCCTCGCCACTTTCTTCTGGCGTTGCGTGTCCGCTTCCGAACGATCCATGTCCGAAGCATGGCTGGAAAGCGGATGGGAATAGCCTGCTGCTTCGCGCACCGCAACGGTCTGAGGAGCCCCTCCCGCATTCTCTTCGAGCATTGTAAACTCATTCAACTCTCCACTCTGGAAGATGTTCTCTGTCCCCAGCACGGCGATGAGCCAAACCGGCGCCTCCTGCAGGAACTTGCGACGGCGCTCCCGCTCCACGGCTTCCTGTGCCATATCGATCGCTTTGTGCGCGGCAAGCACCGTAACAATCACGGGAATTGCCAGTCCTCCGGATCCCGCTGCGGTTGCACCGAGTATGAACAACGTTGATCCTGCTTCCACTCCCGCTTTTGCCCATCCCGCAGATGCCGCGTCCCCTTCATTGTGCAATTCCTGTAGCTGTCCAATGGAGATAGCGACGTCTCTCGCTCCATGGAGAACGTACGTCACCTTCCCGTCGGTATCTGTCTGTTTTTCGAAGATTGCCTCACCCTGTTCATCCGTGGCACTACGGCAAAGATTGTCCAGCTCCCCGATCAGGTTCAACCTCCGCTCTTTCACTTGGGCAACGTCAACGTCTTTGTTCGCCAGCTCCAATGCTGTTGCCAATCCTCCTCCCAGGGCTAAGGGGGCTCCTTTCAACGCCATCCCGACTCCGGGAATATGAATGGGTTGATTCATCTTTCTCACCGTTGTTCCCAGGAATCTGCCGACATAGGGAATGCTTGCGATGCCTTTATCGAGAACACGACCCGGCAAGCCTATCCACTGTCTTACACGTCCGATGACAGGACGAGCTGCTGCCGATATGGCATCGCGCACGCCGTTTGTATTATTCCTCACATACCGGATTTCCTCAATGATGCGGTCAACTCTCCGCGATGTCCCACGATACAGCTGGGCTGTTTGTAAGAATTGCTCCCAAGCAGACTCACTTCCTTGAATCGTCGCAGTGGTGCAGTTGCCCAATGCCCTGTTCAACTCCAAGCCAATCGAAAGTGTCTTCTGATTATTGATGAGTTTATCGATATCTTGGCTGATTGTGGAAAGGCGAACTCTCGCTTGCGTCACTGCATCCCGTGTGAATTCTACACGCGCGGCTCGCATGATTTTCATGAATATCTCATGATTGCTTTCCATCTTATGCAAACGCGTCAGCGTTTGTAAGGGTATGGCGTTTGCCCTGTGTGCCAAGTAGCGTTGGAGGGCAATGTAGGAAAAAGCACCTCCTACTGGCAATCCCACAAGCCAAGGATGTTCGACAGATAGCGTTGCTCCTGTAAGCGCCCCCTTACCCGCGCCCGCTGCAACCGCTCCTAATGCAACCTTTGCGATGGAGACGGTGGCAAAACCCATGTTCTTCAATGCTTGTTTCACCAATTGATCATCGATCTCTATGGGAAGCTCCTTCCACTCATCCCACGTTCCACTAGCAGCAACATGAACGATACGATCTATCATTTTGATATCCCTGTTCTTCAACCAGTCACTTCCAAGCAGTCCGGGATCTCTATCGACGACATACTTGAAGATCTCTGCCTGCATGAGAACAACTCCCGCGGGATTCTTGTGCCGCATCATCCGCGCATAGAAGTGCATACGCACGGCTTGGAACAAGTTCATGCGGTCAAAGAGAATCTTCCTCGCAACTTCTTGATTCTCCTCCATGTTGTCGCTCCATTGTTCTTCCGGAAAGAGCCTGTGGAAGAATGGAATCATGTAGAGATGCGTTTTCATTTCATTCATTTCTTGGCACAATGCATATATCGACAGTTCCACTGGCTCCAATGTCTCGAAGTTAGAGTTCCTTCCGATGAATTCTCCCACCGAAATAGTGAATTGCGGAAGCGCTTGTGCAAGTTGTAACGCGCTGACCTGCAACTGCTTCTCCCGAACAAACGATTCACACTCCTGGACCAACCCTCCCTCCTCCTCCATCAGCTTGCCAATGTTCAGCGCATCGCCCTTCAATGCTTCGATTGGGTTGCCTTTGTTTGCACGCAATTGCTCGAGAACTTTTCCCGCGGCGCTGTAGGTCCCAGCTATCTCTTGAAGGAATTCTTCAAGCGGCATTGCTCCGACTTCCGCATCTGTCTTCCCGCCATCCTTCAATCTGCCGTGGTTCTCCAGACAGTACCGAACGATGAGAATTTGAGCTTGATCGTGGCTCACCATATCTTCTTGAGTCTTGAACAAACGCTCTTTCACCGTCCTTCCCTCAACACTGGCAAAGACCTCGGACATCGGCCTTTCCTTTGCGGACGTCATGACATCCGTAACATGGAGCACTTTCGTCTGTTCCGCCTGTTCCCATCCCCGAACGTTTTCAAATGCCACCAAACCTCGGGCGATGAATGGTATGGTCCCCTTCGCAATGAGTTGTTCTGCCGTATCTTGTTTCTGCGTCACCTCCGTTTCAATTGGCTTCTGTTCATCCTCAGATTCCGACTGTTCGCCTTCTGTCTGTGTATCTCCCTGTACGAGTTCAGATCGCGATTGATCCAACTGCTGCTGCAAGGCAGCCATTTGGCTATTCACTTGAGTTAATTGCTGATTCCATTGATCTCTTACATTCTCTTCCGCGCTGGCAATCCGTTGTTCCAGTGCTTCCTTCTCCAATCGCAACACCTGCAACTCTCGTTCAATGACTTCATACTTTTCTTTCGCTACCTCGCCCGCTTTGTTCAGTTTGCCCAACCAGGAGTGCGCGATTGCCTTATAACCTAAGAAACCCGCAAGCCCTGCCCCCGCTAGTATACCGACCGTAAGAATTCCTCTGCCGATCCTTCGCGCCCAACTGACCGTCGTATCCGTCGCTTTCTTCGCCCCCCCCCAAATCCATCGACCAACTTTGTATAAACCATAGGCGATTGCGGCGACTGCCACGCCTACTGCCGTTGCCTTCAAGGTTGTCTTCGTCTTCTCCGACCAATCTGTCACCTTCGGAGCACTCTGTGCACCATTCGGTCCCTGCGGAGGATTCTGATCCGGCTTCGCATCCGATGGCGACCTTTCCGATTCGCTATCGGGAACGACCAGTGGAGGAGGTTCCGTTGTGGACCGTTCCACAGTTGCCGCTTGTCGCAATTCCTGGACAGCTTGCGTGGCTGGCTCTTTGCCTTTCACCCTCTTCTGTAGCTCCTCGAGGTTGTGACTGATCTTCGCGCGCTCTTTCTGCTGGAAGCGTGCGGAATCTAACTGTTTCTTGACCGCGATGAGAAAGGCGCTCCTTTCCTGCGGATTCTCGTGCTCCGCCACGATTTGGATTTGCCGTTCCGCTTCCTCAAGCACCCGGCCGCCTTCACCGTTGCTGTCATTCGCATCGGCGGCGGCGATCAACTCGCCAAGATGCCCCGCCGAAATTCCCTTCTTCTCGATGCTCTCAAATTGCAACGCCTGTTGGGCCATACATTGTGGTGTGTATTTGTATATATTTTACCACAATATAATAGTTATGTCACTTTAGAGTTCTGCCCTTACCTAAGCTACAAACCCAATCTCACTCCGAACACCGGATGACACTCATCCCCATCTCCCTCCCCTTCCCCTTCTTGTCGCGCAGGAAGAAGGTATAGCGCCCCTCAACGGAGGGCGTGAAGGTATAGGTTTCGCCGGTGAGCACCCACTCCTGCATATCCGTGCCGTTGCCGTCGGGGTAGCCGATGTGGCGGAGGACGAAGGCATCGCTACCGCGCAGCGTGAGGGAGGAGCCGAGTTTGAAGAAGTGGGGAATGCCTGGGAGCAGACGGACGCTCCGGGTGATGCGGCTCTGGTAGCGCGGCTCGTTCTGGCACGGGCCGACCAGGTTTGCGTCGCCCAGCCGCTGGAACGTGACGTTGCGCAGCACGCCCGCCGAGCGCGGCGCAAGCTGGAGGAACGCGGCGAGGCTCAAATCCATATCGCGGCCTTTCACGAACGGCCCGCGGTCGTTGATGCGAACGAGCACGCTCTTCCCGTTGTCCATGTTCGTCACTTTCACCAGGGTGTTGTGCGGGAACATGCGGTGCGCCGCCGTGAACGCGTTCATGTCGAACGTCTCGCCGAAGGCCGTCCCCTTCCCATGGAACTTTTCCGAGTACAGGCTCACCTCGTGGATTTCGTCGCGCAGCATCCCATCAAGGTCGCGCATGAGGTCCAGGAGCTCCTCTTCGTTCACGTAAACCACGGATTCCGAAAGTGACGTGATGGGATAGCGCTCGAGGAGCACGGGAAGGTCTTCCTCTGCCGTCTCATCGATGTCCTTCCCTTCCGCTTCCACGCTTCGCGTTCGGAAGAGCCACAGGAGGGCATCCTGCAACCGAAGAGGATCATCGGGACGGAACGTCTCCGTATCCTCCAAGAGTCCCCTGTCCTTGGCATAGGTGATTTCCCTGTACCCTTCCGCCCCATCCGGCACATCCGCGTACGCATCGTCGTGTATGGTCCCCACGGGGCGTTGCAGGCTCTGCCACAGCATGAGGAAACCCTGTCGCCGCGTCACCGATGTTGCGGCAAGTGCGGGCGCGGACGACGAGAACAGGAGGATGGAGCCGATGAGGAGGCACGCTGTTTTCTTCACCGTTCCATTCTCCCCACATCTCTTCCGAATGCAATCTTGACTTTTCAGAGCACCTCCCACCCTTCCGTCCTCACCAACGTATACATCTGCGACCGTATCTCCGTGAGCAGCTTCAACCTCGTCCCGGGGCCCATTCTGCCCGCCCCCGTATCCTTGGCAGCCTTGATGATCCCCGCTTGCAGTTGGAACGCGATTACCGCCTTCTCGGTCTCGTTGCCGAAGGTACCCGTGGCGCGATGCGCGGGGAGCAAACCGCGCTCGGCAAGGAGCTTCTGGAGCAAGCGCACCTGTTCCCCCTTGTCGCCTTTGCCAAGAAAACGCGTAGGCAGCCGGTTCTGCGCGAGGACGAGATCATCGATGCGGGCGAGGAGGAGCATCTCGCTTGCGCGCCGCGCGACCTTCATCTTCCATAGGCTCCGCGCGAGCGCCGCATGCGTCTTTGGCCCCACCGTCCCCGCCCCGCGCTCTCCAGAGGATGCGATCACGCCCTGGTCGCTCTGGTAGGCGATGATGGCGCGGCGCACGTTGCCGTCGTACTTCCCGTGTGTGCGTCCCTTGTAGTAGCCGAGATGGCGGAGCAGGCGCTGCACCTCCGCGATGCGCGCCTGGGGACTCCCCGCCTGCACCTCGGGCACCTGCTGGTCCGGTGGCGTCTTCTCCGCGGCGAGGAGGTATGCGGCAGCCCGGGAAGAGAGGGAATCTGAGGGCTCCTCCAAGCGGAATTCCTTGAGGAATGCCCGCAGGCTCTCCTGCGTCTCGGCGCCGAAGAACCCGGTGGGTTCACGCTTGAAGTAGCCGTCCGCTTGCAGCGTCTCCTGCAGCAGGAGGGCGGACGCGCTGCGGTCGCCCTTCCGCACCGCCACGTGCATCAGGCGCTCGCGCCCCTCCAGGAGCGGCGAGAGCTCCGTCCAGTCCGACGTGAAGGAGGAGGGCGTGAGGGATTCCGCGGGCTGCCTCCCCCCGACGGGATACACGGTGCCGGTGACGCGCTGCATGCCGAACGCGAGCGCGCGGGCGAGTCCTTCCTCCCCCTCCCCGGCCCAGATGTCCAGGCGGTGCGTGCCGTCTTCCAGCGTGGTGATGGCGCCGCCGCGGTCCTCTGCGGTCACTACTCCCAGGCCCGGCAATGCGATGCGCGTCCCGAAGGCGTATTCCTTCGGCGCAGCGACCATGCCGGGGTGGACGGGGACGCCGCTCGCGCCGTTGGTCCCGCGCCCATTGAGCTCGATATCCGCTTCATACGACCCCCGCACGTAGCAACACTGCCCCGGCTTGGGGGAGTAGTACGCCGTGATGAGGAACGCCTGTTCGTACGGCTGCTTCCCCGCGCTGATGGCGGGATAGGGATAGACAGCCGCGAGGAGGACGATGGCCAGAATGCGGTTCTTGATGTGCATGTTTCCGTATATTGTAGCATTTTATGTTATTTGAAGCCAGTCCACCTCCGTGTACACACGCTCGGCGATCCTTCGCACCACCACCCCGCCTCCGTGCGGCAGTAGGGGTTGCACCCGTCGCTCTCCGTCCTGTTGCCGTCGTCGCACCACTCGCTGCGGTCCATTTCGACCATCCCGTTCCCGCAGGATGAGAGATTAGGCGCGCACGTTAGGCGCGTGCAGGACCAGGGGGCGCCGGCGCGGCAGGAGCACGCCGTGCAGCCGTCCGCGAGGAGCACCACCGCACCATCCTCCCTTCCCAGGCATGACACGAGCGTTGAGGTCTGCACCACGCCGTCCGCCGTGCATCGGGAAGGAGCGCCATCGCACGACCAGCCGGTTTCCACCGCGCACCGGGACGTGCACCCGTCGCCGCTCCTGCGGTTGCCGTCATCGCACCGCTCGCCCCCCGTGACAGTGCCGTCGCCGCATTTCACGGTGCACGCGCTCGGCGTACCGCCGCACGTCCACCCTTCCTCCAGCGTGCACCGCTCCGAGCAGCCGTCGCCGACCCTGCGGTTCCGGTCGTCGCACTGCTCACCCGGGTCCGGCTTGCCGTTGCCGCACTTCCAGGGAATGCGGCAGTCCCTGAGGCAGTTGCAGGAAGTCTCTCCCTTGCCGCACACGCCGTCGCCGCAGGCGGCGCAGATGATCTTGTCTCCATCCTCCTCGGGGACATCGCACCACCAGCCGCTCTGTACGCGCGCGGATTTCCGGAGCGGCTTGAGTCCTGCGCAGCACTCCTGCCGCTGCCACGCCAAAGCGCTCCCTTCGCGGCCTTCCGCGAGGCAGAGGGCGGCGGCGGCATGCGGTTGCGCGGTACGGAAGAGAGCCTTGCCCGCCCCCGCGATGCCGATCGCGAGGAAAATGGCCAGTGCCAGGATTCTTCGCACCTAGGAAATATACACCATATCCTCCAACCGCATCCCCCACTTCCCGGGGAAGTACGCCCCCGGCTCGATGGTCACTACTTCCCCGGGGAGCAGCGTCTCCTCCGGACGCTTGCGGGAAAGGGTGACGCCCTCGTGGATCTCCAAGCCCACGCCGTGTCCGAGTGCGTGCGTGAACGCTTCCTCAAGGCCATGGAAACGGAGATGGCCGCGCACCAGACGGTCCAGTGCGTGCGTGGAAGTCCCCGCGGTTGCCGCGCGCATGGCTTTGCGCTGCGCCGCACGGAGGACGCCATGGACTCTCCGCTGCTCGTCCGTGGGCACGGCCGTGAAGAACACCTCGCTCATGTCGGCGCAGTACCCTGCCACTTTCGCGCCCACGTCTATTTGGACAATGTCCCCCCGCCGCAGCTTCCGCGACGCCGGCGCGTGGTGAGGGGAACTCGTGTGCGCGCCGAAGGCGACGATGGGATCGAATGCCAACCCCTCGGCGCCCAGTTCGAGCGCCCAGACGGCGAGTCGCCGCGCCACACACTCCTCGGTGACGTTCCCGCGGAGGGTTCGGGGGATCCGGCGCAGGAGCTCCCGCGTGATGCGGTGCGCGCGCCGCAGCGCGCGCAGTTCCCCGTCCTCCTTCTGCCGGCGGAAGTGCTCGACCACGCCGGTCCGTGGCAGGAAGCTCACGCCCTTGTAGCGCCCTGACCACCGCTTGCGCTGCTCCACCGTCACCCGGTCCGCCTCGAATCCGCACACGTTCCCCTCCTTCAAATGACGCGCCAGCGCCTCGGGCGTACGGACGGCAACCCCCTCCCCCGCTTCCCTGCCCGCCCGTTCAGCGTACCGCGCATCCACGAAGAGGATCATCCGCCGCGGCGTGAGGAGCAGCGCACCCATGCTCACCGCCACCCCCGTAAGGTAGCGGATGTGAAGGGGTTCCGTGACGAGGAAGAGGGATGTGCCTGCACGGCGCAGGAGCGGTTTTGGGCCGGAAGGACGCATGGGAATGCGGAGTGGATGAGAACCTGTTTTTATGATATCATACTAGGAAAGGAAACCCATTCCCATGTTGGCAGCACTCTCTCCATTCCTCACGGGCATACCGCAGCGGGTTGCGCAGGTGTGGCGCGCGCTCGTACCTGCATCGAACGCCGCGACGTTCGGGGGAGGCGGGCTGGATGGTGGTGTTGACCAGGCGGGGGAAATCGGCGTCCCGAACGTGGATTTGCGTGACCTGATCATCCACATCATCGAAATCGTCCTCAATTTCGTGGCGATCATCGCGGTCGCCGTGGTGATCTATGCGGGGATCCTCCTCATCATCTCGCTGGGTGACGACACAAGGAAGGACCAGGCGAAGAAAGCGATCCTCTACATGGCCATCGGCCTCGTGATCATCATCCTCTCCCGCATCATCGTGAGCATCGTTCTCCTCCTTGCTACCGTCCCGTGACCGTCCCCTCCCCCGCCGCTCACCGCGCCCCCCTCCGTTCCGCCTCCTTCCTCCTTGCCGTCCTCTGCGCCGTTCTGGGGGAGATGGCTTCGGTGCATGCGCAGGAAGCGACGCACGTGCAGGAGGAGCAGGTGAACCTGTTCGCGGGCGACGTCTTGGAAGTCCTCGGCACGCATGACCAGTCGGGAACGCAGTTCACGTGGATTTTGGAGAAGGACGGCGCATTCCTCCAGGCCGCGCACCTCCCGCTCTTCCGCAGCCGCTTGACCGATCCCGGCACGTACCGTCTCGATGCCACGGCCGCATCGGCGGACGGCGTCCCCCTTGCCCAACGTGTCCTGGTCCTCGAAGTCCGCGCGCGTCCGGCGGCAACAGGGGAGGAATCTTCCGCCGCGGCAGCGGACTTGGTATCGACGGATCCGCTCCCGGCAAATGGGACATTGACGCTTACCGCCAACCGCCGGTTCCTCCGGCTTGTCCCGGTGCAGCAGGGCATCGCCCACATCATTCTGGATATCGACGCAGCCGTGGACCGCGACGGGAACGGCAACGCCCGCGATGATGACGATGCGGCAGATACGTTCTTCCGCAGCGCCCGTGTGCCGCTTTTCGTGTGGCTTCCATCGCCCCGCGCGGAACGCGAGATGCAGCTCACCGCGCTGCGGAACGACGGCACCGCAGCCGAACAGACGCTGCGCATCACACAGAATTCGGAAGCAGCCCCCTCCCTCCCCACCATTCCCCAGGACAGCGCAATTAAGGCTTCCACTACAAGCGGCGGCACCCTCCGGTTCACCCTCCCGCAAGTCCAGGGCCTGGATATCCCCCTGCTCTACTTTTGGTCCTTCGGCGACGGGACGGAGAGCCTCCTGGAATCCCCCACGCATACCTATGCCCAGAGCGGCACCTACGATGTGCAAGTGCGCCTGGTGGACCTTCGTACGGGGCGGAACGTCTTCCAAACAAGCCGCTCCCTCCCCGTCTCCGCGTATATCCCGGAGGAGAGTTCTTCGTCCGCCCAAGCTTCCTCCGCTGCCTCCTCCGTCCCGGCCGACGTCCCTCCGGAGACGCAGGACACGCCTTTTCCGTTCGTCCTCCTCCTCCGCATCGCCCTCATCTTCCTCAGCGCCATGCTCGTGGGGGGGATCGGCGTATGGCTGGTGGGAAAGTTGCTGCAGAAGGGAAGCGGAGGCCTGCAGATAAAGTTCGAAAACATGGAGGCCAAACTCACGAAACCTGCCGCCAAACCCGCGGACGTGATTGACGTTGCGCCCCCCATGACCATCCTGCGCTCCAAGCACGAGGAGCCTTCTCCCCAACCGCCACCTCCCCCACCCCCTCCAACCCCTCCTCCACCCCCTCCTCCGCCCCTCCCTTCTCCT